>JAFXBK010000062.1 GCA_017521825.1 Oscillospiraceae bacterium
AGACCCTTTCAAGGGTAAAGCTAAATAATCAGTCCACTACGGCTTGAGCAAGAATTAAAAAAGCCAGCGTCGTTAAGGCGCTGGCAGCATTAAGCCCTTACAGGGCGTTCCAAGCCACCCCTTTTAGGGGTGGTCATGACTCTTCCTCAACCCTGTAACCGTCTATATGTACAAACCTTACGGATTTTATCGCATAGCTCGAAAGAGGTCTGCAGGCGCAATCATAGGAATGTGCCGCGATTTTTACCGAATCAAAAGTCGGGCGGTCGCCGTCAACGGCGGTTATAACCGGGGTGTGCTGCCAGTCTTCCGCGTCAATAATAAGTTGGGCAACGTCGCCCGGCGCAATTTCGTCGATTGAAACCTGGTGACCGAAAGGTCCGATTCCTTTGTTGTTAACAAGAAAATTAAAAAGGAATTTAACGCCGGTCCAGGCGGGTGCTCTGTCGTTAAGGCCTCGGTAATACCAGCCGAAATCCGGAGTAAAATTCATCGGTGCGCCGCCGGCAAGAATACATTGGCTTGCGAAGGAGGTGCAATCGCCGCCGATGGCGCTGAAATCATAAAATTCCGGGTTGCGGAAATATGCCCAGCGGTTTGCATATTCCACAGCCGCGGCGCGGTTATATTCTTTTTCAATAAGAGCCATTTTTCCTCCAAAAAAGTTTTTTTATATTCTATGAAAAATTAACAAAGGAGTTTCCGAAAAAGAATAAAAATTCTTAAAAACCGGTGCTCAAAAGCGTTGCAACTCCGGCGCCTTGCGTGCTATAATATATATGTCATATTATGACGAATGGGAGGAAATTTTGGTATGGTAAATAAAATTAAAATAGAAGTAGCAGGAGCAAGTTACACCATCGCAACAAGCGAGCAGGAAGGCTATGTCCGTGACCTTGCAAAAGAAATGAGCGATGATATCGATTCCCTTATGGTAAGAAACCCCAGCCTTTCCATGAACGATGCCCTTGTTCTTTGCTCCATCGCATATCTCAGCGAATATAAAAAGGAAGCGGCGAACTGTGACCACATCCGTTCCCAGCTTAAAGAATATCTTGGCGATACCGCAAGAGCAAGAATGGAAGCGGACGAAGCCAACCGCCGCGCAGACAGACTTGCAAGAGAAGTTGAGGAGCTTAAAAAACGTTATGGCGTTTGAGGTAAAGGTTAAAAAAGTCCGCGAAAACGCGGTTGTTCCAAAAATCGCAACTTCCGGTTCCGCTGCGGCGGATCTTTATGCATGCATAGAAGAACCGCTTACCGTTCCCGCAATGGGAAACGCTGTTGTTCCGGTTGGAATTGCAATCGCCGTTCCGGAAGGTTACGGAGCGTTTATCTTTGCAAGAAGCGGCCTTGGAATAAAACACGGAATTGCTCCGCGAAACTGCGTCGGAGTAATTGATTCCGATTACCGGGGCGAAATCTGCGTTGGACTTATGAATAATTCCGACGAAGATTATGTTGTTCAGCCAAAAGACAGAATCGCCCAGATGGCGATCATGCCGGTAATGCCGGCGGAATACGTTCTTTGCGAAGAACTTTCGGATACCGAAAGAGGCGAAGGCGGTTTCGGTTCAACAGGTAAATAAAAAAAGAAAAAGCCGGCTGAAAGCCGGCTTTTTTGTTTTCTTTTTTTATTAAACAAGGCCAAGGAATCTTGCGGTTTCCGCAACCGGAAGACCCATTACGTTGAAGTAATCCCCGACGATTCCTTTAACGAGCACGGAGCCTTTTCCCTGGATTCCGTAAGCACCGGCTTTGTCCATGGGTTCGCCGGTGGCAATATATTTTTCGATGGTTTCATCGGAAAGTTCGTAAAATTCAACTTCGGTTTTCTGAACGAAGGAACGGACTTTGCCTTTTTCGGCGACAGCAACACCGGTGTAAACAAAGTGTTTTTTGCCGGAAAGTGCCTTGAGCATGGCGTGAGCATGGGGTTTATCCTTCGGCTTGCCGAAGATTTCGCCGCCGAGCACCACAACAGTATCGGAACCGATTACAGTATCCTCCGGTCGGAGTTTTGCAACCGCAAGAGCTTTTTGTTCCGCAAGAATTGCCGGAACTTTTTCCGCCGGGGTTCCTTCCAGAACAAATTCGTCACATCCGGAAACAAGCACTTCGAATTCATCTGTAATAAGGCCTAAAAGTTCCCGCCTTCTTGGGGAACCGGAAGCTAAAATCAACATATAAAAACCTCACTTTTTGGCTTATCCAAGCAGTTTTTCAATTGCCGCAAGTTTTGCGGAAAGGCAGAAAATTTCCATCGCGACGGGAAGTTCGGAAACAGGAGCAAAAGTCGGAGCAATCCGAAGAATGCTGTCTTTCGGGTCTTTGCCGTAAGGATAAACTGCGCCGGCACCGGTAAGAACAAGTCCCGCTTCCTTACAAAGAGCAACGGTGCGCTTCGCGGTGCCTTCCATAAGTTCCGCGGAAACAAAATATCCGCCTTTTGGGGTGTTCCAATTTGCAATTCCTGTTTCGGAAAGTTCTTCTTTGAGCACGCTGAGCACCGTCTGAAATTTCGGGCGGGTGATATCCGCCTGTTTTCTCATATGGCTGAGCACGCCTTCGAGATTCTTGAAGAAAAGGACGTGGCGCATCTGGTTTATCTTATCCGGGCCGATGTTCTGGAAGGAAAGGGTGCGCTTAAAATCGGCGGTGTTGCGGTCGGAAGAAGCAACCGCCGCAAGGCCTGCGGTTGGGAAGGTTACCTTGCTGGTGGAACCGAGCATATAGACCATATCCTCTTTTCCGTTTTCTTTCGCAAGGTTAAGAAGAGAGGGGATTTCGTCCGTTTCACCGTCAAAATCAAGGTGATGAACAACGTAAGCGTTGTCCCAGAAAATTCGGAAATCGCTTGCGGCAGGGGAAAGTTTTGCAAAACGCTCCACAACCTCAGCGGAATAGGTAATTCCCTGGGGGTTGGAATATTTCGGAACGCAGATGATTCCTTTTACATTTTCGTCTTTTATAAGTTCCTCAACCATATCCATATCCGGGCCGTCGGAATTCATCGGAACGGTGATAAGTTCAAAACCAAAAAGTTCGCCAACGGCAAAATGGCGGTCGTAACCGGGTGCAGGACAAAGGAGCTTGCGCTCCTTACATTCACACCATGGAGCATTTCCGCCGGGAATTCCGTGGCACATTGCGTGGGCGATAAGGTCATAAAAAAGGTTAAGCGAGCTGTTTCCGGTTACGATTACGTTTTCCATGGGCGCATCAAGAATTTCCGCAAAAAGGCGGCGGCATTCCTGAATTCCGTCAATAACACCGTAATTTCGGATATCAAAACCGTTTTCGCATTTAAAATTTTCCGTTTCGCTGTTAATAAGATCGAGCATCGGAAGGGAAAGGGCAAGCTGTTCCGGGGAAGGTTTTCCGCGGGAAATATCAAGCTTTAAGCCAAGAGCTTTTTTCTCGGAATATCTTTTTTCGGTTGCTTCTTTTTCAAAAAGAAGCTCTTCGCGGGTCATTTCGGAATATTTTTTCATGCTGTCACCTCTTATTTCATATATGATGTATCGCTCATCTTTTTGATAAAACGTTTTCCTTCAGAATTTTCAAAAAGGAAGGAAACGCCGCCGGAAACTCCGAAAAGTTCGGATTTTTCGAGAGATTCCACCGGAAAACCAAGCCACATTGCGTTAAAAACGCTTAAAAGGTCGCCGTGGGAAATAATAATTATATATTCTTCTCCGTTCGACATTATTTCGTCAAAAAACGGTTTCAGCCTGTTCCATTCGTCCCGGCGGCTTTCAGCGGAAGGAAAAAGCCGGTCGTCAACGGTGCGTTCCGGTTTTTCCATGTGCTCCCGAAGCCAGCGGACGGATTTTCCAACCGCTTCTCCAAGGTTCCGTTCCCGAAGTTCGGTTTTGAAAAGCGGTTCAATGTCCAGATGTTTTCCGACAATTTCGGCGGTTTGCTTCGCTCTTAAAAGGTCGGAAGAATAAATAACGTATTTTTCATAAAGTTCGGCGGAAAGGTTTTTGCCGATGTTTTCCGCCTGCTCAAAGCCTTTTTCAGAAAGGGACCAATCCGTCCATGAACCGACCATTCCGTTGGTGTGGTGAACGGACTCTGTATGCTGAATTGTGATTATGGTTTTCATAGTTACCTCCGATGGTACTGCCGGAAGCGGAGAAAGGAATCCCTCCACCGTGCCTACGGCAACGGTCCCCCTCCCTTTAGACAAGGGAGGCAATTATGCAAAAAGCCGGAAGGAATTTCCTTCCGGCTTTGGTTTTATTATTAGAATTCTGCGGAACCGGTGGTTCTCGGGAAGGGGAGAACGTCGCGGATATTCTGGATTCCGGTAAGGTACATAATGATACGTTCAAAACCAAGACCGTAGCCAGCGTGTTTGCATCCGCCGTAGCGGCGAAGGTCAAGATACCAGCTGTAATCTTCTTCTTTAAGACCAAGTTCGTTGATGCGGTCGATAAGAACGTCAAGGCGTTCTTCTCTCTGGCTTCCGCCAACAATTTCGCCAACACCGGGAACAAGAAGGTCTGCGGCGGCAACGGTTTTTCCGTCGTCGTTCTGGCGCATATAGAACGCTTTGATTTCCTTCGGATAGTTGGTTACAAAGATAGGAGCTTTGTAAACTTCCTCGGTAAGATAACGTTCGTGCTCGGTCTGAAGGTCGCAGCCCCAATATACGGGATATTCAAAGCGGTCTTTAACTTCGGTAAGGATTTCGATTGCTTTGGTGTAATCAAGGCGAACAAATTCCTGGGTGCAGATGGTTTCAAGACGTTCGATAAGGCCTTTGTCATAAAAATCATTGAAGAATTTCATTTCTCTGGGGCAGTTATCAAGAACATAGCGGAAGATATATTTGATCATATCTTCGGAAAGCTGCATTTCGTCCTCAAGATCCGCAAAAGCAATTTCCGGCTCGATCATCCAGAACTCGGCGGCGTGGCGCTGGGTATAGGATTTTTCTGCGCGGAAGGTGGGTCCGAAGGTGTAGATGTTGCTGAAGGCCATTGCCATTGCTTCGCCTTCAAGCTGGCCGGAAACGGTAAGGCCGGTTGCTTTTCCGAAGAAATCCTGGCTGAAATCAACGGTTCCGTCTTCGTTTCTGGGCGGGTTGGAAGGATCAAGAGTGGTTACGCGGAACATTTCGCCGGCGCCTTCGCAGTCGGAACCGGTGATGAGAGGAGTATGAACGTAAACAAATCCTCTGCTCTGGAAGAACTGATGGATTGCAAAAGCAGCTGCGCTTCTTACGCGGAAAGCGGCGGAGAAGGTGTTGGTTCTGGGGCGGAGATGCGCGATGGTGCGGAGATATTCAAGGCTGTGGCGCTTTTTCTGAAGCGGATAATCCGGAGTGGATTCGCCTTCGATAATAACTTCGGTTGCGTGCATTTCAAAAGGCTGTTTTGCGTCCGGGGTAAGAATGATGTTGCCGATTACGGAAACGGCGGAGCCAACGTTGAGCTTATTGATCTCCTTGAAATTATTAACTTTATCTTCCTCATAAACAACCTGGATATTAGTAAAGCAGGTTCCGTCGTTAAGTTCGATAAAGCCTATGGATTTGGAGTTGCGGGAAGTGCGAAGCCAGCCGCAGATTTTTATCGGCTCTTCGGCAAAAGCTTCCGGAGAGGCAAAAACAAGCCTCAGCTCCGTTCTTTTCATGGTGATCACCTCATGTTAATTAATAATATTACACTTTAATATAACATATTACCCCGGGTTTTGCAAGTTTTTACCGAAAAATATGCAGGATTAAAAATTATAAAAAGAATATTGACAAAAACGGTTACTTGTATTACAATGAACTTAGTTAATTGCAATACAAGTAACCGGAAAGGAGGAATTTCCTTGATTAACAAAACCCAAATTATGAAAGGAATTCTCGAAGGATGCGTTCTTGCTGTACTGAGCAGGGAAAAGCTTTATTCCCAGGAAATTCCGAAAAAACTTTTGGAATATAAAATGTCGGATGTTTCCGACGGAACACTTTTTCCGCTTCTTTTGCGGCTTGAAAGCGACGGACTTATCGAAAGCGAAAAAGTTCCGGTTCCAAACGGCCCCGCAAGAAAATATTACAGAACAACCGAAAAAGGCCTTGAAGAACTTTTAAAATTCCGGGAAATCTGGAAATCCCTTGATTTTTCGGTGAACGAAATTTTAAACGGAGGTGAAGAAAATGGCTGAACTTAAAGGGGAATATATTTTTGATTTTTATGACGTAAAAGATTATATCGAAAAACACGCAAAGACCTGCCCGGAAAGAAACGAAGCCATAGAAACCCTCCATTCGATTTATCTTGAAGCGCAGGAAAACAAAACTCCGATTTCGGAAATCCACGAATGTTCCGCAAAGGAATACGCAAAGGAGATTGTTGAAGGGCTTCCGCACATGGCGCCGGAAAAAAGAAGGATAATAAGAAGAGTTATAATTGCCGTTTTTGCTCTTGTTTTTGCTGTGCTTGCATATTTTACAAGCGATTTTTATTACATGAAAAAAGGCGGATATAACTATTATATGAAATTCCCGGAAATCTTTTACGGCGCGCCTTATGGAAAAGGGGACGAAAATTATACCGCATATTTTACAATCGGCGATGATGGCTTTCCAACCCAGGACGCGAATCTTTCAGCGGCCGGAATGTATTTTGATAAAGCTATGGTTTCGGAAAACTATGATGAATTTTTCACCGTAATAATGCGTTCCGAAACAAAACAGGTTTCTCCGATGCAATATGGTTTTAAATATCCTGGTTTTTCTTACGGAAGCGGCGAATATTTTTGGATGCACACAAAAAGCGGAAGAATTTCCGCGGAAGTTTGCGGGCTTCCTTTTTCCGGAGAAGTTGTAAGAGTTAACGCCACCGGAAAAGATTTGTGTTATTGGATAGATTTTACCGCATCGGATGAAAACGCGGATTATTCCGGAATTTCAAAGCGCATAAATTCCGGGGAAATTGTTACGGTTGAACTTAACGACATAAGCAACATGAGCTGGCATTATAAAGGAATTCTTCGGGTTTTAATAGAAAAACATTTTCCGTTTTTCGTAAGCTATAATTATGATCCGATAGTTGAAGGCAAAGGAACACCGGCAAAAGAAGAAATATATTATTATCTGCCCACTTCCGACGGAAAGGCAACTGCAATTGTTAAAACAGAATTTAATGAAGAACTTGGCGGACAGGAACTTATCTGGAATTCTGTCCCAAGAAAGCTTGACGAAAGCCTTGATTGGGTTGAAAGCGAAAGGCCCCATCTTGATGACGAAGGCTTGATTTGCGTTGAGATAACCGAAGTTTTTAAAGACGGAACGATAAAAACCGAAACCGTCAAAACCGAAAAGAAAACGAAGCTGGTATATTCGGAATTTGAGGAATATTCCGAAAATTTACTTTTTGAGGCTCATGTTGACGCTGAACGTGACGAAGAAGGAAAATTTATTAAAATAACCGGCCACGGCCACGGAACAACGGAATATATTTATGATGAAAACATAAACGAGGTTTACAGACTTTCAAATAAGCAGGCTGAATTTTCAATTACAGAAACCGGTGATATAATTGTCGTTATCTATTATTATCACGTTGACGAACCGGAAGAAATTTTAAGCGAAACCATTGTTTTTAATCATAAAAAATATTGAAAAACGAGGCGGAGGTGAACAGGATGGCAAATCTTAACGGAAAATATCTATCCGATTTTGAAAAAATTAAAAAAAGAATTGAAAAACTTTCCGCAAAATCTCCCGAAAGGGAAGAAGCCCTTGAAAGCCTTTTGACAATTTATCTTGAAGCGCAGGAAAACAAAACCGAAATTCAGGAAATCCACGAAGGAACAGCGGAGGATTATGCAAAAGAAATTGCGGAAAGCCTTCCGAAGAAAAAACAGCCGGATTTTTTAAAAATTGCTGGAATATGCGCTGTTTTTGCGGCTTTTATCGGCGCGTCGGTTCTGCTTTTGCTGAATATGAGCGACGGCTATCTTTTGAAAAAACGCGGATTTAACCATGTTTTAAAAAGCGAAAATGAATACAGCATCCTGGTCGAACTTCAGGAACACGGAGTACATTCATACATTGATGAAAAATATGAACTGCACCATGAACCCGCCTGGAAAACGGAAATTTTTGTAACAGAAAATGGGGTTGCGGCAAAAGGCTTTGCGCCGAAAAACGGAATTTTTGCGGACGAAATAACCGTTGATGAAGCAGAAGGAACGGTTTTTGTAAAAATGCATTGCGAAAGGATTACCGATGAATTCGGCAGCGACCAGATTGTTTCCCCGGCTGTTCCCATGCACAAAAACAATGAAAAATTCCTCGAATACGGAACCATAACCCATTTTGGAAGAAGCACCGTTGAAATTAAAATCGGGGAAGCGATTTTTCAAGGGGTTATAGACGATATCTACGTTGCAAAAAACGGCGAAATCCATTTTACCGCAAAAACCGAGTTCGTTCGGGGAGAACTTTCCGGCGCAAAGGAAATTGCGGAAAGCGGAAAACCTGTTGAACTTTATTTCGGAAGCATCTGCACCATAGCTTGGGAAAGACGCGGGGATAAACCGGAAATTTCTTTAAGCAATCTTTCTGTTCCGGGGGATTATTATCCGGAGTACCGCAGCGCAATTCTTTTAAAAGAGAAGGACGGTATTTCTGTTGCGATAAAAGTTTACATCGACAGAAACGAAAAAATTGCCGCGAAGGGAAATTCGGTAACTTCAAGATATGACGACGAGGTTATTAAAAACTTCGATTCCGGATATATGAACGATGCCGTAATTTATGATGGCGGCGAAAAAATCGGGCTTTTGGTGGAATATGAACTTGTTTCCGGCGAAAAAATCACCGAAGAATGGTTCTTCACTCCGGAAGATGAAACAAACGGTATTACCGGATAAAAAAAGAAAAGCCGCTCTTTTGAGCGGCTTCTTTTTTTGCCGGTGCGCTTTTGTGTTGAAAAATTCATAAATATATAATATAATATATAATTAGCCTATTATAACCGGAGGTAAACCAATGGCTTTTTTATACGAAACTTTAAACCCGCGCCAGATGGAAGCGGTTAACCATAAGGAAGGTCCTCTTCTTGTTCTTGCCGGTGCCGGAAGCGGAAAAACCACCGTTCTTATCGCAAGGGTGGCAAAGCTTATCGAAAGCGGCGTTCGCCCCTGGAACATTCTTACAATAACCTTTACCAACAAGGCCGCGGATGAACTTAAAAACCGCCTTGTTACAAAGCTTGGGGAAGAAGCGGCGGATGTTTTTGCTTCCACCTTCCACAGCATGTGCGTAAGGATTCTCCGAAGGGAAGCGGAGGCTATTGACCTTCCGAAAAGTTTTACCATTTATGATACGGACGACAGCCTTCGGGTGGTAAAAAAATGCCTTAAAAACCTCAACATGGAAGAAAAACAGTTTCCGCCGAAACCTTTGCTCGGCGCTATAAGCCACGCGAAGGAAAGGCTGGAATCCCCGGCGGATATGTCCGATATTGCCGACCGCAACGGCGATTACAGAATGAAAATAACCGCAAAGGTTTATAACGCATATCAGAAAGAACTCCACGAAGCAGGCGCCCTTGATTTCGACGACCTTCTTTGCGAAACGGTGCGCCTTTTTAAAACAAAACCGGAAGTTTTGGAATATTACCAGAACCGCTGGCAGTATATCATGGTGGACGAATATCAGGACACCAACCACGTTCAGTATATGCTGGTAGCCATGCTTGCGAAAAAGAACAAAAACCTTTGCGTAGTGGGCGATGATGACCAGTCCATTTATAAATTCCGCGGCGCAACCATAGAAAATATCCTTTCCTTCGAGCGCCAGTTCCCGGGCGCAAAAGTGGTTCGCCTTGAACAAAACTACCGTTCCACCCAGAATATTCTTTCCGCCGCGAACAGGGTTATTGAACACAACACCGAGCGAAAAGGAAAAAACCTTTGGACTTCCAACGGCGACGGAAACAAAATTACCATTCGCCGCTGTGTTGATGAGGACAGGGAAGCGGAATTTATTGCGGATAAAGTTCTTGACGGAATTTCAAAAGGTGCAAATTACAGCGATTTTGCCGTTCTTTACCGTATGCACGCTCAATCCGCAAGCCTTGAGCGAACTTTTATGAGGGCGGGCGTGCCCTATAAAATCATCGGCGGTCTGCGCTTTTACGAGCGTAAGGAAATCAAGGATATGCTTGCCTATATGTCCGTAATCGCAAATCCTTCGGACAACCTTCGCCTTGAAAGAATTATCAACGAACCGAAGCGCGGAATCGGCGCAACAACCCTTGCCGCCGCCCAGCATATTTCCGACGTTACCGGAATGAGCCTTTTCGAGGTTTTTGAACATTCGGATGAATATATCGACCTTATGAAGCGAAGCACGGCGCTTAAAGGTTTTACCGATATGATAAAGGAACTTGCGGAAATGGCGGAGGATTTTGACGCGGAAGAATTTTTCGATGCGCTTTGTGAAAAAACCGGATACATAGAAATGCTTCGCGCCCAGGGTCTTGAAGGCGAAACCCGCCTTGAAAACATCGGCGAACTTAAAACCAACATGATGAAATATCAGGATGCTTCCGAAAACGCCGAACTTTCCGGTTTCCTTGAGGAAGTTGCCCTTTATACCGATCTGGACAGGCTCGAAGAAAGCGATTCCGTCCTTATGATGACCCTTCATTCTGCAAAAGGTCTTGAATTTGAAAATGTGTTTATAATCGGCGCGGAGGAAGGGGTTTTCCCCGGAATGCAGGCGATTTATGATATGACGGAAATGGAAGAGGAACGCCGCCTTGCCTACGTCGGAATTACAAGGGCTAAGAAAAACCTTTTCTTAACCGCCGCCGCAAGCCGAATGATCTTCGGCCAGACAAGCCACAACCGTCTTTCCCGTTTTGCGGAGGAAATTCCGGAAGAATTTAAGGATTTCTTTGACGAAAGCGAAAGCCGAAGAAAAAATATAAGCTATCATTTTTCGGAAGATTCCGCCGGAAAGGTGCATATTGAAAAAACATTTACCGAAGCGCCTAAAACCGAAGGAGCGGGTTACCGCCCGGGGGATTCCGTTTTCCACAAAGTTTTCGGAAAAGGAATGGTTGTTTCCGCAAAATCCATGAGCGGCGATACCCTTTTGGAAATTGCTTTTGAAAAAGTCGGCACCAAAAAACTTATGGCGAATTTTGCAAAGCTTAAAAAGGAATAATAAAATTGTTTTTCCCCGAAGGGAGGAAATGTTTTTTTTGAAACGAATTTTACTTACAGCGGAGGAAGCACTTGCCGCTTCCGAAAGTTCCGCAGGAACGGAAAACCTTGATGCTTTTCTCGATACCCTTGAAAAAATGGAACCGAGCGAGATAATATCCAAATACGGCGAAAAATTGCTTTGGGCGCTGGTAACGGTTGTTGTCGGGGCGCTTCTTGTTCGCTGGGTCCTTAAAATTGTTATGCGCTACGTTGAAAAAAGCAACCTTGCCGCGGGTGCAACAAAGTTTATCCGTGGGATCGTTGCGTTCCTTCTTTATTTTATCGTAATTCTGACGGCGGCGAATGTCCTTGGAATTCCGGTAACTTCCGTCCTTGCGATTTTCAGCGTGTTCACCCTTGCTTTTTCCCTTGCAATCAAAGATATTATTGCGCTTTTTGCAAGCGGAATTACGATCCTTTTTTCAAAACCTTTCAACGCCGGGGATTTTGTGGAAATTCCGGAGGAAGGGGTTTCCGGCTTTGTTTCCGAAGTCGGCCTTATCCACACCCATCTTTTCACCGCGGATAACAAGGAAATTATAATTCCGAACAGCATTGTTGCTGGAGATACCCTTATAAACTACAGCAAAATCGGCCTTCGCCGCCTGGATTCGGTTTTTTCGATAGGTTACGGCGAGGACTTTGAAAAAGCGAAAGCGATTATCCGAAAAGTTGTTGAGGAAGAACCGCTTGTTGAAAAGGAAAAGGATATTTTTATAATGGTTACAGCCTTTGGCCAGAGCAGCATTGATATAGTCTGCAAAGTTTACGTCAAATGGGACAGCTACGAAACCCTTCGGTGCAGGCTTAACGAAAAAATCAAACTTGCTTTTGATGAAAACAAAATCGAAATTCCTTACAGCCAAATTGATGTTCACATGAAATGAGGGAAAACGAATGATTGGAACTTTGAACCGAAAAAAAATCGGCAACGGAGCTTTTATGAACTCGGTTAACGAACCGAAATTTAAGCATAATAGAATTACCCTTTGCCTTGTTACGCCCCTTGAAAAAGAAAAAGCAACCGTTAATGCCCTTGTTCCCTTTGTTTTAAGAAAAGGCTGTAAAAGCTGCCCGGATTTTACCGCTCTTAACAAAAAACTTGCGGAAATGTACGGCGCAATTCTTGAAGCGGACGTCGGTAAGCACGGAAACAAACAGATTATCGAAATAACCCTTCTTCTTGCGGACGATAAATATGCCATCGGCGGCGAAAAAATGACCGAAACCGCCGCAAATCTTCTTTGGGACATTGTTTTTGAACCAAACCTTGACGAAAACGGACATTTCCCGGAAATTGACCTTGAGCTTGAAAGGGAATATCTTATCGATACAATCGAAAGCGACCTTAACGATAAGCGCACTTACGCAATCGGAAAAGCCCTTGACCTTGTTTTTGAAAAGGAACCTTTCGGAATAAAACGCTATGGCTATGTTGAAGACGCAAAAGCAATAACTTCCGAAAGCCTTGCGAAGGCCTGGAAGGAGCTTGTTGAAGAAGCGCAGATAGAAATTTTCTTCGCCGGTCCCGGAAATTCCGAAATTGCGGAAAAGGTTTTTGCGGAAAAAATTGCTTCCCTTGACCGAAACCCTGTAAAAACTTCGGAATCGGAAATGGTGGATTATTCCCCGCTTAAAGAAGCGGAAGAAAGCATGGATATTGCCCAGGGAAAACTTGTTATGATTTTCAGAATGGGCGCGCCGAAAACCGAAAAGGAAAAAAACGCCGCAAGAATGCTTTCTGCCCTTTACGGCGGAACCGCTTTTTCGAAGCTTTTTATGAACGTAAGGGAAAAAATGAGCCTTTGTTACTATGCGGATTCTCATTTTGAAAGAGGAAGCGGAATCCTTATCGTTGATTGCGGAATTGAATTTGAAAACCGCGAAAAAGCCCAGAAAGAAATTATAAACCAGCTGGAGCTTGTTGCAAAAGGAGATTTTACCGACGAAGAATTTAACGATACCAAGGGCGCTATTATAAACAGCCTTGGTTCCGTCGGCGATACCCTTTATTCCGTCGAAAGCTGGTATATGAGCGGAATTGTTGAAGAAAACATTGTAACCACCGAGGAAGATAAAAAAGCTATGGAAGCGGTTACAAGGGAAGAAGTTATGAAAGCGGCCGAAAATGCAAAACTTGCGGCGGTTTTCTTCCTTAAAGGAGGCGAAAACGAATGAGCCTTGAGATGAAAAAAATCGAAAGTAAACGCCTTGGCGATTGTTATTATAAAGTTGAGCATCCGAGCGGGTTAACAATTCTTCTTGCTCCGATGGAAGGCTTTTCCACCGCTTACGCAATGTTCGGAACCGCCTATGGCTCCATAGATACCTGCATAAAAACCGCGGAAAACGGCGAATTTAAAAAACTTCCGGAAGGAATTGCCCATTATCTTGAGCACAAGCTTTTTGAAAGCGAAGAATGTTCCGCTTTCGAGCGTTACGCAAAAACCGGCGCAAACGCAAACGCTTTTACCGCTTTTGACAGAACCGCATATCTTTTCGCCTGTTCCGAAAATTTTGAGGAAAGCATCGAAATTCTTCTGGATTTTGTTACCCACCCTTATTTTACCGCGGAAACCGTTGCAAAAGAGCAGGGAATAATCAGCCAGGAAATAAGAATGTACGACGATTCCGCCGATTGGCGAGTTCTTTTTAACCTTCTCGGCGCTCTTTACCACAAAAACCCGGTAAAAATAGATATTGCCGGAACGGTTGAATCAATTGCTGAAATTACAGCAGACCTTCTTTACGATTGCTATAACACATTCTATAACCTTCATAACATGGTTCTTACCGTTGCGGGAAATTTTGAGCCGGAAGCGGTGCTCAAAGCGGCAGATAAGGTGCTCGAACCTGCAAAGGATTTTTATCTTGAGCACGGTGATTGCGGCGAACCGGAATCCGTTGTGGAAAATTATGTTGAACAGCATCTTCCGGTTTCCGTTCCGATGTTCAACATCGGTTTTAAAGGCAAAGCCGGAACCGAAGCGGAAAACTTCCGGGGAAGCATCCTTGACGAAATTTTTGTCGGCGCCCTTTGCGATGATTACACAAAGGTTTACCGCGAACTTTATGACGAAGGCCTTATCAACGCAACCTTCGGAAGCGAGGTTTTTTGTGGAAGAGATTATATTTCCATCCTTCTTTCCGGCGAAAGCCGCGACCCGGAAAAGGTTTATAACCGCCTTAAGGAAGAATTTGAGCATCTTCTTGAGCACGGAATTCCGAAGGACGTTTTTGAGTGTGCTCAAAAAACGGTTTACGGACATTATATGCGGTCTTCCGACAGAGTAACCGGCGTTGCAACCGCGCTTTTCAACTGCCATTTCCCGGGTGTCGATATGTACGAAATGCTCGATATTGCCGCAAACGCAACCCCGGAAAGCGTTATCGAACGCATAAAAACAACCTATTCCGCGGAAAATTCCGCGCTTTCGGTAATAAAACCCTGACCCAAAGGAGGAACATAACTTATGACAGATCTTATCAGCTTTCCCGGTCTTGGACTTCAGTTTGAAATAAACCGGGTGGCTTTTTCAATCGGTTCCATAGAAATTTATTGGTACGCAATTCTTATTGCAACGGGTTTTTTGCTTGCAATGCTTTTTGCCTTTAAAAACGCAAAAAGATTCGGCATCGACGGCGACAGAATTGTTGATGTAATCTTTTTTGCGATGATTTTCGGAATAATCGGCGCAAGGCTTTATTACGTTGCTTTCCAGTGGGATATGTATAAGGATAACCTTGCGGAAATTCTTAATATCCGCGGCGGCGGACTTGGTTTTTACGGAGGAATAATCGGCGGCGTTCTTGGCCTTATAATTGGCTGTAAACTCCGCGGACAAAAAATCCTTCCCTTCCTCGATATCGCCGGCGGAGCAGTGCTCATCGGCCAGGGAATCGGACGTTGGGGAAACTTTGTAAACAGCGAAGCCTTCGGCTGCAACACAAATCTTCCCTGGGGAATGACCAGCCCTAAGATTGTTTCCTATATCGAAAGACATTCCGACGAAGTTATGGGCGCCGTTATGGACCCAAGCGTTCCGGTTCATCCGACCTTCTTCTATGAATCTCTCTGGTGCGCCATCGGCCTTTTGGTTTTCTGGTATGTTGCGAAAAATCGCAAATTCGATGGCCAGATGTTCCTTTTCTATCTTGGCTGGAACGGTTTTGGAAGAATGCTTATCGAAGGACTTCGCACCGACAGCCTTATGATTGGCCCGTTCAGAATTTCCCAGCTTCTGGGAGCTTTGATGTTCATCTTTGCGGTTTGCGCCTTCGGAGTTGCAATGAAGTTCCTTAAGTCCGAATTAAAACCGGAATGGCTCGGAATTTTTGCCGAAACCGAAAAAGGAAAGCTTGTTGCGGAAGGAAAATGGGATTATAAAAATAATTGCGAAAAAGCTGAAATTTCTTGCGAAAAAGCGGAAGCGGAGGTAAACGAAGATGGCAACGATAATTGACGGAAAGAAAATTGCGGCGGAAGTCCGCGCCGAACTTAAGGAAAAAATTGAAAAAATGGTTGCAGAAACAAAAAGAAGACCCGCTCTTGCGGTAATTCTTGTTGGCGAAGACCCGGCTTCAAAAGTTTACGTCCGCAACAAAGCAAAAGCCTGCGAGGAAATCGGCGTTGCAAGCGAAGTTGTAACCCTTGCGGCGGATATCACCCAGGAAATGCTCGAATATATAATAAATTCCTACGCCGCAAGAGTTGATATCGACGGAATCCTTGTCCAGATGCCGCTTCCAAAAGGTCTTGACGGCGAAAGAGCCCTTGCCTGCATTCCTGCGGAAAAGGACGTTGATGCTTTCCATCCGGAAAACGTTGGCCATATAATGCGCGGCGATTACCGCTTCCTTCCCTGCACCCCCGCAGGCGTTATGGAACTTTTGCACCGCTACGGAATTTCTCCCGCCGGCAAAAAATGCGTTGTAATCGGAAGAAGCGATATCGTCGGAAAACCCATGGCGATGATGCTTCTTCACGAAAACGGAACCGTTGAAATCTGCCACAGCAAAACCCCGAACCTTGCGGAAGAAACCCGCACCGCGGATATTCTTGTTGCGGCGGTTGGCAGACCGAAATTCGTCACCGCGGATATGGTAAAAGAAGGCGCGGTAGTAATCGACGTTGGCATCAACCGCGACGAAAACGGAAAGCTTTGCGGCGACGTTGATTTTGAAAACGTCGAGCCGAAAGCAAGCTTTATAACTCCAGTTCCGGGTGGCGTTGGTCCCATGACCGTTGCAATGCTTATGCAGAACACCGTTACCGCGGTGGAAAAGAAAACCAAATAAAAAAACGCCCTGCCGAGCCGGCAGGGCATTTTTTCGTTTATTTTGCTTCGTTAAAAAGTGCTTCGGTTTTGGAAAAATGGTCTTCCTCAAAAACGGAAACATAGTTTCCGCCTTCGAGCATTGTGGAAGTGAAAACATTGTTTGAATCGACGTAAATGCAGTGTTCCGTTCCGACATAGGTGAAAGTAATTTCGTATCTTGGAAAATCCATCGGCTTTGTTGTGCTTTCGGGGAAAAGGTTCATTCCGTCGGAAATCCAGAAAACGGAATGGCATTGGTTTTCGTTCAAAAAAACGGTTTCGCCGCTTTTGTTTTCATATTCGTCGATGTTTTTATAGTAAGTTATTTTTGCGTTTTCGGTTTTGGAAAGGGGAGAAAGGTTATAACTTCCGTCCGGCCAAAGGAAATAGATGTTCTGAATAAAACCGTCTTTATAATATTCAACTTTTGTGTTCGGCTTTATTCTGTAGGTCTTATCATTAAGCTCGATAAAACCGATTTCGGAATACATCTCGTCTTTGGCGCAATCCTCTTCGGTAAGAACGCCGCCTTCAATGATTTCCGGGTTTCCGTTTTCGTCATAAACGATGACGGTGTTCGGTTTCATCCAAACAGGGTAACAGCCAAGGGCAGTGATTTCTTCAAAAGTCATAAATGTTTTCGGGTCAATTTTTTCTTCCGGTTCAATGGATTCTTCCGAAAGTTCTTCCGGCTCTTCCGGAACAATTTCAGGTTTGGAAGGTTCTTCGGAAACGCCGGAATTTATTTCATCTTCGGAAGCAACAGGTTCGCCGGTTTCTTCCGAACAACCGGAAAAGAATAAAACAAGAGCCAAAAGAATCAGAAAGATAAAAAACTTTTTCAAAGCCGTCACTTCCTTGTTGTTTGTTTCAATAATATTATAAAAAATTGGGGGGTAAGTCAAGGCGATATTCCTTAAAAGAATAAAAAAGCTCCTCCCGATTTTCGGGAGGAGCTTTTTGTTGCATTCTGTGAAAAATGCAAAATCATCTCATATAATCGAACTCGATATCGAGAATGCTTACGGTGTCACCTTCGTTAATACCCATTCTTTCAAGTTCATCAATAATTCCGGAAAGACGGAGAACCCTCTGGAAATACTGAAGGGATTCATAGTCATCAAGGTCAACAAAACCAAGAGCATGCATAAGCCAGGGAGCTTCCACAACATAAATTCCGTCTTCGATATGGATTTTGAATTCCTGTTTGGAAGTGATTTCTTCGCGAACGGGAGCTTCGGTTTCATATCTTACGATGGGCGGAAGTTTTGCAAGCTCTGCGGCAACGGCGTTGATAAGTTCCTGAACGCCTTCGCCGGTTGCGGCGGAAATAAGATAGGTTTTAAAACCGTTTTCTTCGGCGAATTCGTTGAATTCGTCAATCATTTCCTCAATGGAGGCATCCGCTTTGTTAAGCGCAACAATCTGGGGGCGCTTTGCAAGTTCCGGGTTGAACTTTTCAAGTTCATAGTTGATCTGTTTGTAATCATCGATGGGGTCGCGTCCGTCCATGGCGGAAATATCCACAACATGGAGAACAAGTCTGCAGCGTTCAACATGGCGGAGGAAATCGTGGCCAAGGCCAACGCCTTCGGAAGCGCCTTCGATAAGACCGGGGATATCGGCCATTACGAAAGAGCTGCCTGCGTCCATTTTAACAACGCCGAGAACGGGGGTAAGGGTTGTGAAGGGGTAGTTTGCAATTTCCGGCTTTGCGGCGGAAACAACGGAAATAAGGGTGGATTTACCAACGTTGGGGAAGCCAACAAGGCCAACGTCCGCAAGAAGTTTGAGTTCAAGGGTAACCTCAAATTCTTCGCCGGGGAAGCCGGGTTTTGCAAATTTGGGGATCTGGCGGGTTGCGGAAGCAAAATGCTGGTTTCCCCAGCCGCCTTTTCCGCCTTTTGCAACAATATGGGGTTCCTTATCGGAAATATCCGCAAGGATTCTTCCGGTTTCCGCTTCGCGGATAAGGGTTCCCACCGGAACTTTTATAACAAGGTCCGGTGCGGATTTTCCGGTCATGTTGCTTCCGGAACCGTTTTTGCCGTTTTCGGCAATATAACGTTTTCTGTATTTAAAATCAATAAGGCTGGAAATGTTGGTGTCGCCGACAAAAACAACGTTTCCGCCTTTGCCGCCGTCACCGCCGTCGGGACCGCCTGCGTTAACGTACTTTTCGCGGTGAAAAGTAACTGCGCCGTTGCCGCCGTCGCCGGCCTTGATTCTGATTTTCGCGGTATCGACAAACATCTTTATACCTCCGGTTTATCTTCAAGTGTAAGCTCCATATAGCTTTCCTGCTGAATGAAGCCGAGTTTTTCGTAAAGCGGTCTTCCGTCTTTTGAAGCGCCGAGCCAAAGCTTTTTTATTCCGCGCGATTTTGCGTTGTTCAAAAGTTCGGTCAGAAGCATTTTCGAAAGACCTTTTCTTCGGTGTTCGGGTGCGGTATATACGTTGGTAATATAACCCCGAACGCCGATTTTATTCGTGTAGGAAGGCGGCAAATCGTAATAGATTACGGCCGCCGTTGAAAGAAGTTTTCCGTCTTCTTCGGCAATAAGCTGGAGAAAATCTTTTGAAACAAGCCATTTTTTAAAGAAAACATCAAGCTCGGCGTCAATATCGCAATCGGGCGCAATGCCTTCGTCGATGAGCTGGAGCTTCCGCGTTTCGGAAAGAAGCGCGGCGTCTTTAAGTTCGGCTTTTCGGATAATCATAGGGGAAAACCTCCTTTTAAAACAGCCTTCCCAGAGGGGAAGGTGGCATTTCCAAAGGAAATGACGGAAGAGGGATTTTTAAGAACGGGTTGCGTAAGCAAAGATTTGTCGGGGATTATCCCTCCTAAGTCAGCTTCGCTGACAGCTCCCCCTTTGGGGAGCCTTTTGGCAATTTAAAAAGGGACGGAATTCCGTCCCTTTTTTCAACGCGGGCAGATTACTGCTCGACAGGATATACG
This sequence comes from Oscillospiraceae bacterium, assembly GCA_017521825.1. Taxonomy (GTDB): domain Bacteria; phylum Bacillota; class Clostridia; order Oscillospirales; family Ruminococcaceae; genus UMGS1668. Next base: position 19,507 of record JAFXBK010000062.1, read on the forward strand.
CTTACCTTTTTGCGGTCTGCACCGAAGCGTTCGAATCTTACAACGCCGTCAGTGAGAGCGAAGAGGGTATCGTCGGAACCTTTGCCAACGTTGTTACCGGGATGGAAGTGAGTTCCGCGCTGTCTTACAAGGATGTTACCTGCAAGAACAAACTGACCGTCGGCTCTCTTCGGGCCAAGGCGTTTGGATTCGGAATCACGGCCGTTTTTAGTGGAGCCCATACCTTTTTTATGGGCGAAGAACTGCATACTGAGTCTAAGCATGTTATTATACCTCCGTAATTATAAGGTTGATTGTGTTCGGAAAATCCTCGGAAAGAAGTTTTAAATGAAGCCGAAGAGCCGAAACAAAATGTGTTGCCGCGGGTCTTGGGTTTGGGGGAAGAACGCATTCGATGCAATCTTCGTAAACGTTAACTTCACAGTTAACCTTCACAATTTCTGTAATTCCGTTAATGGCCATCTGGACGGCCGAACTTACCGAAGCACAGACAATGTCTTTTCCGCTTTCGGCAAAACCCGCGTGTCCGCTTATTGCAAAACGTTTGGGTTCGCCTTTCTTATAAAAGAATTCAGCGCGGATCATCGTTAATTAGCCTTCGATAGCTTTAACAAGAAGCTTGGTATAGGGCTGACGATGACCGAGAGCGCGTTTGCTGCCTTTTTTGGTGCGATAGGTGAAAACATTGATTTTCTTGCCTTTGCCGTTTTTAATGACTTCTGCGACAACTTTTGCACCTTCAACATAGGGAGCACCTACTTTGAGGGATTCGCCGCCGAGAACAAGAACCTTATCAAGAGTGATTTCTTCGCCTTCGTTGGCTTCGAGTTTTTCGACATAGAGAGTATCGTTAAGTTCTACACGATACTGTTTACCGCCGGTTTCGATTACTGCGTACATGATATTCCTTCTTTTCAATAGACTCGCTGACTTGAGGCGGCGTTCCTTAAAAAAGGACGCACTTTTAGAGCCTTTGGCATGCGGCATGAAATATTATATCAGCATAAATAACAAATGTCAAGTACCAAATATGTAAATTTTGCCTTATTTATGCGATTTTTTTAAAGTCTTCCCTTGGGGGAAGGTGGATTTTGCCTAAGGCAAAAGACGGATGAGGGGAAAAGATAAAATCCCGGGCGTTTACGACCGGGATTTGCTTGAAATTTATTCTTTTATAAGAACACTTTCAACGGTGAAAGAATAGCTTTCTCCGTCGGCGGATGTGACATGGATGATATCGTTTCTTGATGCTTTTGAAAGATTCCAGTTCCATTCTTCGTCCACATAAAAATGATTATACATTTCACTGACGGGGATTCCGTCTTTATCGACAAACCAAAAACCGGATGGCATCGGGTTCCCGTTCAAATCAAAAGTCTGACGATGTTCCGGGTCATCTTCCTTGTTTCCGCAAAAGGCGATTCCGATATATCCTTCATCGCAGACAAAGTATTCAACATGGTTATAGGAATTATTTATTATGTTGCCTTCCGGGTCAAGAATGTTGCATCGGGTAAAATACCAGGATTGGATGCTTCCGTCAAAAAGCAAAATTCTGTCTTCAAAGGGGATATCGACGATTTCATAATTCGGTTCTGCAAAAACGTCTCCATCCGGAGCGATAACACCGTAACAAGGAGTTGACCCAAACCAGCGGTAGGAGGTTACTTTATAACCGAAATATTCCTTTGTTTCCGGTGATTCGGAAAAATAAAATTCAAGACCGTTTTCGGTAATTTCAAAAACTTCTATTGCGCCGTTTCGGAACCCCGCAAGATAACCTATAAGCCAATCGTAATACTGATACGGTTCATTGTTTACAATTTCCCCGTTGGAAGAAAGAAACCATACATCGTCCGCAGGACTCTCTTCGAGATGATGGTCAAATACTATTCCGCCGTCAGCGCTTGAAAAAACGGCTTTTGTACAGGTTTCGTCGGTTTTATTGGAAAGAACAAAAGAGCCTTCATATTCTTCAACTTTATCATAATCTTCCGGATTTATTCCGCCGGGAAGAAGATTTTCCTCTTCGGAAGAAATCGGTTTGGAAGGTCCGTTGGAGCCGGGTTCGTTTGTTTCCGGCGGTTCAACAATAGGTTCTTCCGGGTTTGAGCACGAGGAAAGAATAAAAACAAGCACCATGAGCACGGACAAAAGTTTTTTCATAAAAACGAACCTCCTTTTATGTTTTGTTGTTTAATTCAATTGTAAAATTGCAGATGGAGAAAGTCAAGGATTGCGGCGAAAATATTCTTTATAAGAATAAAAACCGGGCATTTTCGCCCGGTTTTTGCTTTTGTTTTATTCAAAAGTTTCCTTAAAACCTTCGCCTATAACGTTGCTCGCGGGAGCAACCATGATGAAAGCGGCGTGGTCAACTTCGAGCACGATGCGTTTGAATTTTGCAAACTGCCTGCTCGGCATAGCGCACATGATAACAAGTTTTTCGTCCCGCTGAAAACCGCCTTCGCCGTGAAGATAGGTAATTCCGCGTTCTGTTTCATCCATAACCCTTTTTGCAACTTCGGTGGGGTGCTCTGTTACAACATGGGCGATTCGGGTTTCGTTAAAACCATAAAGGACGCTGTCCATGGCTCTTTCGGTAACATAGACGGAAACAAGGGCGTAAAGCGCCGCATCAAGTGTTCCGTAATAAATACCTGCGAAGGTTACAATGACAAAATCGATTGCAAGTAAGATTTTTCCAAGGGGAATATGCTGGAAATACCGGAGAAGAACCCTTCCGAGGATATCGGTGCCGCCGGTTGTTGAACCACGAAGAAAAATTATCCCCATTCCGATTCCGATTGCCGCGCCGCCGAAAATTGAAGCAACAAGGGCGTTTTCGGTATAAACCGGAAGAAAAGCTTCGGTAAAGTTCGTAATGAGCGAAAGGATTATAAGGGTTCGGAAAGTGCTTAAGGTAAAGCGCTTTCCGATTACCAAAAGGCCGAGAATCACAAGCGGAACATTAAGAAGAAAGGTAAGGGTACCCATCTGAAGATTGGTTATGGAATGGAGAACCGTCGCAATTCCGGTAACGCCGCCGGGAGCAATTTCGTTCGGGGTTGTAAAAACATTTACGCCAAGCGCAAAAACAAGGGAACCGAGGATATCGCTTCCGATATCTTTAAGAAAAGCAATGCTTTTTTCTTTGCTCAAACTTTTTCCTCCTTTTTGGAATGTTCCAGAATCATTTCAAAAAGTTCGTTTATTCTTTCGTTTTTCTGTTCAAGATAAAGCCAGCCGAAAAGTGCTTCAACGCCCGTTGCCTTTCGGTATTCAATGGCGTTTGCGCCTTTTGGAATATGGGTTGCGCTGGCGTTCCGGCCTCTGTGAAGAATTCCGTTTTCTTCTTCGGAAACTATCGGCTCAAGAAAATCAAAAACATCCGCCTGAAAACTTGCGCGGACCATTTCCACCGCCATTTTATGAAGTTTTCCAACCTGGAGCGAGCCATGTTCCAAAAGATGTTCGCGCACAAGGATTTCATAAACCGCATCGCCGATAAATGCAAGGGAAAGCCCGTTAAAGGAATTTCCGCTTATTTTCTTTTCCGTAATTTCAGTCAAAAACAAAACGCCGCCTTTCAGAATATCTGAAATTATTTTACCATTTTAAGGCGGTTTTATCAACATGAATATTTATACGTTGTTTTTGGTTAAGAATAAAACAAAAAAATCCGCAAAAAATAAAACCGGAAGAAAAAATCTTCCGAAAAAATTGTTTTTTTGAACGGAGAAAAAAGCCATGCCCGAAAATTATGCAAGAGAAAACACCAACAAAGCAAACAACAAAAACGGAAGCAACTGCAAAAACAAAACCTCCGACCAGATGAGCAACGTAAGAACTCCCATGAGCAAGCAAAACGCTGCCCAGAGAAAAACCCAGGATTGTGACCGATAAAAAATACCGGAAGCCTTTGCTTCCGGTATTTTTTTGTTGACCGCGGCATAAATTTTAAAAAGGAAAGGGGGAAGAAAAATGCAGAAAGAGGAACAAAACAAAAGGTGGCATAACCTTATTCTGGAGGACAGAAAGGTTCTTAAAGCAAGCGGGGTAAAGGATGTTGAAGGTTTTGACGAAACAAAAATTTGCGCCATGCTGGAAGGAATTTCCTTTACCATAGGCGGGAAAAATCTTAAGGTAATAAGTTTTTCCGCCGAAAGCGGGAACCTTATTGTTGAAGGGGAAATAGATTCCGTTACATATTCAAATTCTCTTTCAAGGAAAGCCGGTTTTTTTGAAAGGATTTTCAGATGATTTATACTACGGATATAATCGGGTACCAGTGGGGGATTTTTATAAAATCCATCCTGCTTGGTATGGTGCTCGGCGGGTGCTATGATTTTCTTCGGGTAACAAGAACGCTGGTGCGCTTTGGAAGGCGGCTTTTTATCATAAGCGATTTTCTTTACTGCGTTTGGGCGGCTTTTTTGTCCTTTTCGTTTTTGCTGAACGAAAATTTCGGAATCCCGAGGTTCTATATTTTTTTGGGTGCAGCTTTGGGATTTTTGGGCTGGTATTTCAGCTTCGGGAAAATAAACATGTTCCTTGCAAAAAAACTAAGGCGGTTTTTAAAAGCCGCTTTTCGGCCGTTTGTCAAAATATTCCAAAAAATTCTTAAATTTGCGGAAAAACGCGTTTTTAAGGCGAAAATATTTTGGCAAAAAGCTTTGGATAAACGCAAAAGCCTATTGAAAAACAAAGCCGGGTTGGTATATAATATATTGTGTCTAAATATATTAAAGGCTTTTTCGTTTTGCGGAGGAAAAGCCGGAAAGGAGCCCGAAAAAGTTGAAAGCAACGGAACAGAAAAAACCGAAGAACGGGGTTTTCCTGAAAATAGCGGCTATTGCCTTCGCGGTATATCTTCTCTATTCCCTGATATCAATGCAGGCGGAAATCAGCAAAAAACAAAATGAACTTGATTCCCTCCGCCAGGAATATACAGAATCGCTTATCAGAAATGAAGAGCTCCAAAAGACGCGCGACAGTTACGGAACCGATGCGTTTATCGAGGAACAGGCGAGAGAAAAACTTGGCTATGCCTATCCCGAGGAACATTTTTATATCGATATTTCCGGAACGGACTGAGTTATAACTTTTGAGGGGGACAAAATCTTAAAAATGGATGTTGAAGTAGGAGCAGTTGTCGAAGGCAAAGTTTCCGGAATTACCAATTTCGGCGTTTTTGTCGATATCGGTGAAATTACCGGAATGGTACATATTTCCGAAGTTGCAAGAAATTATGTAAAAGATCTTAAAGAATATGTTAATGTTGGACAAACCGTTAAAGTAAAAGTAATTTCCGTAAGCCCGGAAGGAAAAATCAGCCTTTCGATGAAACAGGCCGAAGAACCGGAACGCAAAGAGGAAAGACGTCCCCAAAGAAGAGAACGCGAACCCGCGAGAGTTTCCCGCGGAGCGGATTCCTTTGAATTCCGCCCGAGGGCACAGGAAAGCCTTTCCTTCGAAGACATGCTCAATAAGTTTAAACAAACCAGCGACGAAAAATTAAGCGGCATGAAAAAAACCGACGGAAACAGAAGAACCGCCCAGAACCGCCGCAAACCACAATAATAAAAAAAACGGCGGGAGGATTTCTCCCGCCTTGAATTTATTCGGAATTTTAAGCAAAGGGGGTTAAAATTTTATGCTTCTTTACAATGCGGGAATTTTTACCGCCTGTTCCGCTTCTATAAAAAACGGATACGTGCTGATTAAAAACGGACGCATAATCGACGTGGGTCCGATGGATTTTTGCCCCAGTGACGAAGAAAAATACGACCTTTCCGGCCTTACTATATACCCCGGATTTATCGATGCCCATTGTCATCTCGGAATGTGGGAGGACGGGCTTAGTTTTGAAGGTGACGACGGAAACGAGGACACCGACCCTGCAACGCCCCATCTCCGCGCTTTGGACGCAATAAATCCGGCGGATTACAGCTTTAAGGAAGCTCTTGAAGCAGGCGTTACGGCGGTTGTAACCGGCCCGGGAAGCGCGAATCCGGTCGCAGGACAGATGGTTGCCATAAAAACCTACGGAACCAGAGTTGACGATATGGTAATAAAAGCTCCCGTTGCCATGAAATTTGCCCTTGGCGAAAACCCGAAGAACACCTATCACAGCAAGGACGAAACCCCAAGCACAAGAATGGCCACCGCGGCAATAATCCGCGAACAGCTTAAAAAAGCGCAGAGATACCAAAGGGATCTTCTTGCGGCGGAAGAGGACGAGGATGCGGACGAGCCGGAAATCGATATCAAAAGCGAGGCGCTTGTTGACGTTGTTGAAGGAAAAATTCAGTCCCATTTCCATGCCCACCGTTCCGATGATATTTTTACCGCAATCCGCCTTGCAAAGGAATATGACCTTGACCTTGTTCTGATACATTGTACCGAAGGCCATCTTAATGCAGAAAAACTTGCCGCAGAAAAGGCAAAGGCGGTTGTCGGCCCGCTTATCTGCACCAGAACAAAACCGGAACTTTCGAACGAGCGGGACGAAAACGCCGCAATTCTTAAAAAAGCCGGGGTCGAGGTTGCAATCTGCACCGACCACCCGGAGGTTCCGATAAAATATCTTCCTCTTTCTGCGGGAATTGCAGTAAGAGCGGGAATGGACCACGATGACGCCGTTCGCGCCATAACTTCCGTTCCTGCAAAAATCATGGGTCTTGATGATAAAATCGGTTCGATAGCTCCCGGAAAAGATGCGGACCTTGCGGCTTTTAAAGGCGATCCGCTTTCGGTTTATGAAGAACCGGTCTGGGTTATCGCCGGCGGAAAAATTGTTAAAAAACCTTAAAAAAAGTCCTTTCCGAAATTCGGAAAGGACTTTTTCTGTCACACAACATTTATATTTTACCATTAAAAGGTTAGAAGGTCAATATTACTGCTGAAAATTCTCCGAAAAGCATAATAAAACGTTAACATTTCCGTAAAAATAAACAGTAGAAACGCCCTTTTTCAAATGATATAATAAAATTACAGAAGGAAGTTTTAAACTTCCGGAAGTGTAACCAAAAAGGGGGTAAAAATATGAACATCAGCATCATTTCGAAAAACACTTCTGTCCGTGATTCTTTCCGCGAGCGCTGCGAGAAAAAATTTGCAAAGCTCGACCGCTTTTTCGGTGAAGATGCGAAAGCCACCGTTACCGTGACCAACCAGAACGGCAGAGAAACGGTGGAAGCAACCATCACCGCCGGCGGAATGTTTTTCAGGGCGGAAAAAACCACCTCCGACAGACTTGATTCCCTTGAGGCAGTTGTGGACGTTCTTACCAAACAGATTACCCGCAACAAAAAGAAACTTGAACACAAATTCCGCGGCGAAAAATTTTCCGAACTGGCCGTTGATTTTTATGAAGAACCCGCGGAAGATTACGGAATTGTAAAAACAAAACAGTTCCGCGTAAACCCGATGGATGTTCAGGAAGCAATACTTCAGATGAACCTTCTCGGCCACGATTTCTTTATGTTCCGCAACGCGGAAACCGGGGAGATCAACGTTGTTTATAAACGCAACGACGGAGATTACGGCGTTCTGGAACCCATTGATTAAGGGTAAAAAAGGCACCCGTACAGCCTTTTTTTGAATAAATGTAAGCGCAGAAAAAACCACAACAGAAAAAAACGCCGGAGCCAAAAGCTCCGGCGTTTTTTTATCTGGAAAGATTATATTTTTCGGAAATTCTGTTTTTTCTTTCGGTAAGAAGAATTTCCGCCGCTTCGCAAAAACCTTCTCCGCCTTCAAAAGTTGTTATATAGGAGGGAAGATGCTTCGAAAATTCGGCGTATTTCATAAAGTTTGCAACGGCGCAGGCTTTCGGGAAAAAGCCGAACATTTCTTCGTCATTTGCCGCGTCGCCAAAATAGATAACGCAATCTTCCGGGTTTTCAACGCCATAGTGTTCTTTAAGGTAAAGAAGGCTCATGGGGAGTTTATCGTAATCTCCGAACCAGGTGTTGACATGGATGGAACTGATGCTGCCCTTTGCGCCGATGGCTTTTACCGCATCAAGAACCTCCTTCGCTTCCTCGAAGGTAAGTTTATCGTCCTCATCTTCCGCATAGTTGAACGCGAAATCGTTAAAGCGGCTGTATTGGTCGATGCTTACTTTGATTTTCGGATTTTTCGCAAGAGCAACTTCGCGGATTTTTTCGTGGACGGAATATCTCTCCGCCGGAACGGAAGGATGAACAAATTCCTTTCTGGAGCCGTTTTCAAGGTAATAAACAACGCTTCCGCTTTCAACAATAATTGCGTCAACCGGCCAGTCGGTTATGGCAACAGCGGCCCAACCGGCGGTTCTTCCGGTTACCGGGATAAGGATAAAACCCGCCTCCCGGAGCTTCCAGAGCATTTCGTAAACTTTGGGGGAAATGCGTCCGTCGGCGCCGGTAAGGGTTCCGTCGATATCGGTAAGAATATATTTTATTTCGGAAACTTCCGATTTTGTAATTTCGTTTATGTTTTTCAAGATGAAATATCTCCTTTAAAAATGGCATATACTTAATATTAACTCTATCACATGATTAAGTCAACAAAAAACTTTTTCGGGCGGTGTTTGTTTGAATATAAAATTCAAAGTTATAAAACTTCGGCTTTACATAATTCCGGCGGTGGTTCTGGCTTTGAGCATGGCTTTGGCTTTCCCGGTGCTCAAGGCGGAAAAAGCGGATGCTAATGCGGTTAAAACGGTTTATTTTACCTTTGATGACGGCCCTTCCGAAAGGACGGAGGAAATCCTTGATATTCTGGCAAAAGAAAAAATCAAGGCAACTTTTTTCGTAATCGGTCCTTCCGAACCAAAAACCGACGAAAGACTTTTTAAAATAAAAAGCGAAGGACATTCCATCGGCCTTCATACCATGAGCCACGATTACGAAAAAATTTATCTTTCGGCGGAAAGTTTTCTGGAAGATCTTTCTTCGGAAAGGGAATGGGTCTATTCCGTAACCGGAGAAGAACCGGAAATTTTTCGTTTTCCCGGCGGGAGCAATAATTATACCGCGCCAAAATGGCTTGTTGAGGAGGTAAAGGAAAAAACCGCGGAAGAAGGAATGACCTGGTATGATTGGAACGCGGACGGAAAAGACAGCCTCGGGGAGCTTCTTTCGCCGGAAGAAATTGCGGAAAACGTTCTTTCTTCGGAATTTATCGGAAGCGAAACGGTAATAGTTCTTCTTCACGACAGTTCCACAAGAACAACAACGCCGCAGGCGCTTGAAATTCTTATTTCCGAATTCCGGAAAATGGGTTATGAATTCGGGAAACTTGGCTGAATCAAAAAAACTTTACAAAATCACCAGTTTTTGGTATAATATTGTTGAAAATAATCTGCATTATTTACAAGCGAAAGGGGATGGAAGAATGATTATCACCATCGGAAGACAGTTTTGCAGCGGAGGAAGCGAAATCGGAAGAAAACTTTCCGAACGCCTCGGAATCCCTTATTATGACAAAAATCTTTACGAATATGCCGCCCAAAAACGCGGCTTCAGCACAAAATACGTAAAGGAAATTGAAGAAACCCCGACGGGAAGTTTTCTTTATTCCCTCGCAATGTTCCCATACGTTGATTTCGGAACGGATAATATGATTCCTTCGGGAATCGCCATTGCCGCGGACCAGACCAACTATATTCTTGAAAAAGCGAAGGAAGGTCCCTGCATTTTTGTCGGAAGATGCGCGGACGGAATTTTAAGCGAAAGAAAAGACGTTCTTAACGTTTTTATCTATTCCGACCAGACAACAAGGCTTAAACGCGCCATGGAACGCTATAATCTTTCCGAAAAGGAAGCGCTTAAATCCATCCAGCAAACGGATAAATACCGCGCGTCCTATTACAACATGAACAGCAATAAAAAATGGGGAGTTAAGGAAAGCTACCACATTATGCTGGATTCCGGAATGCTCGGAATTGACGGAATTGTTGATATCCTTGAAAAAATTTACAGGGGTAAAACGGAATAAGGCTTTTTTAGATGAGGAAAGGTGGTCGCCACTATGGAAGAAGGTTTTTGGGAGCGGAAAGGCGTAAAAACCGCTTTTGTATGGATTTTTCTTGACGTTATCATGCTGGCGCTTTTCCTTTTTGACGGATTCAGCAGGGGATTTGCGGAAGCATACTGGATTTTGCCATGTATTGTTGCCGCCAATATGCAGCTGATTATAGTTCCTTTGGCAAATCTTCCGGAACCGCCCGGAATATTCGTTTTTTTAAGCGGAGTAATTCCGGCGGGCCTTATTATTGCATATTTTGTTTCTCTGAAAGAAGCTGTCGAGGAAAATCAGACGCTTACAATTATTCTTTTTGCAGCGTTGCTACTTTGGAACGCCGCAAACATTGTCTGGGGAATGTTTGAAAAGAAAAAATCAGCATAAAAAACAAAGGGCGGGAAAATTCCTGCCCTTTGTTTTTTATACGTTCTTTTTATAGCCGAGTTTAAAATCGATGACGTTTTCCGGTTCTTCGCCGGAAAGCCATTTAACGGTGTTTTTAAGGATAAATTCGCGGATTTTTCTTTCAAGCGGACTTTCGAGGGAACAGGAATTTCCCGCCGAATGGGGGGTTATAAGAATTCTTTCCTGCTTCCAAAGGGGGCTTTCCGCCGGAAGAGGTTCCGGAACGGTTACGTCAAGACCGACCCCGAAAAATTTTCCTTCGGACATAACTTTAAGAAGGGCATCCTGGTCAATAAGGCTTCCGCGGCCGCCGTTAACAAGAACAGCATCGTCCTTCATAAGGCGAAGACGGCGTTCGTCAAAAAGTCCGGCGGTTTCGGGAGTTTGTGGGAGAACGGAAATTACAAAATCCGCTTCGGGAAGTTTTTCGTCAAGTTTTTCAAGGGTAAACATTTCGTCAAAACAATCGGGAAAAGCTCTTTCGGTGCGGCGGATTCCGATTATTTTTCCAACCATGGGACGCATCCATTTTGCAAGGGTGGTTCCGATATCACCGGCGCCCAGAATCAGAACGGTGCTTTCATCAAGGGGCTTATCGAATTTGAGTATTTTCCATTTATTTTCGTTCTGCTGGTTGCGGTATTCCGGGATCCTGCGGCAAAGGGAAAGAACCATTCCAAGAAGATGCTCCGCAATTACGTTTCCGTAAACCCCGGTCATACAGCAAAGTTTTGCGTTTTCCGGGAATTTTCCACCTTCAACGTAATAATTCACTCCGGAGGAGGAACTTTGGAGCATTTCAAGCTTTTCGCAATGCCGGAAATCTCCGTTCGGAATTTCACCGATAATAAGGTTTGCATCTTTAAGCGCGGACGTGTATTCTTCCGGTTGTTCTTTTCGGTTTATGAAAAGGAATTCACATTTTCCTTCGGCACAGGCAACGAGTTTTTGTTTATCCGCTTCCTTATAGGGAAGAACAACAAGTGCTTTTTTCATAAAAACTCTCCTTCGGGGTAAAATCTCTTTCTGCAATATATCATATTATAAGCTTTTTGTAAACATAAGAATCCCTCCACCGTGCCATACGGCAACAGTCCCCCCTCCCTTTAACAAGGGAGACAAATAAAAAAACTCCCTGCCAAAAGGCAGGGAGCAATTTTTTTCGATTATCGGCTTCCCGGTTTCGATTAGTCGGAAACGTAGGGAAGGAAAGCAAGATGACGAGCGCGTTTGATAGCGGTGGTCAGCTGGCGCTGATGGCGTGCGCAGGTTCCGGTTACTCTTCTGGGAATGATTTTGCCTCTTTCAGAGAGGAATCTTCTGAGACGGGGAACATCTTTGTAATCGATTTCAGCGATTTTATCAACGCAGAAAGCGCAAACTCTTTTGCGGCTTCTTCTGTTGCGGTTCATGGGTCTTTCAGATCTTTCCATGGTTCTTTTCCTCCTTATAGATTTTCAGTTAAACAAGAAATTTGTGAGCTTCGTGCTCTCAGAAAGGGAGATCCTCGTCATCAACAACGGTAAAATCGTCGGCGGAACCTGCGGCATAAACAACAGGAGCCGGTTCGGCAATGGGCGGAGCAAACTCGTTTCTTTCGGTGTGGAAAGAAGGAGCGCCTGCATCTTTGCTTCTGGGAACGAATTCAACGTTTTCGGCAACAATCTCAACGGATTTACGTTTCTGACCGGCCTTGTCCTCCCAGACACGGGTCTGGATGGAACCTTCGATAACGATGGGGGAACCCTTCTGGAAGTATTTGCAGACGAACTCGGCGGTGTTTCTCCATGCGACGATGTCGATCCAGTCGGTCTGACGGTCGGTTCCCTTGGAATAGGGACGGTCAACGGCGATGGTGAAGCTGGTTACGGCGATTCCGCTGCCGGTCTGACGAAGTTCAGGGTCGGCGGCAAGTCTGCCAATAAGGGTCGCTTTGTTCATAGGATTTCCTCCTTATTCTGCTTTTGCAACGATCAGGGAACGGATTACGCCGTCGGTGATGTTGTAGTGACGATCGAGCTCTGCCGGGAAGGAAGGAGCGCTGGTGAAGTTAATAAGCACATAGTAACCTTCGGTCTCGTAGTTGATGGGATAAGCAAGTCTTTTTTTGCCCCATTCTTCAACACCGTCAACAGTAGCGTTTTCGGAGATAAGAGTGGTGAATTTTTCAACAAGGGCAGGGATTGCTTCCTCATTCTTGCAGCTGAAAACTACAATGGTTTCATAGCTCTGGGAAAGTTTTGCCATCTTTGATACACCTCCTTTTGGACTTTGGCCCCATTTTGCGGAGCAAGGATGTTCGCTTTAGGTCATAAAGCAACATTGTTTATTATAACAGCCGGAAAGCGGCTTGTCAACAGAAAAAAACGCCTTTTTTAAAGAAATTTTGTCATATCGGGCATGATGAAAAATTCCGAGTTGACAATGAACCAGGCGAGAACAAAACTTGCGGCAAAAGCAAGGATTCCGAAGATTATCGGCAGAACCATGCTTGTTCCGCCTTTTTTGCGGAAATAATCGGAAATGGCGTTTTCGTCCCTGTCCGCAAGAACTTCCCTTGCTTTTTTGACAGCGGAAACGGCTTTTGAATAATAAAGCCGGTTCGTGAACATCATAAGGGCAATGCGCATTATCCAGATAAGGAGATTTGCGACGATGGAATAAATGGCCAGCGCTTCCTGATGGGGAACATTCCAGATTACCTGGGAAAGAAGCCCCGCTTCAACGTATTGCTCCTGAAGCATCTGGAAATCGAGCAGGAAGGTCGGGATG
>JAFXBK010000063.1 GCA_017521825.1 Oscillospiraceae bacterium
GATTCCTTCTTCCGTCATAACCATTGAAAACAAAAGTTCAACAGACTGGACTTTTATCGAATGTCCGAACGTTGTTCTTCACGTAACCTGCGGTACAGTCGGTTGGAATTACGCAAGAAGCAAAGGCCTTGCCCACAGCGATACCCATAATTATGCAAACAGCAGAGTTGTTGCGCCAACCTGCACCGCACAGGGATACACAGTTTATTCCTGCGTATGCGGAGCTTCTTACAGAAGCAATTATACAAACGCCCTTGGCCACAGTTACGGCACAACCGTTGTGCCGCCAACCTGCACCGAGCAGGGATATACCACCCACACCTGCGTTGTATGCGGCGCAAGCTATGTGGATAACTACACCGAACCCACCGGCCACAGCCTTGGCGAATGGTATTTGCACAAAGCGCCCACGACTTCCGAAGCGGGCGAGGAGCGCCGTGACTGCGCCAACTGCGATTATTACGAAAGCCGCGAGGTTCCTGCTTACAAAGTAGGCGATATCAACCGCGACGGCAAGGTGAACACCATAGACGCAAACTATGCAAGGCGCTACGCCGCAGGACTGCTTACCCTTGATGCGGGGCAGAAGCTTGCAGGCGACGTAAACCTTGATGGCGAAGTAAACGTAATGGATTCGGCAATAATCCGCAGATACGTTGTAAAATACATAACTTCTTTGCCATATACAGGTTAAATATAAACGCAAAAAAATCCTGTTCCGGAAAACCGGAACAGGATTTTTTATTGCTTTATAAACCTTTGTTTTAATCTGCTTAAAAGCGGCTCTTTTTCGCTTTGCGGCGGCACGGCAGAAAGCAAAAAAAACGATGCCATGCACAAAAGGCTTACCGCCGCAGGTGCCGAAGCAGAAAGCACAGCCTCTGCAGTGCTGCCTCTTATTGCAAAAACCGCGGCACTTTCTTTGTAAAAAGCAAAGAACAGCCAAAGCAGGCCTGCGGTTATCCCTGTGTGGAAAAAACGGGAAACAATAAACGGCAAAAGCGGAATTTTACTTTCATCAACGGCGGAAGCAACCTGTAAAATAACCGAAATTCCGGAAAAGGAACATATTGCTCCTGCGGCAATAACCGCGCCAAAGCCGGTTATATTTTTACAGGCAAAAGCCCCGGCGGTCACCTCAAAAAAGCCTGTAAAAAGCGCTTTTGCAACGGGAATGCCGGATAATGCGGAAAAAACCGCGCCGCCCTGCAAAAGCTCCAGCGCGCCGCAGGCAAGCACAATAAAGGCACACATTTCAAAACAGCTTTTTGCCGCGGAAGTAACGGATTCCACAGCCAGGGCGGCTCCGTTTTTGCACGGAGTATATTCTTTTTCTTCAAAGGAAAAATTCTTTTTTGCAAAAGCGGAACAGATAACCGCAATAAACGCAGAAGAAATTATTTGTGCCGCAAAAAGCAATATTCCGGTTTTAATATTGCCGAAAACAGAAATTCCAACCGCGCTTATAAGAAAAGGCGGCCCGGCGTTTACGCAAAAGCAAAGCATTCTTCCGGCGGTGCGGCGGTCAAGGCGGCCGGAAAGTACAAGATCGTTTATACATTTTGCACCGGCAGGGTATCCGCCGATAAGCGAAGCAAAAAGCGCGCCGCCGCAAAATGCGGGAATTTTAAGAAGCTTTGTTACCGGCCGCAGAAAAGCCGCAAAAAAATCCGCGGCACTGCTTTTGCAGATATATAAAGAAAACGCCATAAACGGAAAAAGCGCCGGAATTACGGAATA
>JAFXBK010000064.1 GCA_017521825.1 Oscillospiraceae bacterium
CATTCTCTTTTATTTCTTCGGGCGTAATTTTGTTGTAGGGCTTGATTTCGGCATACACCTGCTCTGAACGTACTCGGCGTGCAATAAGCTGATTATACTGACCACCGAAATCCAATACGAGTATTTTATCCACTGTGTTCATCTCTTTTCTTACAAGTTAATTTCTGCTGATTTTCCGTCCGCGTTTGCCAGAATCGGCTTGATCTTCTCTACAAATGCCGAAACCTGCTCGGGGCATCTGCCGATATACAGGGCCGGGTCAAGAAGCTTTTTCATTTCCGCTTCGGTAAGACCGAATTTCTTCTCTTGCGCAAGTCGTGCAAGCAAGTCACATTCCTCGCCGTCTTTCATCTTTTCGCTTGCTTCCATAGAGCATCTGCGAATGATTTCGTGGATTTCCTGGCGGTCTCCTCCGCGTTTGACCGCTTCCATCATCAGGTTTTCCGTTGCAATAAAAGGCAGATATTCCTTTACGGCCTTTTCGATGACTTTCTTATTTACGCGAAGTCCGTCTGTCACATTCTGCGCAAGTCTTAAAATCGCATCGGCACAGAGAAAGCCTTCCGGCAGAGAAATACGGCGGTTTGCCGAATCGTCCAACGTTCTCTCAAGCCATTGTACGGATGCCGTCATCGGTGCGTTCATCGCATCCGCTATCAGGTATCTTGCCAGAGAACAGATACGTTCACTCCGCATAGGGTTGCGCTTATATGCCATCGCAGAAGAACCGATCTGATTTTTTTCAAATGGTTCCTCTATCTGTCTGTCGTGCTGCAAAAGGCGTATATCGTTTGCCATGCGGTAACAGCTTTGTGCCAAAGAGGAAAGCGCGTTCAGAATTCGGCTGTCAACCTTGCGCGGGTATGTCTGGCCCACCACGTCGAAACATTCGTCAAAGCCGAAGTCTGCGGCAATCATGCGGTTTAGTTCATCTGTTTTTTTCGCATCTCCATCAAACAGATCCACAAAACTTGCTTCGGTTCCGGTGGTACCGCGGCAGCCGAGGAACCTGATATTTTCAATGGCAAAATCGATTTCTTTCAGGTCGGAAAGGAAGTCCTGCATCCAGAGTGCCGCACGCTTTCCTACCGTTACAAGCTGGGCAGGCTGATAGTGTGTATAGCCAAGGGTTGGCAGATCCTTATATTTTTCGGCAAATTTCGAAAGATTCGCCAAAACGCCCAAAAGCTCTGAACGCAAATATTTCAGAGCATCCCGATAAATTATAAGATCGGCATTGTCGGTTACATAACAGCTTGTTGCGCCCAGATGAATAATACCTGCGGCTGTGGGAGCAGCCTTACCATAGGCATAAATATGTGCCATAACGTCGTGGCGCACCTCTTTTTCCCGCCTGCTTACGCATTCATAATCTATATCCGTGATATGTGCTGAAAGCTCATCAACCTGCGCCTGTGTGATGGGAAGCCCAAGCTTCATTTCCGCCTTAGCAAGAGAAACCCAAAGCCTGCGCCAGGTCTGATATCTTGTGTCGGATGAAAAGAGTTCAAGCATATAATCGGAAGCATAACGCGATGATAGCGGGGATTCATATTTGTTGTTCATATCCGTATTCTCCTTGTCATCTGATAACAATGTTGTCCCTCTCCGGTCCAACCGAAACGTATTTG
The DNA here is from genome assembly GCA_017521825.1 of Oscillospiraceae bacterium. Classification (GTDB taxonomy): domain Bacteria; phylum Bacillota; class Clostridia; order Oscillospirales; family Ruminococcaceae; genus UMGS1668. The sequence continues at coordinate 1,632 of JAFXBK010000064.1, forward strand.
ATGGGACATCCGATTTGTTTTTCAATATATGTCACATATTCCTGCGCCGCTTTTGGAAGATCCTCCCAGCGGCGGACACCCGAGATATCGCATTTCCAGCCGTCAAAAAATTCGATGACCGGTTCTGCATTTTTAAGCGCGAACGGAAACGGAAAACTGTCGGTCTGTTCACCGTTCAGCATATAGTGAGTGCAGACCGGAATCTTATCCATATAACTGAGCACGTCAAGCTTTGTAAGCGCGATAGCCGTTGCCGCCTGGACTTCAACGCCGTACCGCGTTGCCACAATGTCTATGGGTCCGACTCTTCGTGGTCTTCCGGTCTTGGCTCCGTATTCAAATCCCGCTCTGCGAAGTTTTTCAGCCTCTTCGCCGAACATTTCGCACACAAAAGGTCCTTCTCCCACACAGGTGGAATAGGCTTTTACCACCCCCACCACATCGTCAATCTTTGCATTCGCAAGTCCGGAACCTATGGGTGCATAGGCTGCGGTTGTATTTGAAGAGGTCGTGTATGGATAAATACCGTAATCCAGATCTCTCAGCGAGCCAAGCTGTGTTTCAAAAAGAATATTTTTACCATCCGCTTTTGCTTCTTTCAAAAATTTTCCGGTATCACAAATATAAGGCATGATTTTTTTGCAGTAAGTTTCAAGCCATTCTTCAAGCATTTCCATCGTATATGGCTTTGCGCCATATACCTTTGTCAGCGTCAGGTTCTTCCATTCCATAAGGTCCGCAAGATGAGTTTTCAGTTCTTCCGGATAGAACAGTTCCCCGGCAAGAATGGTCTTTTTCTGATATTTATCCGAATAAAACGGTGCTATCCCCTGTTTTGTGGAACCGTATTTCTTATCGGCAAGGCGCATCTCTTCAAATTCATCCATGTCTCTGTGCCACGGAAGCAAAAGAGAAGCACGGTCACTGATTTTGAGGTTATCGGTTGTGATTTCAACGCCTTTTGACATCACTTCCTGGATCTCTTTCCACAGATTTTCCGGATCCACCGCAACCCCGTTGCCCAGAACGTTGACAACGCCGCTTCTGAAAATTCCCGAAGGCAGAAGATGAAGCGCAAACTTTCCTTTTTCGTTGACTACCGTATGTCCGGCGTTGCCGCCGCCCTGAAAACGCACAACCACGTCATAATTTTCAGTGAGCAGATCCACCATCCGGCCTTTTCCTTCGTCGCCCCAATTTATACCTACTATCGCACATTCTGACATAATCATACCTCCATTATATATCCGGTAAGATGTTTAACTATTTTTGAATAATCATCTTCCGCTCCGCTTATACTGCGGTGAAAAGTTTTTTCTCCGTATAATTGTTCATTTTTGAATGCTCCGCACCTTTACTTTTTTGTCATTTATTTTATGCCGAACAGCAGATCGGCATAGGTTGGCATCGGCCAGTAATTCTTTGCCGTAATGGTTTCGGCTTCGTCACATGGGATTCTGAGCTCGCTCATAAGTCCCAGCACCGTATCGCGGATCATAACGGATTCCGCTCCGATATCTTCCGCCTTATCAAGAGAAATAAGCGCAGTTTCCAGCTCTTCAGCTTTTGAAGCAATCAGGTCAGCCAGAGCAGAAAGCTTTCTTACAACGCCGGTTTCATATCCGCAAACAAGCGTGGAGTCCAGCGTCTTTTTTGAGGCAGCCGCCTTTGCAGTATCCGCAGCATAGGCTTCGATTGCCGGAACAATCTGCGTCTTCGCCATATTGACCATTGTGTTTGCTTCGATCACTATGGTTTTGCAGTAATTTTCAAGCATGATTTCATATCTGGATTTCAGTTCCGCTTCGGTGAACACACCGTGGGAAATAAGCATATCCATATTCTTTTTATCAAGCAGATGAGGCATGCAGTCGACGGTGGTGCGAAAATTGAGAAGGCCTCGCTTTTCCGTCGCCTCCCGGATCCAGTTTTCGTCATATCCGTTGCCGTTGAATATGATGCGTTTATGATTTTTTATAGTATTCCTAATCATCCTGTGCAGTTCAGTTTCAAAATTTTCCGCACCTTCCAGTCTGTCGGCATAAATCCTGAGGGACTCAGCAACTGCGCTGTTCAGCATGATATTGGCGCAGGCGATACTGTTGGATGAGCCGAGCATCCGGAATTCAAACTTATTGCCGGTAAAAGCAAATGGAGAAGTTCTGTTGCGGTCTGTGGTATCACGGTTGAACCCGGGCAGAACGTCAACCCCAAGCTTCATCCGGGTCTTTTCGGCACCTTTATAAGGCGTATCGGTTTCGATAGCTTCAAGAACCGCATTCAGTTCATCGCCGAGAAAAATGGACACAACCGCGGGCGGTGCTTCGCTTGCACCGAGGCGGCAATCATTTCCTGCAGTCGCAACCGAAATTCGGAGCAGATCCTGATAATCGTCCACCGCTTTTATAACAGCGCAAAGGAACAGCAAAAACTGTGCGTTTTCATAGGGCGTCTCACCCGGAGAAAGCAGATTTTGTCCCGTATCGGTGGCAATTGACCAGTTATTGTGTTTTCCGCTGCCGTTTATGCCGGCAAAGGGTTTTTCGTGCAGCAGACACACAAGGCCATGTTTTGCCGCCACCTTCTGCATTATCTCCATCGTAAGCTGGTTATGGTCGGTTGCAATATTGGCAGTGGTATAAATCGGTGCCAGTTCATACTGAGCCGGAGCAACCTCGTTATGCTCCGTTTTGGCAAGGATTCCCAGTTTCCAGAGTTCCTCATCAAGTTCTTCCATAAAAGCGGCAACTTTCGGTTTGATCACGCCAAAATAGTGGTCGCCCATTTCCTGCCCTTTCGGAGGTTTTGCTCCAAACAAGGTGCGTCCGGTAAAGCAAAGGTCCGGACGCTTTTCATACATTTCTTTGGTGATAAGGAAATATTCCTGTTCGGGACCAACATAGCCGGTCACTCTTTTTACGCTGTTGTTTCCGAACAATCTGAGGATTCGGAGCGCCTGTTTGTTGAGCGCCGCCATTGAGCGCAAAAGAGGAGTTTTTTTGTCCAGCGCATGGCCGCTGTAAGAACAGAACGCTGTAGGAATACATAAAGTTTTATCTTTAATAAACGCATAAGACGTCGGATCCCATGCAGTATAGCCTCTTGCCTCGAAAGTAGTCCGAAGGCCTCCATTAGGGAAAGAAGAAGCGTCCGGTTCGCCTTTGATAAGTTCTTTGCCTGAAAATTCCATAATTACACCTCCTTCCGGAGAAGG
>JAFXBK010000065.1 GCA_017521825.1 Oscillospiraceae bacterium
CCGCCGGTAAGGGTTTTATTTGCTCCGAAATCCATAGTTACATGAAGTCTGAACACTTTTTTATAGAATTCAACGGATTTATCCATATCGGTTACTATAAGCATTGGATTTTTGAGTTTCATTATCTGCACCTCCGCAAATTTTTATCCAAATTTATTTTATCAGCTGCCGTTTTAATTTTCAATAAGCAAAAATCCCTTCTGTTGCAAAATTTCCCTTATTATGTTATATTAATAAATTAAGGCAGTATAATTATTCTGAAAGGAGCGCGTTTTTATGGACGTTAAAATCGGAGATATACTTTTGATGAAGAAAAATCACCCCTGCGGCGGCGCAAGGTTTGTTGTTCTGCGCTCCGGAATGGATTTTAAGCTCCGGTGCGAAAAATGCGGCCACGAGGTGGAAGTTCCAAGGAGCAAGGCCGAAAAAAACATTAAACAGATAATCCGGGAGGGCGCCGATGTTTGATAAACTGGAAGATATCGAAAGACGCTTCCGCCAGGATTGCCTCCGGCTTTATGAACCGGAAGTTATAAACGATAACGAACTTTATACAAAACTTCTTAAGGAACAAAGGGAACTTGAACCCGTCGCCCTTAAGTATCGCGAATATAAGGAAGCAAAAGCCCATTTTGAGGAAGCGGAGGCAATTCTTGCGGAGGAAACCGACCGCGAACTTCGGGATATGGCGAAGGAACAGCTTGAGGAAAGCAAAAACGCCATGGAATCCCGCGAAGAAGAACTGAAAATCCTTCTTATCCCAAAAGACCCGGACGAGGACCGCTCCGTAATTATGGAGATCCGAAGCGGAACCGGCGGCGAAGAAGCGGCGCTTTTTGCCGCGGACCTTTACCGCACTTATTCCATGTACGCGGATTCCAAAGGCTGGAAAACCGAGGTTATTTACGCGAACGCAACCGAACTTGGCGGATATAAAGAAATTTCCTATTCCGTGGAGGGCGAAGGCGTTTTCGGAAGGTTCCGTTTTGAAAGCGGAACCCACCGCGTTCAGCGTGTTCCGGTAACGGATTCCCAGGGGAAAATCCAGACTTCCGCAGTAACCGTTGCGGTTCTTCCGGAAGCGGAAAACGTTGAAATAGAAATTGACCCGAACGACCTTAAGATAGATACCTTCCGTTCAAGCGGCGCCGGCGGCCAGCATATCAACAAAACCAGCTCCGCAATCCGGATAACCCACCTTCCCACCGGAATGGTTGTTGAATGTCAGGACGAACGAAGCCAGTATAAAAACAAGGATAAGGCTATGAAGGTGCTTCGCAGCCGCCTTTATGAACAAAAACAGCGCGCGGCGGACGAAAGCCGCGCCGCGGACAGAAAAGCCCAGGTCGGAAGCGGCGACAGAAGCGAACGAATCCGAACCTATAACTTCCCCCAGGGAAGGGTCACCGACCACCGGATTGGCCTTACACTTTATAAAATCGATTCCGTTATGAACGGCGGACTCGATGAACTTATCGACCCTTTAAGGGCGCATGATCAGGCGGAAAAACTCCGCGGAGAAGAGGATTGAAAGAAAACCAATGGAAACTTTGCTTTTTGATGCAAAAAACGAAGGCGCGGTCGAAGCCGTTGCAAAAATTTTAAAAAACGGCGGCCTTGTTGCAATTCCGACGGAAACGGTTTACGGCCTTGCGGCAAATGCTTTTGATGAAAAAGCCTGCGCGAATATTTTTAAAGCAAAAGGCCGCCCCGGCGACAATCCTTTAATTGTCCATATTTCCGATTTGAGCATGCTCGAAGATATAGTTGCGGAATTTCCGGAAAAGGCAAGGCTTCTTGCGGAAAAATTCTGGCCGGGTCCGCTTACTATGATTATGAAAAAAAGCGAAAAAATCCCGGATGTTACCAGCGCTAACCTTCCTTCCGTTGCGGTTCGCTTTCCGGCGCACCCGGTTGCAAGAAAAATTATCGAAGCTGCGGGAATTCCACTTGCGGCACCTTCTGCAAACCTTTCCGGAAGCCCCAGCCCAACCAGTTTTGAGCATTGCGTTCATGACCTTATGGGCAGGGTCGATGCCATAATCGATGGCGGTGCTTCTTCCGTTGGAGTTGAATCCACTATAATTTCCTTTGCGGGAGAAAAACCGGTGCTTCTTCGCCCGGGTTTTGTAACCCTTGAAGAACTTCGTGAAACCATCGGCGAAGTTGAAATTTCCCATGCGGTGCTCGAAAAACTTGAGGAAGGCGAAAAAGTTCTTTCCCCGGGAATGAAATATAAACACTACGCACCCAAAGCGCAGGTAACCCTTATAAAAGCAAGCTCGGAAGATTACATAAAATTTGTGAATGAGCACGCGGACGAGGGCGTTTTTGCCCTTTGCTTTGATGAAGAGGCGGAAAAACTTTCCGTGAGCACCGTTTGTTACGGTTCGGAATTTTCCGATGCCGAACAGGCGGAACATATCTTTGAAGCGCTCCGGAAAATTGACGAAAGCGGAGCAGAAAAAGTTTTTGCCCATTCGCCAAAGGTTACCGGAATCGGTCTTGCGGTTTATAACCGCCTTATCAGGGCGGCGGGTTTTGACGTTATCGAACTTTGAGCACGACATAAAAAGGAAGTGACAGAAATGGCCAATATCATAGGTTTAACCGGCCAGACAGGCGCGGGAAAAAGCACCGTCCGCGAAATTTTGCGCCAAAAAGGCGCGGCTGTAATAGATGCGGATTCCGTTGCCCATGACATTACCGACAACAATTTAAACTGCATCTATGATATTGTAAGTCGTTTTTCCTGTCTTGTGCTCAACGAAAAAGGCAAAATAAACCGCAAAGCCCTTGGAAAACGGGTGTTTTCCGACCAAAAAGAGCTTGCGGCACTTAATAAAATCATTTTTCCATATATTCTTGAAGCCATTGAGCACGAAGTGCTCGGGCATATTGCAAAGGGAACGGAAAACATTGTTATTGATGGCGCAACGATTATCGAAAGCGGCTGCGGAAAAATGTGCGACGTGCTCGTTTCCGTTGTTGCGGAGGAGGAAACCAGAAAAACCCGGATTATCAAGCGCGACGGAATTACAAAAGCGGATGCGGAAAGGCGTGTTCTTGCCCAAAAGCCGGAGGAATTTTATACCGAAAATTCCGATTTCGTAATCAGGAACGACAGTACGCCGGCCGACCTTGAGCGGAGTGTAAACTCCGTGCTCAAAAACATGGTTAACATAAGATAAAACTTTTTCGGAGGAAAAATTTTGGGAAAAGTTATAAAAAACGCGCTTTTGGGGCTTCTTATAGTCGGCTTTCTGATTTTCGCCGGCGTTATGATGAACAGAAGTACAAAGCTCCTTGAGCATTGGGCATATCCCACCGGATACAGCGATATTGTTGAGGAAAAAGCCGCGGAATATGGCGTTCCGCTTTCCGTAATTTATGCGGTTATCCGAACCGAAAGCAATTTTGAAGCCGAGGCAGAAAGTTGGGTCGGCGCCCGGGGACTTATGCAGATTACAAAAGATGCTTTTGAATGGATAGATTATTACCGGGGAGAAACCGGCGCAACCTGGGACGATATGTATGATCCGGAAACAAACATTGATTACGGCGTGTGGCTTCTTTCCTATCATTACGGCCTTTTTGGCGAATGGGAAACGGTTTATGCCGCATATAACGCCGGGCCGAACGCGGTTAAAAAATGGCTTTCCGATCCGGAATATTCCCCTGACGGAAAAACCCTTGATAAAATTCCTTACGAGGAAACTTCGAATTACCGTGAAAAAGTCAGCAAATACCGGGAAGATTATCAAAGAATCTACGATTTTGACTGATTTTTAAATAAACCAAACAAAAATTTAAACATAGAAAAGGAGAAACAACATGAGCGAAAAAGAAAAATCCGCAGGCCAGCTTCTTAAAGAAAAACTTTTCAGAAGCCCCAAAAATGCAGGCTCCGCCCTTTCCGAAGAGGAAATCAAAGCCGCTTTTGATTATTGCGAGCCTTACAAAGATTTTATCAGCACCTGCAAAACCGAGCGTGAATTTATCGATTGGGTAATTCCGGTTCTTGAAAAAGAAGGTTTTGTTCCTTTTGAACCCGGCAAAAAATATGTTGCCGGCGATAAAGTTTACGTAAACAACCGCAACAAAGCTTTTATGTTCGCAAAAATTGGCAGAAAACCCATCGAGGAAGGCATGCATATTGCCGCCGCCCATATCGATTCTCCCCGCCTTGACCTTAAACCCAACCCCCTTTATGAAGATCAGGAACTTGCTCTCTTCAAAACCCATTATTACGGCGGAATTAAAAGATATCAGTGGACCGCAATTCCTCTTGCGCTCCATGGCGTTGTAATCAGAAAAGACGGCACTTCCGTTACCGTAACCGTTGGCGAAAAAGAAGACGAACCCATTTTCTGCGTTTCCGACCTTCTTCCTCATCTTGCAAAAGAACAGATGGACAGAAAACTCGGCGACGGAATCAAGGGCGAAGAACTCAACATCCTCGTTGGTTCCATGCCTTTCCGCGATGATGAAGTAAGCGAAAAAGTTAAACTCAACATCGCTTCCATTCTTTTTGAAAAATACGGAATCATCGAAGAAGATTTCCAGAGCGCTGAACTTACCATTGTTCCCGCAGGAAAAGCAAGAGATATTGGTTTTGACTGCGGCCTTATCGGCGCTTACGGCCACGATGACAGAGTCTGCGCTTACGGCGAACTTACCGGTATTCTTGCTTCCGATCCGGAATATACCGCTGTTGCCTGCTTTGCGGATAAAGAGGAAACCGGTTCCGACGGCCCTACCGGTATGAACAGCAAAATGCTCGCATATTTTGCGGAAGACCTCGGCCGTCCTTATGGCGTTGCAGGACACACCATTCTTGAAAACAGCAAATGCATTTCCGCGGACGTTAACGCGGCTGTTGATCCCACTTTCCCCCAGGTTCATGAAAAAATGAACGCAGCATACCTCAACTACGGTATCGTTGTTACCAAATATACCGGTTCCGGCGGCAAATATTCCACCAACGACTGCCCTGCGGAATTCTGCGCGGAAGTCCGCGACATTTTTGACAGCGCAAACGTTGTCTGGCAGACCGGCGAACTCGGCAAAGTTAACGAAGGCGGCGGCGGCACCGTTGCAAAATATATCTCCCGCCTCCAGGTGGATACCATTGACGTTGGCGTTCCGCTTCTTTCCATGCATGCGCCGATGGAAATTGCAACCAAAATCGATATCTATATGATGCACAAAGCTTCCGAAGCTTTCTACAACGCAAAATAATTTCCGATAGAAAAGGAGAACCGAATCGGTTCTCCTTTTTTGTAAAAAAATTTAAAATTTTTTGGCTTACCGTTGAAACAAAACCGCAATAGATATACACTATATTTATAAGGGAGGTGCTTTCTATGAAAAAACTGTTTTTGTTGGTTTTAGCTTTGCTTATGCTTTGTTCCTGCGGAGATGGTGAAACAAGCATGGAGCTTCTTCCGCTTGAAATGTCGCTGAAAAGCGCTTCGGAAAGCACCGTTGTTGTTTCCGTAAAAAACCTTGGAGAAAACAGATTAGAGATAATTGACGGAGCAAGTCTTTACAAAACCGAAAACAAAGAAGAAAAATGTGTAGGTGATATACGTTTTTGCGATTACAAGCTCGAATATGCTGTTTTGCCAGGGCAGGAAGCCGAATGGGTGTTTGATGTGGAAAAGCTTTTCGGAAAGCTTCCAAATGGAGAATACAGAATGATTTTCGGTGGATTTGATTATGAAGTAGGTTATAACGGAAACTGGTGGAAAGAAATTGAATTTGTGATATAAAAAGTTTTGGGGAGGTGGCTTCTATGAAAAAACTTCTTGTTTTGTTTTACATTTTGCTGGCGCTTTCCGGCTGTTCAAAAGGATATTCAAAATTTTTCCCGGAGCCGGTGGATTTTGAATATCTTAACGGCGGAAAAGAAATTTTGGAATTTGAATTTCACGTAAACAAAGACAAAGACGTTTTTGAATATGAACCGATTATGATTTCCATTTCGGAAACATTTTCCCTTAAAGAAATTTTGAAAGATTATAAATTTGAATACGTTGTTCCGGGCAAAGAAAAAATTAAAATCGGAAAAAGCAACTTCGGATTTGCAAGCCCTTTGATTGATGATCCGGTTCCCGGAACGGAAGTTTTTTATCTGGGACTTGGTGAAAACATGGTTTCCGCGGGCGTTACGCAAATCGGCATTTACGAAAACGGAGTTTATCTTTTTATTGATATTGAATCCTGCGAAAATCCGGAAGATTTTTCAAAAGAGGAATTTGATTTCGGGCCTAATTTTCTTTATTTCGCCTGCTACGATGAAGAGCTTGTTGCAAGAATGACCGAGCTTTGCGAAAAAATTGAAAAACGCGTTCCCACAAGCGTTGAACTTTCGGAAGAAGATTTTTATTCTTACGCAAAGAAAACCCTTGGATATACCGACGAACAGCTTGATATGGCAATCCTTTCCGGCCTTCCCAAAACGCTGATTCTTCGTCCGGAAAGCCACGGCGCTTGCACCGATTGGCGGGTGAGCGGTAACAGAAAATACGAAATGGGACTTTTCTGGTGGGGTTCGGAATTTAAAATTCCTTATAACGACGGAACAAAAGATTATTCTTTCGAAAGCACCCTTTTCCTTCCTTATCTTAAAGATCTTGAAAAGGGAACCTTCCGCTTCATTCCGGAATTTGAATATGATAATATTGAATATAATTACAGGGTTCTTGGGGAAGAAAGCGTTTATTTTTGGAACAATGAAGGAATAAGGGTTTATAATTTTTCGGACGTTTCAAAACCTTCCGCAGAAATCAAAACAAAAGAGGGCGAAGGAAAAATTCTTTCAACCTTCGATTATGGCGAAAATCTCTATGTTTTTAAAATTTCGCACCGGAAAACAGATTCGCTGTTCCTCGAAAACCCCCTTGATTACGTTTCTTTTTACGAAATTGACGTAATTGATAAAGACGGAAATTTTTTGAAAACCATCAACACCTATGTTCCCTGGAAACAGGCTTATTCGGGCGGCGGAACCTTTGTTCCGGAAATTGCTGAAACTTCGGTGAATGATAAGGACGTTATAAAATTCTTTATTCAGGGAAACAGCTATAATTTTGACCCAAAAACCGAAACGGTTACCCAAATCCTTCCAAAAGAGGTTCAAATTTTCTATGAAAAAGACGAAAACGGAAAATTTGCCCTTACAAAAAACGGGAAACCGATAACCGAATATATTTACGACAGCATAAGTATCGAAAAAACAGAAACCTATTCGGACAGCGAACTAAAACATAAAAAAGACGTTTATTATGCCGTTTGCGTTTTTGTTGACGGAACGGAAAAATTCCTCAACCATAAAGAGGAATATCCGAAAGAACCCTATTTTGAGGAAAGACCGAACGCAAAAGTGGATATCTATTTTGATGACGGAACCCGTTTTAACGAAAAGCCGCTTCAAAGCTTCGATTTTTATACCCTTATACCGAATTTTGAATATTTCGGAGGATTCACTACGGAAAAATTCACCTATTGCCTGAGCGGATACGGCGACGGAGTTTATTATGAATATGAAAAATGTGAGGGAGAAGAAATTTTTGCAACGACAAAAATGCCCGAAAATTCCGTAAGCGAATTTGGCTTTACCGTAACGGAACGCTTCCATCCGTTCTTCGGCGAAAGGTACGGAATAAATGATCCGGACGGAAACGTAATTCTTGAACCGGTTTACCTTCGAGTTGAAATGCCTTTCAAAGACAGAATTCTTGTTAATGTTGGAAGATATTACGATTATGTGGAAGGCGAACTTGGAAAGCAATTTATTATGGATACTTCCGGCAACATGATTTGCAACGAATATGACAGAATAAATTTTTATTTTGATAAAGACGGTTCATATATCGGAATTGCTTACGCCAACCGGCGGAATATGTCCTACGGAGATATCAGCTATTGGTTCATTGATAAGGATGGAAACAAGCTTTCTAAAATTGAAAAACCGGACGAACTGTATGTTTATTTTAAGGTCGATTTTGAAAGCGGAAAAATAACCGGAATTATTGACAGCGAAAACGTTTGTGAATATAAAATTGAAGATTATATCCAAAGACCTTAAAGCAAAGAAGGAACGCCTATTGGCGTTCCTTCTTTTTTCTTGCAATTTTCAAAACTTCCGGCGAAAGGATTATTATTGCCATAAGGTTCGGAAAAATCATCAGCCCGTTAAAAATATCGGTTATGTTCCAGATAAGCGGAAGCTCAAGGAACGAACCGATAACAGCCGCAAAACAAAATAAAATCCGGTAAAAAACAACGGCGGTTTTGTTTTTTATAATGTGACCAAGGGCTTTTTCACCATAAAAAGCCCAGCCGATTACCGCCGCAAGGGCAAAAAGAAACATCGAAACCGAAAGAAAAACGTCGCCGAAACTTCCGAAGCAGGAACAAAAAGCGCTTTCGGCGGAGGAAAAACCGGAAGAAAGAATAACCAGCGCAGTAAGGCTGCAGACAAAAATCGTATCGATAAAAACTTCGATTATTCCCCAGCAGCCCTGAACCAAAGGCGAACTTTCGCCGCTTTCACAGTGTGCAAGGGAAGCGGAACCCATTCCGGCTTCGTGGGTAAAAGTTCCTTTGGAAATTCCGGTACGAAGGGCTTTTGACGTAATAATACCCAAAATTCCGCCGCCGAGGGAAAAGGGTTCAAAAGCGGATTCAAAAATGCTTTTTAAAGCCGGAAAAACGTTTTCCCGAAAGATAAAAAGCACCGAAAAACATCCTAAAACATAGATAAGCGCCATTGCCGGAACAAGAACGGAGGAAGTTTTTAAAACCGTTTTTGCTCCGCAAAAAAGTACAAATCCGGTAAGAACGGCAATAAGAATTCCAATAAAAGCGGGCGGAATTCCAAAAGATTCTTTAAAAACCGAGCCTGCGGCGTTTGTCTGAATCATATTTCCTCCGCCGAAGGATGCAAGCACACAGCAAAAACACCACAAAACCGCGAAAAATTTTCCGCCGAAGGCCTTTTCAATATAAACCATAGCGCCGCCCTTATATTTTACCGCAAGGGCGGCTTCCGCAAATTTAAGCATCATTCCAAAAAACGCGCCCGCCCACATCCAGAAAACCGCTCCGGCGCCGCCAACGGAAATTGCGGCGGAAACGCCGATTATATTACCGGTTCCGACAGTTGCTCCAATGGCCGTTGCCGCGGCGGAAAAGGCTTTTTTGTTTTTAAAAATTTTGCCAAAGGTGTTTTTTAAAACAAAACCGCTTTTAAAAACCGGAAAAAATCCGCTTGCGGCCGTAAGATAAAACCCGGTTCCGAGAACAAGAACAAGAAGAGCGGGTCCCCAGATTATTTCAGAAAGTTTTTCCGTTTAAACCACCGCCTTTTCTGAACAGAATATGCATTTAAAAAAAACTCTATTACAAAAAAGAAAGCACATTTTTGAAAAAATTTCAAAAATGTGCTTTTTAATGTGACAAAGTCACGGTAAAAAACCTGCGGTTAGGTTATACTAACATCAACGAAAACAAATTACCACACGAAAGGATTTGAAGATAATGTCAGTTAAAGTTTTAAATAAAGAAAATTTTGAAGAAAACGTTCTTAAAAACGAAAAAACCGTTGTTGTTGATTTTTGGGCACCCTGGTGCGGCCCCTGCAGAATGCTTTCCCCGGTTGTTGACCAGGTTGCGGAAGAGGTTGAGGAAGTTTCCTTCGGAAAAGTTAACGTTGACGAAGAAAAGGAACTTGCCTCCCGTTACGGAATAATGAGCATTCCCGCTCTTGTTCTTTTCCGCGACGGAAAAGCCGTGGATTCCATGGTTGGCTTCCGCCCGAAGGAAAGGGTTCTTGAATTTTCAAAGGGCTAAACGGTCAAGGGCATCAAAATCCGTTATGGTAACGCCGCCACGGGAAAGTTCAACATAACCTTCGGAAGAAAAATATTTTAGCATACGGGAAACAACTTCCCTTGCGGAGCCCATATATTTTGCGATTTGTTCATGGGTTAATTTTATTTCGGAGCTTTTTGATTTTTCCGCTTCGGAAAGAAGAAAAATCGCAAGGCGCCGGTCAAAGCTCATAAAAAGGATCTGCTGCATAACCCACATAACCTCGGAAAAACGGCTGACTGTTTTTTCAAGAAGGAAGTTCTTCATCTCCGGTTTTCTTTCGGAAACCCGGAGGAAGGAACCGGGACTTAAAATGCAGCATCGGCTGTCCTCTTCGGCGTCCACCTGAACGTCGAAGTTTATGGATTCAAGAATACAGGATGCGGAAAGAACGCAAACATCCCCGGCGAAGATTCGGTACAGTGTAATTTCCTTACCCTCTTCGGAAAGGATGTAAACTCTTAAGCAACCTGTTTTAACAAAGATAATTCCGGTGCAAACGGTTCCGTTATGAATGTTCTGGCCTTTTTTGAATTCGGCGCAGCCGGCCCCGTTCATAAGATCCATTTTATCCGTTTCCGAAAGGCTTTCCCAGAACGGAAAAGATTGTTTCATAAGCAAATGACATTTTTCACAGGACATTGTGCTTCGCTCCTTTGAAAAAAATTAAAATCCAAAATAATAATATCCCAACTTTTAAAATATGTCAAACAAAAAAGCCGGAAAGGAGAATCGGTTTATGTATCTTAAAATGATAAAAAGAAGAATAGTTTCGATAATCGCCGCGTTGGTTTTCCTTTTGGCACTTTCCGGCTGCGGCGCAGAAAAAGAAGGAAGTGTTTATATGAATATAAATGCCGAAAAAGCAAAGGAAATGATGGAAAACCTTGAAGAATTTGTTCTTCTGGATGCGAGAACAGAAGAAGAATTTTTTGAAGGTCATATTCCCGGAGCAATCGTTATTCCGCATGACGAGGTTTTAAAAAGGGCGGAAGCGGAAATTCCGGAAAAGGACGTTCCGGTTTTCGTTTATTGCAGAAGCGGAAACCGAAGCAAAACCGCTTCGAAAGCGCTTGTTTCCCTCGGCTATTCCGAAGTTTACGAGTTCGGCGGAATAATCGATTGGCCTTATGAAATCGAACAATAAGAGAGAAGAAAAAATCTCCCGGGTAAGCGAGAGATTTTTTTGCGTGGGCGGATTTATCCGCCCTGCATTAATTTGAAAAATAAAAACGGAACGGTTTTGATCTTTCCAAACAATTTCCACCCTTCCGTCTTTTGTCCTGCGGACAAAATCCACCTCCCCTAATAGGGGAGGCTAAATAAAAAATCCCGCTCAGATGAGCGGGATTTTTGTTTTGCATAATTCCAATTAATATGCTTTGCCCCAATAGACCATTTTGGTTGCGGGTTTTCCGCAAACGGGACAAACATCGCCGATGTGTTCCTGTTCAAAAGGCATGCAGCGGGAAGAAACGCCTGCAACTTCTTTGAGTTTTTCTTCGCAAGCGCGGTCGCCGCACCACATGGATTTGATGAAGCAGTTTCCGCTGTTTGCGATTTTGATGAATTCATCAAGGTCGTGAGCGGTGAAAGTGCGGTTTTCTCTGTTCTCGAGTGCGCGCTGGTAAAGACCGTCGCGAACAAGTCCGAGAATTTCGGGAATCTTGGTTTCGAGTTCGTCAAGAGATACGAAATATTTTTCGCGGTTGTCGCGGCGAACAAGAACACACTGGTTCTGGGCGATATCACGGGGTCCGATTTCAAGACGGACCGGAACGCCTTTCATTTCATATTCGGCGAATTTCCAGCCGGGGGTCTGTTCGCTGTCGTCAAGTTTTACGCGGCAGAATTTGGAAAGACGGTCTTTAACTGCGTTTGCGGCTTCAAGAACGCCTTCTTTGTGCTGCTGTGCGGGAACGATTACAACCTGGATAGGCGCAACGTCGGGCGGAAGAACAAGTCCGTTGTTGTCGCCGTGGGTCATGATGATAGCGCCGATAAGGCGGGTGGAAACGCCCCAGGAAGTTTCAAACGGGGTGTGAAGCTGGTTATCGCGGCCGGTGAACTGAACGTCAAAAGCCTTTGCAAAACCGTCGCCGAAGAAATGGGAAGTACCGGACTGAAGAGCCTTGCCGTCGTGCATCATAGCTTCGATGGTATAGGTTGCTTCCGCGCCGGCGAATTTTTCTTTTTCGGTTTTCTGGCCTTTGATCATCGGGATAGCAAAGTTCTTTTCGCAAACGTCAGCATAGATGTTGAGCATCTGTTCGGTTTCTGCGATAGCTTCTTCCGCAGTTTCGTGCATGGTGTGGCCTTCCTGCCAAAGGAATTCCATGGAACGAAGGAAGGGGCGGGTGGTTTTTTCCCAGCGAACAACGCTGCACCACTGGTTATAAAGTTTCGGAAGGTCGCGGTAAGATTTGATTACATGTGCGTAGTGGTCGCAGAAAAGGGTTTCGGAAGTGGGGCGAACGCACATTCTTTCCTGAAGCTGTTCGCCGCCGCCCATGGTGATCCATGCAACTTCCGG
>JAFXBK010000066.1 GCA_017521825.1 Oscillospiraceae bacterium
GAATAATATATCTATAATATACCTATATAAAACAAATGTCAATAATTGAATTGCGGGAAAGAAGTGATATAATATAATGGAAAAGAGAAAGCAGGAGGCTATGGTGTGAGAATTGAAATAATTGAAACCGAAAGACTTTTTCTCCGCGGGTTTGAAAAATCGGATGTTCCTTTTGCAATAAGCGTCTGGAACGATCCGGAAATGGGCGAATATCTTCCGGATCCAAGCGAAGAGAACATGGATGATGAATACCGAAAAAGCCTTGAAATCCTTGGTGATGACGAAGAATGCTGTTATTTGATTTCGGAAAATAAAATCACCGGGGAAAAAATCGGAACATGTAGTTTTATTCCGAGTGCCGATGGGTTTGTTTATGATATAGCATATTGCGTGCACAAAAATTTCTGGAGGATGGGTTATGCAACAGAAATGGTCAAAGGGATGATAGGCTACGCAAAAGAACATGGGGGCAGGAAAATTACCGTTCGGGTGAACAGGGAAAACCCCGGTTCGAATGCAATAATGAAAAAGTTTGGATTTAAAATCACCGGAGAATTTTCGTATAAAAAGCAGGGGACGGAAAAAGAATTTACAGATTACGAATATGAACTTGACATTTAAGGGGGCGCTTTTATGGACGAGGAACTCGGTTCCGCTTCGGTAAGGGAACAGCTTATAACAGCCGGAATAGGGGAGCTTGAAACCCACGGCGTTGCGGATTTTTCCCTGCGGAGGGTTGCTTGTGCCTGCAACATTTCCTGTGCGGCACCTTATAAACATTTTAAAAGCAAGGAAGCGCTTATCGAAGGGATTTTCGATTATATAACAAGCCAGCTCAACCTTCTTCTGGACCAGGTGGCGGCGGTATATCAAAACCCAAAAACCTGCCTTGCGGAAATTTGTATAGCCTATATCCGTTTTTGTATTGCAAACCCGCATTTCAGAGCGGTACTTATGCTTTCCGGAAGGAAACTTCCCCTTGGGGAAAGGGTTGAAAAATATATGGAAATTTGCTTTCCGGAAATGGACCCGGTTGAAAAAGCGGACAGAGGTTATGTGATCCGAAGCATTGCCTACGGCGCGGCGCTTCTTCTTGAAAGCGGCGAACTTGAATACAGCGATCATATAATCGAGCGCATAAGGGAAAATCTTTTGCGCGAACTTGAATGGTAGAAAAAAGAGCACCTCTTGGAGAAGTGCTCTTTTTTGATAAATTCAAGGGTTGCTCATGGGCGAACGGTAATCAAGGATTTTGAAAATAGGGGAAAGGTCCTGACCTTCCGAATCGAAGATATAAACGGTGTTTTCCCCGGCGAAATTAACAACGAACCAGTAACCGGGAGAAACCCACCAGAGCGGATTTCCTTCGGAATCATAAGCGTAAACGGTAAAACTTCCGCCGGTTGCGGGGTTATCCATTTCCGTTTTTATTTCCGGCGAAAGGGACTGGAGATTTTTTATGATAACGGTGGTTTCCTGAAAATCAAGGTTCCGTTCTTCGGTTTCGATATAACAAACAACGATTTCAGAAACTTCGTAAAGGTTATTTATGGTGCCTTTCCAGCGCTCAAGCTCTTTTGCGGAACCAAGTACGGCGTTCGGATTTTCGCCCTCGGGATAAACTTCCGAAGTTCGTCCTTTAATTTGAAAAACTTCCGAAGGCGGTAGGAAAGAACTGCTTTCGGAGCTGTGGGAATAGGAAGGATCCCGTTCGGAAGCGCTTACGGACCATTCCGGAACGCAGGAGGTATATGGATTTTCGTAACCGGAACTTTCCGCCTTGGAAGCGGAAGAAGAATCCTCGGATTCTTTTGAAGAAGAGGGATTTTCGGAAATTTCTAAAGCCGGTTTTTCTTCCTTTGAACAGCCGCCTAAAATTAAAACGGCAACAAGAAAAAGAGCGAAAAATTTTTTCAAAACAATCACTTCCTTTTAAATTTATTCTACACCGTATAAGTGTAAAGATAAAGCGTTTTTGTTGCACAAAAAAGGAAAAGTTTTTAAAAAATCAGCCTTTGAAACACCCGGTAGCGTGTACACTTTTTGATAAAAACGGCAGATTTGAACCAGTTTTTCCGGGTTTGAAAAGCTGAAAAGCGGATGAATAAACTTTTTTAAATTTTCCAATAATTAACAAAAATAAGAGCAAAAACAGGCCGAAAACGGCCGTTTTTTGCTTAAAATCAAAAAAATATAAAAAAATAATGCCAAACCGTAAAAAACAGCTTGACACCTATTGACATTAGTAATATAATAATAAAATGTACCATAATGGACATTTGTATCTCGTTCTAAACTACTATACCACAGTTTGACGAAAAATGCAAGTGTTTCGGTAAAGAAAAATAAACGACGTAAATACGGATGAATGGAGTGAGCTATTTGGTAAATGTAAAACCTGTCAAGCTCGGAAAAAATGTCCGCATGAGTTTTTCCAAAATCGAGGAAGTTCTCGATATGCCGAACCTCATCGAGGTTCAGAAAGACTCTTATAGATGGTTCCTTGAAGAAGGTCTTCAGGAAGTTTTCCGTGATGTTTCGGCCATCACTGATTATTCCGGAAACCTTGTTTTGGACTTCATCGATTATCATATCGAAAATAAGCCCAAATATACTATCGAGGAATGCAAAGAGCGCGACGTTACCTATGCAGCACCTCTTCGCGTAAGAGCAAGACTGCAGAACAAGGAAACCGGCGAGATCAAAGAACAGGATATCTTCATGGGAGATTTCCCGATTATGACCCCTTCCGGCACCTTTGTAATTAACGGCGCAGAGCGTGTTATTGTATCCCAGCTTGTCCGTTCTCCCGGCGTATATTTCGCCATGAACTACGACAAAACCGGTAAGAAGCTTTTTGCAAGCACCGTTATTCCTAACAGGGGCGCATGGCTTGAATACGAAAGCGACCTTAACGATGTTTTCGGCGTAAGAATTGATAAGAACAGAAAACTTCCCATCACCACTTTCATCAGAGCCCTCGGACTCGGAAGTGATGCACAGATCCTTGATTATTTCGGCGAAGAGCCCATGCTTCTTGCAACCCTTGAAAAAGACGCAACCAAATCCAGGGAAGAGGCCCTTCTCGAAGTTTACAGAAAACTTCGTCCCGGTGAACCGCCCACGATCGAAACCAGTGAGCAGCACCTTAACAACCTTTTCTTTGACGCAAGAAGATATGATATCTCCCGCGTAGGACGTTACAAATACAACAAAAAACTTGCCCTTGAAAGAAGAATCGCAGGCATGACCCTTGCGGAACCGGCAGCAGATCCGCTTACCGGCGAAGTTCTTTTTGAAGCAGGCGCAACCCTTACCAGGGATGACGCAGGACTTCTTGACAAAAAAGGTGTCCGCGAAGTTCTTGTTGACGTTGACGGCCACAAAGTTAAAGTTATTTCCAACAACATGGTCGATGCCGAAGATTATGTCGACCTTTCCAAAGAAGAACTCGAAGAGCTCTTCATCAACGAAAAAGTTCGTTTCTCTGTTATCACCGCCATTGCCGAAAAAGCAGGCGACGATAAGGAAGCACTTGTTGCCCTTATCAAAGAAAACGTTGATGAACTTATTCCGAAACATATCATCATCGATGATATCTTCTCTTCCATCAACTATATGTGCAACCTTTACTGGGGATTCGGAAGCACCGACGATATCGACCACCTCGGAAACAGACGTATCCGCAGCGTCGGCGAACTTCTTCAGAACCAGTTCAGAATCGGTTTTTCCAGAGTTGAGCGCGTAATCCGTGAACGCATGACCATCCAGGCACAGGACACCGAAGCCATCACTCCTCAGGGTCTTGTGAATATCCGCCCCGTCGTTGCGGCTATCAAGGAGTTCTTCGGATCTTCTCCTCTTTCCCAGTTCATGGACCAGACCAACCCCCTTGCGGAACTTACTCATAAACGCCGTCTTTCTGCTCTCGGTCCCGGCGGTCTTTCCCGTGACCGTGCAGGTTTCGAAGTCCGAGACGTACACTACAGCCACTACGGCCGCATGTGCCCGATCGAGACCCCTGAAGGTCCTAACATCGGTCTTATCTCCTATCTCGCAAGCTATGCAAGAATCAACAAATACGGTTTCATCGAAGCACCTTTCAGAAAGGTTGATAAAGAAACCGGTGTTGTTCTCGATGAAGTTGAATATATGACCGCTGACACCGAGGACGATTTTATCGTTGCACAGGCTAACACCCCCCTTGATGAAAACAACCGCTTTGCAAACCAGAAGATCACCTGCCGTTTCAAAGATGAATTCATCGAAGTTGCTCCGGAAAAAGTTGACTATATGGACGTTTCTCCTAAGATGGTAGTTTCCGTTGCAACCGCAATGATCCCCTTCCTTGAAAACGACGACGCAAACCGTGCACTTATGGGTGCGAACATGCAGCGCCAGGCAGTTCCGCTTCTTAAAACCGAAAGACCTTTCGTCGGTACCGGTATGGAATATAAAGCAGCTGTTGACTCCGGCGTAACCGTTCTTGCGGAACACGCAGGTACCGTTACCAAAGTTGACGCAGAACGCGTTGTTATCAAACGCGACGATTCCGTCGAATCCGATGAATATAAAATCATCAAATTCCTTCGTTCCAACCAGGGTACCTGCGTAAACCAGAGACCTATCGTCGAAAAAGGCGAGCACGTCGTTAAAGGCCAGGTCATCTGCGACGGCCCCGCAACCAGCGAAGGCGAAGTTTCCCTTGGTAAGAACATGCTCATCGGCTTTATGACCTGGGAAGGTTATAACTACGAGGACGCGGTTCTCATCAACGAAAAACTTGTTAAAGAAGATACCTACACCTCCGTTCATATCGAGGAATA
>JAFXBK010000006.1 GCA_017521825.1 Oscillospiraceae bacterium
CAACTCTTTGCACACAGTCCTCTGAGATATATTTATGAAGCTCATCAAGCAGGTTTTCGGAGACAACCACTTCGTAAAAATATTTTATAATGTCTTTGTTGCTCATTGCACATCTCCTTCGTCAAATTCTTATTTATCGGTTGTTTATATTATAGAAACCCTAAAATGTCATTAAAGAAAATATTTTAAAACTCCCGCTCTTCTAAGCGGGAGTTTTTGTTTTATCATTCTTTAATTTTTTCTGCAATTTTCTGAAGGTCCTCGGCGGAATCCGCAATAAATGCGTTTTCTGCACCGGCAATGTTTTTAACCGCCGTAAGAAGGTCTTTATCTTTTCCAAGGATTACAAATGCATCAAAGCCGTCTTCTTTTGCAGCGGAAACAGCTTCATAGAAACGAACGGCGTTTACCTGCTGTTTAGCAAAATAATCCGAAGGAAGTGTCATAACATCAACAAGTTTTCCATATAAAGTGGAGTACATCTTTACGGAAAGTTCGTGGTGGGTAATTCCGCGCATCGCGTCCTGGAGTTTTGAAACATAGGGAAAAACCATTACGGTATGGAGCGCAAGGGAATCCTTAAGTTTTGCGGGAACAACTTTATGCTTCGCAAGTTCCTTAAGAACAACCCTGAGGCCGTCCTCATCACCGACCATAACCGTCTGTTCCGGTGCTTCAACG
This sequence comes from Oscillospiraceae bacterium, assembly GCA_017521825.1. GTDB lineage: Bacteria > Bacillota > Clostridia > Oscillospirales > Ruminococcaceae > UMGS1668. Next base: position 682 of record JAFXBK010000006.1, read on the forward strand.
GCGTTCATCTGTACGAAACCGGTCATGCATTTATCCGAAGCAAGGCTTACGAATTCATGTTTAACGCCGCGAAGGCGGTATGCGTCAAGTTTTCCCGCGCCGACGGCGGCTTTTCTCATATCGCGGTAAGCGTTTGCAACGGCCACGCCGTCTTCGAGTTCAAAAACTCCGCCAGCGGTCATTGCGGTAATTTCGCCGGCGCTGTAACCGATGAGAGCTTCCGCTTCCGGAAGGATTTCCTTTGCGGCCTCGTAAAGAGCAAGCTGCTGAAGGAACTGGAGCTGGAAGGAAATTTCCTCGTCGGAAACTTCCGCCGCTTTTCCTTTTATCGAAACTTCCGCAGCATCAAAACCAAGAACGGCGGAAGCCTTTTCGTAAATCCCTTTGGTTTTTTCGGAAAATTCACAAATTCCTTTTCCCATTCCGGCGTGGGCGCAACCATAGCCGGGGAAAACAAAAGCTATTTTTTTCAAGATAAAATGCCCTCCGTAAAAAATAATACAGAATTATACAAATACTAATATACCATAATTTCCGTCAATTTCAAGATTAAACCCAAAACTTAAAATAAATTTATCCAAAAAACATTGACAACTCAATTCGTTTTATATATTATATTTAAAGGCAAAAGCAAACGGCTTTTTTAAAAAGTCTGTTTTTAATTTTAGGAGGTAATTTTCAATGGTTTTTGAAAAAGTTAGAGAAATTCTTTGCGATCAGCTCGACATCGATCCCGATGAAGTAACTCTCGATACCGATATCATCAACGATCTCGGCGCAGATTCTCTTGATCTTGTTGACTTCGTAATGTCTCTTGAAGACGAATTCGATAAAGAAATTCCCGATGAAGATATCGAAAATATCAAAACCATCGGCGATATCGTTTCTTATATTGAGAATTCCCTTTAATTTAAGTTTTTTAAAGAATATTGGAAATGAAAATCGCGGAACTGTGGGTTCCGCTATTTTCGTTTATACGATTAAGGAGTTGTAAAAAATGGCAGACCAGAAAAAAATGGTTGAAGCAATAACCTCTATGGAGGATGATTTTGCCCAGTGGTACACCGACGTTGTTAAAAAAGCGGAACTTATCGATTATTCCAGCGTTCGCGGATGCATGGTTCTTCGCCCTTACGGTTACGCAATCTGGGAAAACATCCAGAAACTTTTTGACGCGCGTTTTAAGGCAACCGGCCACGAAAACGTTTATATGCCCATGTTCATTCCCGAAAGCCTTCTTCAGAAGGAAAAAGACCATATCGAAGGCTTTGCTCCGGAAGTTGCATGGATCACCATGGGCGGCGGCGAACAGCTTCAGGAAAGAATGTGCGTACGCCCCACTTCCGAAACCCTTTTCTGCGACCACTACGCACATGTAATCAAATCTTACCGCGACCTTCCGAAACTTTATAACCAGTGGTGCAGCGTTGTCCGTTGGGAAAAGACAACCCGTCCTTTCCTTCGTTCCATGGAATTCCTCTGGCAGGAAGGTCACACCATGCACGAAACCGCAGAAGAAGCAATCGCAGAAACCGAACAGATGCTCAACATCTATGCTGACGTCTGCGAAAAGAACTTCGCTATCCCGATGATCAAAGGCCAGAAAACCGAAAAAGAAAAATTCGCAGGCGCAGAGGCAACCTATACTATCGAAGCTATGATGCACGACGGTAAAGCTCTCCAGTCCGGTACTTCCCATTTCTTTGGTGACGGCTTTGCAAAAGCATTCGAAGTCCAGTATACCGGACGCGATAACCAGCTTCATACTCCCTTCGAAACTTCCTGGGGCGTTTCCACACGTCTCATCGGCGCTATCATCATGACCCACGGCGATAACAACGGTCTTGTTCTTCCGCCCGACGTAGCTCCTATCCAGGTCGTAATCGTTCCCGCAGCACAGCATAAAGAAGGCGTCCTCGAAGCAGCAAACGCAGTAAAAGACCGCCTTTCCAAATTCTGCCGCGTAAAACTCGATGACAGCGACCAAACTGCCGGCTGGAAATTCGCAGAATACGAAATGAAAGGTGTTCCGCTCCGTCTCGAGATCGGACCCCGCGATATGGCACAGAACCAGTGTGTTCTCGTTCGCCGTGATAACCGCGAAAAATATTTCGTATCCCTCGACGAACTCGAAACCAAGATTCCGGAACTTCTCCAGCTCGTCCGCGACGGACTTTATCAGAAAGCACTCGAAAACCGCGAAAACCGCACTTTCACCGCTCATGACCTTGACGAATTCATCAAGATCGCAAACAGCGGCAACTGCTTCATCAAATCCATGTGGTGCGGCGACCGTGAATGCGAAGAAAAACTCAAAGAAGTTGCAGGCGTATCTTCCCGCTGCATTCCTTTTGAACAGGAACACATCGAAGACGTTTGCCCTGTCTGCGGAAAACCCGCAAACAAAATGGTATATTGGGG
>JAFXBK010000067.1 GCA_017521825.1 Oscillospiraceae bacterium
AGCCTCCCGGAAAAATAGGTCGATGCCGACACAGCACAGTATCTAACTGTGCTGTTTTTCTTATTCCTCCTTAGCTCAGTTGGCAGAGCATGCGGCTGTTAACCGCAGGGTCGTTGGTTCGAGCCCGACAGGGGGAGCCAATATCCGGGTGTTCGTTTTGAGCACCCGGATAATTCTCAAAAATGGGCCTTTAGCTCAATTGGTCAGAGCAACCGGCTCATAACCGGTCGGCTTGGGGTTCGAGTCCCTAAAGGCCCACCATTTATTTAATTCAATAGGGGCATAGTGTAATGGTAACATGCCGGTCTCCAAAACCGTTGTTGAGGGTTCGAGTCCTTCTGCCCCTGCCATAAAAACCGCTTGAAAAAGCGGTTTTTTTGTTATATAAAGGTGGTTTGATATTTTGGATTTTCCCGAAAAGATTTTAAAATATATTGATGGAAAAGATTTTGTTACTGATAATATAGGTATGTCCGATTCTTCGGTGCTCATTTTTGATGATATGGTGCTCAAAATCCAGCCGGAAAATTCTTTTAACAAAAACGAACATCTGATGATGAAATGGCTTAAAAACAAGGTCAGCGTTCCGGAAATTTATTGCAATATCACCGAAAACGGTAGAAACTATCTTCTTATGTCTAAAATTGCCGGAAAAATGTCCTGCGATGATGAATTTTTGAAAAATTCAAAACAGCTTGTTTTTGTTCTTGCGAATGCCATAAGAACTCTTTGGAATGTTGATATTTCGGATTGCCCGATTAAAAATGATTTGAGCACGGTTCTTGAAACGGCGGAATACAGGGTTGAGCACGGGCTTATTGATGTTGAGGATGCCGAGCCGGGAACCTTTGGCAAGGGAGGTTTTAAAGACCCGCAGGAGCTTCTCGGTTGGCTTTATGATAACAGACCGGAAGAAGATTTTGTTCTTTCGCACGGCGATTTCTGCCTTCCGAATGTTTTTATAAATGATGATAAATTTTCCGGTTTTGTGGATATCGGAAGGATGGGCGTTGCCGACAGATACCAGGATATCGCCCTTTGTTACAGAAGCCTTAAGCACAATTTTTCCGGAAAATTCGGCGGGAAAACCTATGCCGGGTTTGATGAAAAAATGTTTTTTGATGCCCTTGGAATTGAACCGGATTTTGATAAAATAAGATATTATATATTGCTTGATGAATTGTTTTAATAAAAAAGCCTGCGGCAGAGCCGCAGGCCTTTTTCTGTTTTTATTCAATATAATTTATAAATTCTTCTCTCTTTCCGCTATCACCGAAATAATGGATCCAGAAAATATCTTCACCCCGGTCGAGCCCCATGCTGAAATTTGGACTACTGGTAAGTTCCGTATCGATATAATTAATCACTTCAAGAGTTTCATAATCCAAAACGGCAAGCTCAATGTTTTCAGCATATTCGTCATCGGAAACGCATTGATAAGCAACAACAATTCGGTTTCCGCTGTCGCGTCCAACATAAGTTACCATGTGTTTTTCGTTATATTTTGACGGAAGCTCGGTAATTTTTCTAAGGCTTTCGCTTTCAAAATCATAAATCCAGATTCCGCCGGGAGTTTCAAAAATTCCGCAGGGAGTTTGCTCCATATAAAAACTGTGGTAGTTTCTTCCGAAAACAGTTACTATATTTATAGAAGAATTTTTGATAACGCTGTATTCCGCTTTTTCTCCGGCGCTGTAACTTAAAACGTTTGCCGCAAAAGAATAATCGGAATTATGCCATGTTGGAATTTCGTTATCATAAATCATTTTGTTGGATTTATATTTCCAAAGGGGTTTTTCCTGCTTTATTTCAAGAACAGCTTTTCGGTAAACAGGAAAATATTCCGGATTTTCGATGCCATCATAAAAAGATGTATCGTGATAGAAGGAATAATAAATTTTAAGGATGTCGCCATCTTTTTGAACGTCAGTTATATACGTGAACATCGGGCCACCGCCACCGACCGGAATGACATATTGGTCTGTTTCGGCATCATATCCAAAAGCACTGCGTATATCTTCTTTTTCCCAAAGGAAATAGCGGCCGAGCCTTTCCTCAACTTCGGCGGAGCTGAGCCAAAAACCTTCGTCCGTTCCCGGGTCGCTTTTTGAAATTCCCAAAAACTCAAAGTCTTTTCGTTCACATGTTCCGTAAACGTCGGTAAGATAGGTATAGGGAATATAGTCTTCGGAAAATTCTTCCCGAAGGAGATATCCGGTATCGTCGATGAAAGTATCATAAACGGCCTGATATTCTTCGGACATTATAACTTCTTCGGCTTTTACATAAAGCGGTTCAAAAACTTCGTCGGTTGGTTCAACAAAAGCGTCTTTTAAGTTTTCGGTAACAATGCTTACGTTAAAAAGTTCTGGTTCGGAAGGTTCTTCGGGTTCCGCCTCGCTTTCGGATTCGGAAGAAGGAACCTCAGGAACCGGTTCGGAAGGTGTTTCCGTTTTTTCACAGCCTAAAAGGGAAAAAAGAAGCAAAAAGATTATTAAAACAGCAAATTTTTTCAATAAAAACACCTCCTTGATTAGAATATAAAATTTTAAGTTTTAAAAGTCAATATTTCCGGAAAAATATTCCGAATATGAATAAAAAAAGGCCTGCGGCGAAGCCGCAGGCTTTTTTCTTTTTTTAAACGTTTCGGTTATAAAGCGGAGCAACGTGCTTTTTGTTTCCGCCGATAATAACAAGGGCGGCAAGACCGTTGAAGAAAAGCATAAAAACCGTAAGGGTTGCGCGCATCGGAATAAATTCCGAAAGAAGGCCGGAAAGAAGTTCGCCCAGAAGGGCGCCGACGGTGTTCAGCATAAAGAAAGCTCCGTTAAAGCGGCCTTTCATATCATGCGGAACATGGGACTGGGTTGCGGAAACGCGGATGTTATAGGAAGTTACGCCGAAAATTCCGATGATAAAGCTTCCGATGGCCATTGAATAAATGGGCGTGTAAAGATAGAACGCTTCGACAACCGCTATTGTTACATAAACAAAAAGCGCAATTTTAAATTTTTTCTCAGCCGGAAGCTGTATCTTATAATGTATAACGCCGCCAAGGCTTCGGCCGATTACGCTGAAAATTGAAACGAACATATAAAGATATTCGCCGTTTTCAAAAGCGCCTTTAAACCAGGGAAGGGTGATAACCTGGGAAGCGCCGCCGGCAACGCTCATGGCGGTGAAATAAAGGGTTACCGCCAGAAGACCTTTTTCCGAAGCAAGATAGCGGATGCCTTCCTTCATATCGCTGAAATAGGTTTTGCCGTCGTAGGAGCCTTCAGAATGGATTTTCTGAATGGATTCAACATCGGATATCCTTGTTTCAAAAATCGCCGCAATAAGGAAGAAAAAGGAGTTTATGGCAAGCAGCGGCGCAAGGCCAAAGGCGTTATAGGCAACCGTTGCAAGTGGAAGCATAAAAAACGTCATGGTCTGGAGGGTTCCGGAAATGGAATAGGCCTTTGAATAATTGCCTTCGGTAATAAGCATTGGATAAAAACTTTCGAAAGCGACCATATAAACGCTGTTTATCGTACCTATTACAAAGGTCATCACAGCAAAAATCCCGAAATTGAAATAATCGAGGAAAATAAGAGCCGCAAGAAGGATATAAATTGTTGCAGAGCAAAAATCCAGGGTATAGATGGTTCTGCGGCGGGAAAAACGGTCCATAAGCGGCCCGGAAATAACCGGCGCCGCAATTTGCGGAAGGGTGTAAAGGAAGATATAAATTGCGTAAAGAAGGGTGGATTCCGCGTAATCCAGCACAAAAAGGCTCATGGCAAAGCCGGCGATGGAGTTGCCCATCATGGAAACAACGCTTCCGAGGGTTATTGTTGTAAAATCCTTTGTCCAAAGTTTGTTTTGCATCGGTTACCTCTTAAAGTTTAATACCGGTAAAGTATAGCACAGTTTTTCCGCGGTTACAACAGATTGCGTCGAAAGGAAACGGAATGTAAAAAAGGTATACTGCATTTTAATAATATGTGTTATAATACAACTAACATATTATGAGGAAGTGTGATATGAAACAGCTGGATATACCTATACCATCGGAAAAAGAAGTGGATTATTGGCTTGCGTATTGGGATTCACTTCCTAATTATGTCGAGCAGGAAAAAGCTTTGGATAAATTGTTTATAGAAACTTTTAAAAACAATGAGGACTTATCTGAAATTCTTATAAAATGCAGTACTCTTAATGATTTTTACAGTACCAATATTTTTAGAATATATGATGTTGCAAAACATATTGAGTTGTTACATATTGATGAAATGCTGCGCAAAGGAGACGAGTCACTTGTTGGCAAAATTGCCAATATTGATTTAAAAAACGATGCAGATGAGACAAAACATTATTGTTTTTACTCTTTTGCATCAAAATATTGCAGCCATCATAAACCTCTTGATTATCCGATTTATGATTCGTATGTAGAAAAAATTTTGAAATATTTCAGAAAAATTAATAAAAAATTTGTTTTCAGCAATGAAGATTTAAAAGATTATGCTAAGTTTAAAAACATATTGCTTAATTTTCAGCGTTTGTATGGGATAGAAAAATATAATTTAAAAGATTTGGACCGCTATCTATGGCAATTAGGAAAGAAATATTTCCCAAATAATTATGGCAAATAAAAAAGGCACCGCTCTGCGGTGCCTTTCCTTTTTGGTTTTTATCAAACGCCGAGATAAGCTTTTTTAACTTCTTCGCTGGAGGAAAGTTCCTCGCCGGTTCCGGAAAGAACAATGCTTCCGGTTTCAAGAACATAAGCTCTGTCGGAAATCGCAAGGGATTTTCCCGCATTCTGTTCAACAAGAAGAATGGTGGTTCCGTCCTTGTTGATGTCCTTAATGATGTCGAAAACTTCGTCAACAAGAAGGGGAGAAAGACCCATGGAAGGTTCGTCAAGCATCAGAAGCTTCGGGCGGGACATAAGAGCGCGGCCCATTGCAAGCATCTGCTGTTCGCCGCCGGAAAGAGTTCCGGCGATCTGGTTCTTTCTTTCCGCAAGGCGGGGGAAACGTTTGTAAACCTTTTCAAGGTCTTCGTTAAAATGATCGTCCTTTTTCTTGGAATATGCGCCCATAAGAAGGTTTTCGTAAACGGTAAGTTCCTGGAAAATGCGTCTGCCTTCCGGAACCTGGGACATTCCGAGATGAACGATTTTGTGGCAGGGGGTTTTGGTAATATCCTCGCCGTCATAAATAACGGTTCCGCTTTTTTTGGGGATAAGACCGATAACGCTCTGCATGGTGGTGGTTTTTCCTGCGCCGTTCGCACCGATAAGGGTTACGATTTCGCCCTCGTTAACTTCAAAGCTGATTCCTTTAAGAGCCTTGATAACGCCGTAGGAAACCTCGAGATCTTTAACTTCCAAAAGTGCCATTTTGCGTTATCCTCCTATATATGCTTTGATTACTTCCGGGTCATTAAGGGCAACTTCGGGCGGTCCCTGAACAAGGGAAGTTCCGAAGTTAAGAACGGTAATTTCGTCGCAAAGACCGGAAACAAATTTCATATCGTGCTCGATGAGGAGAATTGTTATGTTATATTCGTCGCGGATTCTGCGGACGATTTTCATAAGGTCCTCGGTTTCATGGGGGTTCATGCCGGCGGCAGGTTCGTCAAGGCAAAGGAGCTTCGGGTTGGTTGCAAGAGCACGGGCAATTTCAAGCTTTCTCTGTTTTCCGTAAGGAAGGTTGCAGGAAAGGTTGTTGCGTTCGTCCAAAAGTCCGACGATATCAAGAATTTCCTTTGCTCTGTCGCGCATTGCGCGCTCGGTTTTAAAATGTTTCGGAAGGCGGAGAACGCTTGCAATAACTCCGCAGCTGAATTCCGGCTGGTTATGGAGACCGACCATTACGTTTCTGATAACGGTCATGTTGTTGAAAAGGCGGATGTTCTGGAAAGTTCTCGCAATGCCTTTGTGGTTGATGGTTTCCTGGCCTTTTCCGGTAAGGTCCTCGCCGTCAAGCCAGAATTTTCCGGTGGTGGGCTTATAGACGCCGGTGATCATGTTAAAAACGGTGGTTTTTCCTGCACCGTTTGGTCCAACAAGTCCGTAAAGCTGTCCTTCTTTAATTTCGACGTTAAGGTTCTGAACAGCTTTAAGTCCGCCGAAGGAGATTCCGAGGTTTTCGGTTTTAAGAACGATTTTGCTCATTTATTTCTCCTCCTTTCCGGGTTTATCGGGGGTATAGGGAGAAGTTGCCTGGAAATCGACGGAAAGAACTTCATCCATTTTGATCTTGGTGGGAACGCGGTCCCATTTTGCTTCGTCGTCCTTGTGTTTGGAAGGAACATGAGGTCTGAATTTATTAATAAAGGCTTTAAGATTATATTTCTCACGGAAGTTTTTAAGCGCCGGAGCGTTGTTATAAATAACAAGAACGATAAGGATAAGAGCATAGATAAGATCCTGGAGAACAGCAAGGTTACCGGTAAGAATGGTCTGAAGCTCAACATCCAGGAAGGTGATAAGGGTTGCGGCAATGATAGCGCCGTTTATGCTTCCCATTCCGCCAAGAACTACCATAACAAGAATTTCGATGGAATAGTTATAGCTGAACTTGGTGCTCTGAACGGTGAAGTTGGAATAGCTGTAAAGAACGCCGGCAATTCCCGCAAAGAAAGAGGAAACGGTAAAAACAAGAAGTTTATATTTCGTTACGTCAATGCCGGTTGCTCTTGCGGCAATTTCGTTGTCGCGAATTGCGGTAATGGCTCTGCCGTGTTTGGAACGGATAAGGTTCTGGGTAACGGCAAGGGTTGCAAGAACCATAACAAAAGCAATAACAAAGAGAATATCTTTGTTAAAACGGGGAGTATCGAGACCAAGGGAACCGCCGAAGGATTCCTTGCTGGAGTTCATGAAAACCGAACGGACTATTTCGCCGAAGGCAAGGGTTACTATCGCAAGATAGTCGCCGCGAAGGCGAAGTGCCGGAAGGCCGATTATCATTCCGAAAACCGCGGCAACAATACCGCCGACCAGAAGGGAAACAATAAGAGCGGGCCATTCGCCGATTACCGGTTCAAGAATAACCGCGGTTTTACCGCCGAGATATGCGCCGATGCACATAAATCCGGCGTGGCCGAGAGAAAGTTCTCCAAGGAAGCCGACAACCATGCTGAGGGAAACAGCAAGGGTGATAGCGATAGCAACTTTTTCAAGAAGATATTTGTCGGAACTTTCGATAACTCCGGTGAGAGAAAGTATTGCGAAAATAACGGTTACTGCCGCAACAACAATATAGTTGAGGTAATGGTTCCATTTAACGTTTTTAAGTTTTTCCATTATACTTTCTCCCTTCTCTTCTTGCCGAGAATACCGGTGGGTTTTACAAGAAGTATAATTATAAGAATAATAAACTCAATGGCATCGGTATAGGGTGCGATAGGCGGGATTTTAAGGGAAATTGCTTCAACAACGCCCATAAGAATACCGCCGAGCATTGCGCCGGGAATGGAACCGACGCCGCCGATTACCGCGGAGGTGAAGGCTTTGATACCGGGCATTGCGCCAAGAGTGTTGGAAAGGCTGGGGGATTTCATAAGCATGAAAAGGCCAGCAAAAGCCGCAAGACCGGAACCGATTGCAAAGGTTATCATAATAATGCGGTTTACGTTGATTCCCATAAGCTGGGCCGCGCCCTTATCTTCAGAAACGGCGATCATGGCTCGTCCGGTTCTGGTATATTTAACAAAAAGGGTAAGTGCGGTCATTACAACAACGGAGCAGGCAAGGGTTACAAGAACGTAAACCGGAATGGTAAGGCCGGAAAAACTTATGCTTCCAAGGTCCGCAACGGTTACCATCTTCGGCGCGGAACCGAAGATCATCTGTGCGGAAGACTGAAGAAGATAGCTTACGCCGATGGCGGTTATAAGAACCGCAAGGGGAGAAGCACCGCGAAGAGGACGGTAAGCAATTTTTTCAATGGTAATGCCAAGGATTATGCAGGAAAGAACCGCCGCAATAAAGCTGATTACCGGGTTTCCCGAAATAGTAAGCCCGACATAAATCATATAACCGCCGACCATGATTATGTCGCCGTGGGCAAAGTTAAGCATTTTTGCAATTCCGTAAACCATGGTGTAGCCAAGGGCTATCATGGCGTATGTACTGCCTATGCTTAAACCGTTTATCAATGTTTCAATAAATTCCATAACAATTCCTAACTGTTTTTAATTACGCAGATTTGCCGGGACGGAAATCCGCACCGGCAAATCGACATGAATTTTTTATTTTGTTTTGTTAAAAGCGAAAAACTCAGTTTGCTTCTTTAAGGGTGTATTTTACAGCGCCTTTTGCAACGTAACCGTTTTCATCCCAGGTGATGTTTTCACCGGTTACGCCGCTGAAGGAGAATCCGCCCTGGAACTGTGCTACAAGGATATCGCAAAGGTCGGAAGCGGAAATGGTTACTTCGATGGTTTCGCCAGCTTCAATAGCGTTCTGCATTGCGTAGTAAATTGCGTAAACGCAGTCGTAAGCGGAAGCGCCGAACTGGTTAAGAGTATCGGTTCCGAATTTTTCGGTATATTTTGCGATATATTCAGCAGCCATGCCTTCGGTTGCGTTGGAATCGAAGTGAGAGAGCATGGAAACTTCCTGAGGAATTACGGAGAAATCGTCGAACTGACCAGCAAGGCCGTCGAAACCGTCGCATCCGTAATAAACAGCGTTATCTGCGATAATGCCCTTTGCCTGGGTCATGAAGATGGAAGCAGGCTGATAATAGATAGGCATGAAGATAAAGGTGCAGTTTTTAAGGGTGGAAATCTGGGAGGAGAAGTCGGAAGCATCACCGGTGAAAACGGTTTCAACAGTTGCGATGGAAGGATCAAGGTTTTCTTTGAACTGTTCAAAAATACCGTTGGAATATGCATCGTCGGATTTGTAGAAGATACCGATTTCGGAAAGACCAAGGGTGTTTACATATTCTGCAGCAACTTTACCCTGGTTACCGTCTGCGAAGCACATCTGATATCCGTTATCAAATTCGGGAATCTTATCGCCGGAAGCGGAAGGGGTAAGGAAGAAAACATTATCTTCTGCGGAAAGCTGTTTGTATTCAAGGCCGGGAGCGGTGGTTACGCATCCGAGGGAAGCCTGCATGCCGCCTTCAAACATGGAAGCATAGTTTGCTGCAACTTTGGTTGCGTCGTGGGTGTCGTCGGTTGCGATAAGTTTGAACATAACGCCGTTAAGGCCGCCGTTTGCGTTGATTTCATCAACAGCCATCTGTGCGGAGTTCTGAACAGCAACGCCGTAAACAGCAGCACCGCCGGTAAGGGGTCCGGAAACGCCGATTACATATTCGGTGTTGTTTTCGGTGTAGTTGGCACCGGAGCAAGCGGTAAGGCAAAGGCACATAACAAGAGCCATAACCGCTGCGATAACTTTTTTAACATTGGATTTCATCTTAAAAGCCTCTTTTCAACGATTTAAAGTGATTGAATTTATAATAGCACAATTTATGCGATATGTTAATAGTTAATAATGACAAAATATTGCATAATAATACAAAGAGATTTTGTGCAAATTTGTTGTTAATATGTATTATAAACCTTTAATATAAAGGGAATTTATATCTCCGGGTGTATTTTTATAAAAATTTAATGAATATTAATGAATAAAAATACCAAAACCCCGCCGGACGCAATTTTTGGTTGATTAAGATCCGTTTCTATGGTAAACTTGTAACTGAAAAATCAACGGAAGTTGATAATTGAACAGGATGTGACCCCAATGAAAATAAACGCCAAAAAAATGTCTTACGAAGAAGTTTTAAAACTTCCGAAACTTAAACATAAAAAACCCCTTAAGCCAAACGGAGCGCTCTGCGCCCTTGTAAGGGTTCTTGTTGAACCGACCCTCCGCAAGATAAAATTTTCCTATACCACCGAAAGAATGGAACTTATCGGAAAGGACGAACCCTGCCTTATCCTTATGAACCATTCCAGCTTCACCGATATGAAGCTTGCCTACGGAATTTTTTATCCGAAGAAAACCGGTTTTATAACCTCCGTTGACGCAATGTCCGGAATTCTCGGAAAATTCATGCGAATCCTCGGCTGCAGCCCGACCCATAAATTCGTAACGGATATGAGCCTGCTCAAAGATATCGAATATATGCTCAAGGTCAACAAAACAAACGTAATTATGTATCCGGAAGCGGGTTATTCCCTTGATGGAAGAACAACAACCCTTCCGAGAAAACTCGGCGTTCTTTTAAAAAGGCTTGGCGTTCCGGTTGTAACCGTTATTACAACCGGCGCTTTTGCAAGGGATCCGCTTTATAACATGCTTCAGATCCGCGACGTAAAAGTAAGCGCCCATGTAAAATGCCTTGCAACAGCGGAGGAACTTAAGGAAAAATCCGTCGCGGAGCTGGACGCAATGATTGATGAAGCGTTCTCTTTCGATAACTTTGCATGGCAGCGCGATAACAAAATCGTTATTGATGAACCGTTCCGTGCGGACGGACTTCAGCGAATCCTTTATAAATGTCCCAACTGCGGAACGGAAAACAAAATGGAAGGCAAGGGAACAAAGCTTTTTTGCCGGGAATGCGGAAAAGAATGGGAAATGGACGTATATGGCCAGCTTGCCGCAACTTCCGGAGAAACGGAATATTCCCATATTCCGGATTGGTATGACTGGGAAAGGGAATGTGTAAAAAAGGAAATCGAAGAGGGAACTTATCTTCTTGATACCGACGTTGATATCGCCGTTCAGGTAAACCTCAGCGGAATTAGCCTTATCGGTCCGGGGCACCTTACCCACAGCACCGAAGGCTTCCGCCTTACAAACGCGGACGGAAAGCTGGATTATAAACAGCCGGCGGATTTTACCCACACCCTTTATGCGGATTATTACTGGTACGAAATTGCCGATACCATCGGAATCGGCGACAACGAATATTCCTATTTCTGCTTCCCGAAAACGGAAGTTTCGGTAACAAAAGCACGCCTTGCAACGGAAGAAATTTATAAAATTGCGAAGGCAAACCGCAGAAGGTCAAGAAAAGAAAAAGAAGAATAAAAAAACGAGCACCGTTCTTTTGAACGGTGCTCATTTTTGTTTAGCCGCATGCTCATGCGGTTTTGCTGATGCTTATTCAATGGTAAGGTGGCTGGTATCATACATAACTTTTGCGTTGTTATCCCGGATAAGTTCCCGGGATAATTCGTTTCCGGTGGCCTTGTCGATAAGGGTGCGGTAAACCCGGCCTTTACGATAGACGTCATCACCGATGCGGACAAAATTTTCGTTTTCGGTTTCTATGTGGTACTTGAATGGGAAGTTTTCGGAAGCGCGGAGTTCCCCACAAAGATGGGTATCCGTAACGTATGTTATAAGCTGGAAGGTAACGTCCGTTTCGTTTTTAAAGCGGTAATCAAGATAGTTATATAAAATCGAGGTCCCGGTTCCGAAAGGTACCTGCCGGTTATAATCGGGGAATAAGTCCACCCCGTCGTGGTGGTGATGTTCAACTATGGTCAAAGGCGTATGCAGAACCATCCAGTGTATAAGGTTAGTAAACTGGCATAACCCGCCGCCGATTCCCGCTTCCACCCGGTTTTTAAAAAGGGTTACGCCTTCTTTATATCCTTTCGAAGCGCTTGGATTTCCGATAAGATACCAGAACGAAAAAGTTTCGCCCGGGCGGATAAGAATTCCGTTTATTTTCGGCGCACTCAGTCCAAGGTTCACTGCCTTGTTTTCCTGAAGGTCGGGCCTGGTGTTTCCGAGTTTTCTTCGGATAAGGGAATTGTGCTTATAAATCAAAACGGGAAGGGGTTCTTCCCGGCGGATTTTGGAAAAATGTTTTCCGGAAAAAAGATTTTTTATTCCACGGACAAAACGGCATTTGAACACAGATATTTTATAAGTTGCCGGAGAAATCTGGCAAAAAAGCTTTCTTTGCATAAACATTCCTCCCCCAAAAAATTTATAAAACCAATCCTGAATTTAATATAGCATAGCGAAAAATCTTTTTCAATAAATATGCGTTTTGGGAATATTTTTTAATTTTATCCGAAAAAACAAGATAAAAAAATCCTCCCGGATTCCCGGGAGGATTTTTTGTTTTACGAAAACGTAAATTATTTGTTTCTGATAGCTGCCTGTACTGATGCAGAAAAAAGAATTTTTATTCAGCCGCATATGCAACATCGAAAAATTGGTTTTCGCCTTCTGTAAGTGTGAATATGGTCGAGAGTTCTTTGCCCGGAATCATATTTCCACCCATGATACCGCCCTCGTTATCAGGCGGTATCATATCATCCGGTATTTCCGGTTTCTCTCCACCAGGCATTCCGGGCCTTACATCTTGCTGCATGTCGCCATTCGAGATTTCGGATCTTCCGTCTTGAGGAATGTTACCATTCGGTTTTTCAGGTATTTCCATACCTTCCGGGATTTCGGGCGGAGCACCTTGTTCTCCGCTGGGCATCTGAGGTTTTTCTACGGGTATCATTCCGCCTTGCATATTTTGAGTTTTGCTTCCGGATAGCTGAATATTTTCCTGCCAGAATGTGTAATCGTCAGGAGCAAGTTCGTCACCGGAGATCAACAAATAGGTGAAATCATTTTCGGGGGTATATTCATAGACAACTTTATCGGCAGAGTTTTTAAGAGTATATGTGTTTCCGCCTTGCTGAAAACCTGCGAAACCGAATACAACATAGGTTTGGTTGCTGTCGGCAATACGGTCGAGCATATTGCCGGAAGCAATTACTTTACCGCCGTTAATATGAATACCTTTGTCAGAGTCTATGCCGGCATCGCCGCTTGATGAACAAGCCTGTGCGGTAACAGTTCCGCCATTAATCACAAGCCAGCCGTTCGAATCGATTCCGTCACCTTCGCCCGAGCTGCCATTACAGATAATATTAAGAGTACCGCCATTTATGGTGGTAACAGAAACATTGTCCTCGTTAGTGTTGATTCCATCGTTGCCTGATGTAATATTAATAATTCCACCGTTAATTGTAAGGTGAAGTTCACTGTCAAGGCCTTCGTTTTCGGCATTGATATTTAATATACCGTTCCCTTTATCTCCACAGCTTATGTTCATTGTTTTCTTTGAATAGAAAGCACCGTCATATTTGTGGAGTTTTTTGCTGTCAACAACTTCATTGCCGTCTTCACTCAGTTCGTATGATTTATAAATTTTTGCAACATAGGAACCATTGATATTGTTTTCGCTATCATCAGCAATAATAACGTTTGCACCTGCATTTCTGGTGTCAACATCCTTTGTTGCGGTTTCCTCGTCGCTGCTGCAACATTCATATACATTATAAAAAATAATTGCAGGGGCAACTTTGCAATTGATATCAACATTATTGAGGATCAGCGTTACTACTGCGTTGGGGTCTGTTTCAGAATCTTCACCAAGGTCAATCGCAATTTGGCCAAGTGAGAGAGTACCGCTCAAAACATATCTGCCCGGCTTTGTGATGTGAACAACAGTATGTGCATCCGCTTCAATTTGTTCGTGTTCATCTTCTTTTTTGCCTTCACCGTAAGTGAAATCCTGTCCTGCAAGATAAAAGACTATATCGTTGGAAGAATAAACCGGCTGGGTGCTGTCGCTTGTAATATCGCTTCCGTTAACTGTTATTGCGCTGTCGGAAAGTTCAATAAAAACAGAGTCATTTTCATTGTTGATTTCTGTTTTTTCAGGTGCGGTGCCGCATCCTGAAAAAAGAAGAACAAACGATATTAAAAGAGCAACTATTTTTTTCATAATGATAACCTCGTCTTCAACTTGTTTGTTATAAATATAATATTTCAAATTGCAGATTAAATTAATAAAAAATGAATTTTCTGTAAAAAAACCTCCCGGAATTCCGGGAGGTTTTTTTGTTTTACGAAAACGTAAATTATTTGTTTCTGATAGCTGCCTGTGCAGTATAGCATCAAGGGATGACTTTTTACCACACTTACCAACGGTTGTGATTATACCATTCTGATTTTCGTTTTTCAATAGGTTCGGGAAATATTGTTGTAATTCAGTCAAACCGATTACATCCCCGA
>JAFXBK010000068.1 GCA_017521825.1 Oscillospiraceae bacterium
ACAGATTTATACAAAAAAAGAAATAATAAAACAGATGTTTAAAATCGGAATTCCGGTTGCGGCCCAGAACTTTGTTTCCGTTCTGGTAAATATGCTCGATACAATCATGATCGGATCCGTTGGCGAAGCCCAGCTTGGAGCGATCAACCAGGTGAACTCCCTCTATCTGTTTTTTAACATGTTTGTCTGGGGAATCAGCATGGGAACTGTCGTAATTACCGCAAGATACTGGGGACAGCAGAAAATCGACCCCATCCGCGATATGATCGGTCTTGCGATGAAAATCAACGTTACTGCGGGACTTTTGCTTTCCGCCGTAACCCTTACCGTTCCTCATGTTGTTATGAGGATTTTTGCAAGCGACCCGGAAGTTATCGCATACGGAATCGAATATCTTCGCATTATGGGCTGGTTCTATGTTTTGCCGGCAATTTCCACAACGTTCCTTTCCAACCTGAGAGCAATTCACGACGTAAAAATCTCCGTTGTTGTTTATACAACAGCATGCCTTACAAACCTTGTGCTCAACTGGGTGCTCATTTACGGAAACCTCGGCGCTCCGCGACTTGAAGTTGCCGGTGCGGCCATTGCAACCGCAATAAGCAAAACGGTTGAACTCACTATGGTGCTCATCTATATGTATAAATTTGAGCACCGCCTTAATTTCAGAATGCACTATATTTTCGCCAAGACAAAACAGTATGTTCCGTCTTTCTTAAAATTCGGAATCCCGGTTTTCTTCAGCGAATTTATCTGGGGCTTCGGAATGACCATGCAGTCCGCAATTCTTGGCCAATACAGCAAGGAATTCCTTGCCGCTTACAGCCTTGTTCTTGTAATTCTCGATCTTTCAACCGTTGCAATGTGCGGTTTTTCCAACGCTTCGCTTATCCTTTTGGGTAATATGATTGGCGCAGGAAAAGACGGTGAAGCAAAAAAATGGAGCAAATTCTTTGTTATGGGCGGTCTTGGCGTTGGGGTTTTCATGGCGGCAATCGTTATGATTATAAGGCCTTTTGCTCCTGGATTTATTGTTTGTTCCGAAACAACCGCAAATTATATTTTAAGCATGCTTCTTGTCTGTGCTTATATTGACGTTTGTTACGGAATGAGCTGGAACCTTGGCGCGGGCGTTCTTCGCGCAGGAGGTGACACAAATTTTGTCGCAAAAATCGACGTCGGCTCAGCAATTTTTATGAAGGGCGTTGTCGGCGCAATTTGCGGACTTTTGCTTAAACTCGATCCGCTTCTTGTTATGGCGATTGTTTGCAGCGACGAATTTTTGAAAGCTGTAATTTTTATGATAAAATATCTAAAGGGAGATTGGCTCCGCCACGGAATGACCGTTCACCAGGAGGAACCCGAAACTGTTTAAAAAAACAAGGAGGAAAACATGAGCTTTGCACATCTTCATCTCCATACTGAATACAGCCTGCTCGATGGCGCCTGCAGAATAAAAAAACTTATTCCGCGCGTTAAAGAACTGGGCCAGACCGCTGTTGCCATAACCGACCACGGCGCAATGTATGGTGTAATTGATTTTTACCGTGAAGCAAATAAATACGGAATTAAACCGGTAATAGGCTGTGAAGTTTATGTTGCGAACCGCTCCCGTTTCAGCAAGGAACACCTTATGGACTGGAGCTATCACCTTGTTCTTCTTTGCGAAAACAACACCGGTTACAAAAACCTTATAAAACTTGTTTCTGCAGGTTTTACTGAAGGTTTTTATAAAAAACCCCGTGTTGATAAAGAACTTCTTAAAAAGCACCACGAAGGTTTAATTGCGCTTTCCGCCTGCCTTGCGGGCGAAATTCCGCGCAATCTTACCCAGAACGATTATGAAACGGCAAAGAAGGTTGCTCTCGAATACCGCGAAATTTTCGGAGAAAACAACTATTTTATCGAAATTCAGGACCACGGCCTTGCCGACCAGAAAAGAATTCTTCCGAACCTTATAAAACTTTCTAAGGAAACGGGAATTCCGCTTGTTGCAACCAACGACTGCCATTATATCAACAAGGACGACGCAAAAATGCAGAACGTTCTTGTTTGCATCGGAACGAACCACACCGTTAACGAAGATAACGATATGGCTTTTGAAACCGAGGAATTTTACGTAAAATCCGAAGAGGAAATGCGCGAAATTTTCTCCTTCGTTCCGGAAGCAATAGAAAATACCCAGAAAATCGCCGACCGCTGTAACATGACTTTTGAATTCGGCCATACAAAACTTCCGGCTTTCGAAGTTCCGGATGGTCGCGACAACGTCGAATATTTCGAGAGTATGTGCAAAGAAGGCCTTTACCGCCGCTATGGGGAAAACCCGGATCCGGAACTTTGGGAAAGGCTTAATTATGAGCTCGGCGTAATCGAGCGAATGGGATATGTAAACTATTATCTCATTGTTCACGATTTTATAAATTACGCAAAAAGCGTAGGAATTCCCGTTGGACCGGGACGTGGTTCCGGCGCTGGAAGCATCTGTGCATACTGCATAGGAATAACCGATATAGACCCGATAAAATATCATCTTCTTTTTGAGAGATTCCTTAACCCGGAACGTGTTTCCATGCCGGACTTTGATATAGATTTTTGCTATGAGCGCCGTCAGGAAGTTATCGAATACGTTAACAGAAAATATGGCGAAGACCACGTTGCCCAGATAATCACCTTCGGAACTCTTGCCGCAAGGGCGGCTATCCGCGACGTTGGCAGGGCGCTTGGAATGGCATATCAGGACGTGGATAAAGTTGCAAAGCTTGTTCCGACGGATTTACACATGACCATTGAAAAAGCGCTTACCGTTTCTTCCGAACTTAAAACGCTTTACGATACCGACCCGAAAGTTTATGAACTTATCGACACCGCAAGAAGGGTCGAAGGAATGCCGCGCCATTCTTCCGTACATGCGGCAGGCGTTGTAATTGCGCCGGAACCGGTTACCGAATTTGTTCCGGTCGCAAAGCCGGATGAATCCGTTGTAACCCAGTTTACCATGACAACCCTTGAGGAACTTGGACTTCTCAAGATGGATTTCCTTGGACTTCGTAACCTTACAGCAATAAGCGACTGCGAAAAAGCGGTCCGCAAACGTATTCCGGATTTTGATATTTCAAAAGTTCCGGACGGAGATCCGGAAGTTTATGAAATGCTTACAAAAGGCGCCGCCCAGGGCGTTTTCCAGTTCGAGTCTGCGGGCATGAGAAGCGTTCTTATGGGACTTGGCCCAAAATCCATTGAGGATCTTACGGCGGTTATTTCGCTTTACCGCCCCGGACCGATGGATTCCATTCCGAAATATCTTGAAAACAGCCACCACCCGGAAAAAGTTACTTATAAAACTCCGCTTCTTAAACCGATTCTCGATGTTACTTACGGCTGTATAGTTTATCAGGAGCAGGTTATGGAAATTGTCCGTAAACTTGCCGGATATTCTTACGGAAGAGCTGACCTTGTACGCCGCGCAATGAGTAAGAAAAAACTTGACGTTATGGCGCAGGAAAGGGAATATTTCGTTCACGGAAAATTCGACGAAAAGGGAAACCTTGAACTTCCCGGCGCAGTTCGTAACGGAGTTCCTGAAAAAATCGCAAACGAGATTTTTGATGAAATGAGCTCCTTTGCGTCCTATGCTTTCAACAAATCCCATGCGGCGGCATACGCAACCGTTGCTTACCGCACGGCATATCTTAAATGCCATTTTCCCGGTGAATATATGGCGGCTCAGCTCAGTTCCGTTCTTGATAACACCGATAAGGTAATTGAATATATCGGCGAATGTCAGAAAATGGGCCTTAAAGTTCTTGGCCCGGACGTCAATAAATCCGAAAGCGGATTTATCTGGGACGGAGAAGGAGTTCGCTTTGGACTTCTTGCGGTCAAAAACCTTGGAAGAGGCATTATCCGCGACATAATTTCCGAGCGTCAGATGAATGGCAAGTATAAAGGCTTTACAGACTTCTGCAAGCGTGCATACGGCCGCGAACTTAACAAAAGAACCCTTGAAAGCCTTATAAAATGCGGTGCGCTGGATTGTTTCAGCGTAAACCGCCGCCAGATGCTTTCCGGATATGAGTCGATACTTTCTTCCATCGATGCGGAAAAGAAGGCAAACGTTTCCGGCCAGATGAGCCTTTTCGGAGGTTTTGAGGAACAGCATGACGAAGAAGATAACCTTCCCCGTGTTTCCGAATATTCTCTCCGGGAGCTTCTCAACATGGAAAAGGAAACCACCGGTCTTTACCTTTCCGGCCACCCGATGAACGAATATAACGATATTCTTGAAAAAATCGGAGCAAGCAAGGTTCTTGATATAAAAAGAATGAATACCGAAGAGGGCGAAAAACGCGTCCGCCTTTGCGGAATCGTACTCAGTAAAAAGATGAAAACAACAAAAAGCAACGACGTTATGGCTTTTGTAACGCTTGAAGATACCACCGGAAGCCTTGAGGCGCTTGTTTTCCCAAGAATTCTTCAGGAAAGCGGCGGAATAATCAATGTTAACGAGGCGGTTGTTGTTGAAGCAAGGGTTTCTTCAAGAGAGGACGAGGAAACAAAGCTTGTTGCGGAAAGGTTCCTTACCGTTGAGGAAGCGCAAAGGATTCCGTTTGCACAGAATTTCGGATATCAGCGCAAACCGGCTCCGCAGCAAAAATCTCAGCCCGTTCAGATAAACGAACCCGCTCCGGTTCAGAAAAAACCTTCCGCCAGCGGACTTTTTATCCGTGTTCCTTCGGAAAATTCCGCGGAATATAAAAAAGCAATGGAATTCCTTGCGGTTTTTGAAGGTTTAACGCCGCTTTATATCCATTTTGCGGATACAAGGAAAACCGTAAAAGCGCCCACAAAACTCTGGGTCGATGCAACGGTTGAAAACGGATACGTTCCGAAGCGCCTTGCAAAAATCCTTGGCGAAGAAAACGTTGTTATGAAGTAATTTTCCGTTTCGGAATATTATATTGTTATTTTAATTATAATTTTTTATAATATTTAAAAAAAGGAGGGAAGAGGATGAAAAAAATAATCTGTATTTTGCTTGCGGTTTTAATGGTTGTTTCCGTTTCCGGCTGTTCTGTTTCCGAAGAACCGGAAGTTATCGAAAACGAAGCGGTTTTGGGAAAACCTTCTTCCGAAAGCAGTTCGGAAACAATAGAAATAACCCCAAGCAGCAGTGGAAGTTCGTCTGTGGCTGAATCTTCACAAAGTGAAACTTCTTCGGAAACTTCTTCCGAAAGCAAAGCGGAAAGCAGTTCTTCCTCTTCTTCCAAACCGGAAACAAGCAGTTCCTCCCAAAGCTCGGTTTCTTCGGAAAGTTCATCTCTTTCTTCTGCGGAGAGTTCTTCCGTTTCGGAAAGTTCTTCGGAAAGTTCTTCTTCTGAAGAAAAACCGGCTGAAAATACATATGCTCCTTCCGGGGAAACAAAAGCAGTCTGGATATCCTATCTTGAATATCAGTCGATTTTGCAGGGGAAAACAAAAAGCCAGTTTACTTCAAATATAAAAACAATGTTCAGTAATCTTGCAAAAGACGGTTTCAACACCGTTTTTGTCCATGTACGTTCCCACAGCGACGCAATGTACGATTCGGATATCTTTCCCTGGTCGGTATATTGCACCGGAACCGAAGGAAAGAATCCGGGTTTTGATCCGCTTAAAATAATGGTTTCGGAAGCACATTCCGCCGGCCTTAAAATCGAAGCCTGGATAAATCCATACAGGGTAAAGGGAACATCAAATACTTCAAAAATCTCGGAGCGAAGTCCGGCCTATGAATGGCTTGATACCGGAAAAGTAATTGTTCTTGATAACGGAATTTACTATAACCCGGCGGACGAAGAAGTTATTGAACTTATTGTTTCCGGCGTTGAGGAAATCGTAAGGAACTATGACGTTGACGGAATCCATTTTGACGATTATTTTTATCCCACCACGGCGGAATCTTTCGATAAAACGTATTATAACGATTATAAAGCCGGCGGCGGAACTTTAAAACTTGCCGCATGGCGCCGCCAAAACGTAAATGTTCTTATTAAAGAAGTTTATTCCGCAATAAAAGCAATCAACAGTTCCTGCCGTTTCGGCGTAAGCCCTGCGGGAAACATGGAGCAGAATTATAACACGCTTTATTGCGACGTTTACACCTGGGTAACCAGTAAAGGCTATGTGGATTATATTTGTCCGCAGATTTATTTCGGTTTCAACAACAAATCAAGACCGTATCTTGACGTTCTTTCCGAATTCAGCAGCATGATTACAAGAAACGACGTTGAACTTATAGTCGGCCTTGCGGCATATAAAGCCGGAGCGGAAGATGCTTATGCTGGCGAAAACGGGAAAAAAGAATGGATAAATAATAACGATATTCTTGCAAGACAAATTGTTGCCGCAAGAAATGAAGAAAAATATTCCGGTTTTGCGCTCTATCGTTACAATTCGCTTTATAACCCTGCTTCGGGAGTTAAAAATGCGGTAAGGGCGGAACGCGAAAACCTTTTGGAAATTATGTAATTTACGGGAAACCTTATAAAAAGGACGGAAAAAACTTTATGAAAAAATTCTTTTTGAACAAAAAGCTGATGACCGCGGTTTTAAGTTTAAGCCTTGTTCTGGTTATCGGCGGAATAGCGGTTTTTGCGGCTTTTCAAAGCGGTCTTCCCGGAATTGAAAAAATTCTCGGCGGATTCGAAATTCCGGAAAAAACACCCGGTTCGGAAAGTTCTTCCTCCGAAGAGGAAATTTTACCGGAAGAGGAAAACACAGAACCCGGAGGAATTGTAATAAACCCGGTTGAACCGGAAAACGAAGGCCCGAATATAGAAAACGTCGTGGATGGACCGATTGTTTTCCGCGCGCCGGAAAGAATGATGGCTATTACCCTTAAAGCCGGGGTTGATTACCGCAAGGAAGACGGAATGAGCACCGCCGATATCCAAAAATCCATCGACAGCGCCATAGCGGAAGCAAAAAAACTTTCCGCAAACACCGTTTTCCTTGAAACCACCTTCGGCGAAACGGTTCTTTATTCTTCCGAAGGAATGCCCCAGGCAAAGGAAAGCGTGGACATGCTCAAATATGCTTCGGAAAAAGCAAAATCCGAAGGGCTTTTCGTATATGTTGTTTTCGACGTGCTCAAAACAAATGTTGAAGGAAAAGTAAAAACTTCTTTCGTGCTCAACGGCGAACAGCTTTCGCAAATCGGCGCAAACGCAAGGGCTTTGAGCAAATATGATATAGACGGAATTATGCTCAACACATATTCTGTTGAATCCGCAGGTGCGGTTTATGATGATTATACAAAATACGGAAGCGGAATGGGTTATGAAAACTATCTCCGCTCCAATGTTGAAGCAGCGGTAATTTCCGCTTATAAGGCGGTCAAAAAGGAAAACCCGGGAATTGCGGTCGGCCTTGCGGTGGATTCCGTTTGGGCAAACAGCGTAACTGTCGAGGAAGGAAGCCCGACGGAATCTGTTTACGAAAGCTTTGTGGATGGTTTTGCAAACACGAAAAAATTTATCGACGAAGGTTTTGCGGATTTTGTTGCAGTAAAGGGAACCTATTCAACCGCAAACAAATCCGCAAAATTTGCGGATTATATGGAATGGTGGAACGGCGTTGTTCCGGAAGATGTTCCTCTTTATGTTTTCCAGTTTGCAACAAAAGCCTGCACGGATGAAAAAGGCTGGGAAGACCCGGCGGAACTTTCCGACCAGGTAATTTTTGCGGAAAAGTTAAGCGGTTTTAAAGGAAGCGTTTTCGATTCCCTTGCGGCGCTTCAGAAAAACCCGAAGCAGTCCACGGATGCGCTTATACAGTATCTTACAGAAAACATCGACCCAAGCTTCCTTCTTACCCAGCTTGAACTTACCAGACCTTCCAAACTCAATTATTCCACCTATGATACGGTTGCGGTTTTTGCCGGTGCTTCCGATATTAACTTTGACCTTATTATGAATGGAACAAAAGTAAAACGCGACGCAAACGGTGCGTTTATGCTTACAATGGCGCTTAAGCCCGGAGTAAACACTTTTACTTTTGAACATAAGGAAAAAACAATTACATATAACGTAACCAGGAACGTCCTTGTTCTTAAGGAAGTTACCCCGCTCGGAAACGTAACTGTCGGCGGCGGAATGAGCATTACCGTAACGGCCCTTGCTTACGAAGGTTCCGTTGTTACCGCAACCCTTGGTTCCAATACCGTAACCCTTAAACAAAGTACCGAAGCGGACGATTCCTTTGAGGAAGAACAGGACTCCACCTACGTAACCTATACCGGAATGCTTTCTGCACCCGCTTCCGGAAGCGAAGAACAGGGAATCGGAAACATTGTTGTTAAAGGTACATGGGAAGGAAACACCGAAACAAAAGAAGCTGCTTTTGTAACAGTTTCCGCTAAAGCGAAGGCCGGCGGCCTTGTTGAAGTTACGGCAAAATCCGCCGAAACATTCCCCACAAATGTTCTTAACGATCTTTCGGATTATGACTGTTATCCTCTTGCAAAAGGAACAAGGGATTATGTTGTGGGCGATGAAATTGTTTATGTCGAAGGTTCCAAAACATTTACCTATTATAACCTCCAGTCCGGACAAAGGGTTTATACAAAGGACGTAAGCCCGGTTTCCGGCGAACTTGGCGGAAACAAAATTAAAAACATGACCGTTTCCGCAAACAAACGTTACACTTACGTAACCCTTGAAATGGAACAGAAGGTAGCCTACGTTGCCAAATATTCCAGCAGCGCGTTTACGATAGATTTCCTTTATACGGACGAAACACCGGGAAATCTTAACCTTGACTGCACCCCGCTTTTTGATTCCGCAAAATGGAGCAGTTCTACCCTTAACCTTGCGCTGAGCACAAAATCCGGTTTCCTTGGATATACGGCATATTACGAAGGAAACAACCTTGTTTTCCGCTTCAATAACCCAACCGGAACATCAAGCCTTTCCGGTGTTCCGATTGTTGTTGATGTCGGCCACAGCGCCCTTGGAGTTGGTGCGCTTGGATTCCTTTCGGATTACGGCGAATATGAAATCAACCTTGCGGTTGGTAAATACCTTAAACAGGAACTCCAGGACAGAGGCGCAACGGTTTATATGATGGATACCGTTAACCAGCGCCCAAGCCTTGAGGACAGGGTGGCCTATGCTTCCGGAAGAGATCCGCTTATTTTCGTAAGCGTACACTGCAACTCCGCAACTTCGAGCACCGGTCACGGAACGGAATGTTTCTATTTTACAAGGTTCTCCCAGAATTTTGCGGATCATTTCTCTTCCAACGTTGCAAACGCCCTTGGAACAAAAGACAGGGGAGATATGATCGGACGCTATTTTGTAACAAGAACCCAGGAATATCCTTCGGTCCTCGGCGAACTTGGTTTTGTAAGTAACGAAAGCGATTATTATAAGCTCATCAAGAGCAGCTACCAGCGGGATATAGCAGAAGCGATTGCGGATTCCATTTCCAACTATCTTTACGGAGTCGGAAAAAACGGAAATTACCGCTACGGAAGCCAATCCACAAACGGTGAAAGCAGCTATGAACCGCCGGAGGAATCTTCCTCTGTTCCCGAATGGGAAGAAGAGGAAAGCTCTTCGGGTTCCGAATCTGAATCTGAATCTTCTTCCGAATCTGAATCTTCTTCCGAATCTGAATCGGAAGAGGGATTACCCGGATCCTGGGAAGAAAACAAAAGTATATTCGGATAACAAAAAATACCTTTGGCAGGGCCAAAGGTATTTTTTTATCTTTCTTTTCATATTAAATTATGAAAAGGGAGGATTAATTTTTATGGAAAATACTAAAAGAAGAAAAAAATTCGGTTTTATAAAATTTTTTGTTCTGATTTTGATTTTTTGCGGAATGATGATATATTCCGCTTCTTTTCCGGTAACGATGGAACTTTTGGATGAAAGAGTAACCGGCGTTTTAGCCCTTATTGGAGCGGAAAAAGATTTTTCCGGCTTCAAAAAATTTTCCGATTTTTCAAGAAAAACGATTAATAAGGCGGAACTTTTTATTGAAATAATCAGGGAAAATATAGAAGGGGAAAGTTCCGAACCAAAGAAGGTTCCGACCTTTTTAATAACCTGCGCGGGGAGTTTTCCCGCAGAAGGTCATAACATAACTTCCGCTTTTGGAAATAGAAAGGACCCTTTTTCGGAAAAAGAAGATTTCCACAGCGGCATTGATATTGCCGCTTCCAAAGGAAGCGGGATTTTTGCGGCCTGGCCGGGAAAGGTTTTTAAAACCGGTTACGACGGAGTTTACGGAAAATATGTTATCATAAAACATTCGGAAAAATTTTTTACAAAATATTGCCATCTTTCAAAAATCCACGCAAAAGAAAATGATTTTATAAATTCCGGGGAAATAATCGGCGAAGCGGGAAGCACCGGCCGTTCCACCGGAAGCCATCTTCATTTTGAGGTTATTGTTGACGGAAGAAAAATCGACCCGGCGGAGTGTTTGAAAATCTGATGAAATTCACCGTGCTCAAAACAAAAATTTTTGTTTCGCCGCTTTTCTTTGCGGTGCTCACGCTGATTTTGCTTTTGGATAAAACAGGGATTTCCTGCCTTGCGCTTTTGTTTTCTCTTTTGCATGAACTGGGGCATTTTCTGGCATTGATATGCGAAAAAATTTATCCTAAAAATATTGATGTAACTTTGTTCGGAATACATATTTCCTTGCCGGAAAACATGAGCACCGCGGAAAAGGTTCCGGTGCTCATGGCGGGTTTTCTGGTTAATTTTTTACTTGCGGCAATATTTTTTGCTTTAAGGAAACCGCTTTTCGGCTGTATAAACCTTATAATCGGAATTTTTACAGCTTTGCCGATTTCCGCAACGGATGGCGGTTCGATTTTGAAAGCAATTCTGGAGGAACATGTTCCGCAGAAAAATGAAAAAATTTTTAAAACCGTATCTTTTTCGTTTTTAGCGGTGGTTTCGGTTTTTATTGTTTATTTTGCTGTTTTTACGAAAAATTATTTTCTTTTCATAGCGCTGATTTATATGGCACTTTGTGCAATAAAATAAAGCCGCCCTTTTAGGCGGCTCTTTTTATTATGCTATTAGCATGTACCCGAAACGGTAAAGCGTTTCGGGTACAACAAACCACCCGCTATGCGGGTGAGTTTCCAAACTTACAGAAAAAATATTTTGTTTTGTCGTGCGAAAAGTTTGAGTGTTAATAAAACA
>JAFXBK010000007.1 GCA_017521825.1 Oscillospiraceae bacterium
TCTCCAGATGCGTGCGGTGGATTGCCCGGATTGTCACGGCGAAAGACTTAAACCGATTTCCCTCGGCGTAACGGTCTGCGGAAAAAACATCAGCGATTTTACAAAGATGTCCGTAAAGGATGCTCTCGATTTTGTCGAAAACATGCAGCTCACCGAGCGGGAACAGATGATTTCCTATCTTATAATCAAGGAAATCAAGGCGCGGTTGGGCTTTCTTAAAAACGTTGGCCTTGAATATCTTACTCTTTCCCGAAGCGCAACAACTCTTTCCGGCGGCGAAGCCCAGCGAATCCGCCTTGCTACCCAGATTGGTTCCTCCCTTATGGGTGTCCTCTATATTCTTGATGAACCAAGCATTGGACTCCATCAGCGCGACAACGAAAAGCTTATCGGAACTCTCGAGCATCTTCGCGATCTCGGAAACACGGTAATTGTTGTTGAACATGATACCGATACAATGCTTGCGGCGGACCATATCGTCGATATCGGTCCCGGAGCGGGAATCCACGGCGGAAACATCGTCTGTTCCGGCACAGTTGAGGATATTATGAACTGCCCGGAATCCATCACCGGCGCATACCTTTCCGGAAGGAAAAAAATCGAAATTCCGGAAAAAAGAAGGGAAGGCAACGGTAAAAAACTTGTTGTAAAAGGCGCTTTTGAAAATAACCTTAAGCACATCGACGTTGAATTCCCTCTTGGAAAATTTGTTGTTGTAACCGGCGTTTCCGGTTCCGGAAAAAGCTCCCTTGTTAACGAAATCCTTTATAAAACCCTTGCCCGTGACCTCAATAAAGCAAAATGCATTCCCGGCCATTGCGACGGAATTGAGGGCGAGGAACACCTTGATAAAGTTATTTGCATAGATCAGTCGCCCATCGGAAGAACGCCCCGTTCCAACCCCGCAACCTATACCGGCGTTTTCACCGATATCCGCAACCTTTTTGCGGAAACCGCCGAATCCAAGGCAAGGGGTTATAACGCCGGAAGATATTCCTTTAATGTCCGCGGAGGAAGATGCGAAGCCTGCGAAGGCGACGGAATTATCGAAATCGAAATGCATTTCCTTCCGAACATCTTCGTTCCCTGCGAAGTCTGCAAAGGAAAACGCTATAACCGGGAAACTCTCGAAGTTCATTACAAAGGCAAAAACATCAGCGACATTCTTAATATGACCGTTGAGGAAGCGCTTCTTTTCTTCGAAAACGTCCCGAAAATCAAGCGGAAAATCGAGGTTCTTAATGATGTCGGTCTCGGTTACGTAACCCTTGGCCAGGCGGCAACAACTCTTTCCGGCGGCGAAGCCCAGCGCGTTAAACTTGCAACCGAACTTTCAAAACGTCCCACCGGAAAAACCGTTTATATCCTTGATGAACCCACCACCGGACTCCATACAGCCGACGTCCATAAGCTTATAGAGGTTCTCCAGAAGCTTGTCGAGGGCGGTAACACCGTTATCCTCATCGAGCATAACCTTGACGTTATCAAGGTTGCGGATCATATAATCGACCTTGGCCCGGAAGGCGGCGACGGCGGCGGTACCCTTGTTGTTGCGGGAACACCGGAGGAGGTTGCGGCCTGCGAAAAATCCTATACCGGACAGTTCCTTAAACCGATTCTTGAACAAAAGCTTTAACGGAGGAAAACCTATGACATATTATTTCACAAGCAAAACGCCCGATTTGAAAACAGCCGAAGGCGCAAAACTTACCGAAAACAAGATGATTGCCGCCTTTTGCCTTGCAAATCCCCTTGAAGAACCCTGGAACTGGTTCCCCTGCGATTTCGGTTCCGACGGAACCGTTCAGTACCACGAACTTTTTGAAAACGCTTTCAAGGAAGCGACGGTCGGCAAAACCGGCTGGCTCTATTCCGTTGAAGCAAAAGAAGAGGAAGTTGAGGAAACCGGCGAGATTTTAACAGTTTGCAAAGCGAAAAAAGAACTTTCCGTAACTTCTGCCGAAGAAATTTCAAATCTTTATGATTGGCTTATGGAAGAGGAAGATATGGGCCGCTTCCGCCTTTATCTTTTTGAACAGCATTCCCGCCAGGAACTTCTTCTTTGGGATAACTCCATTCTCCGTTATCTTTCAAAAAACCGTATGATAGAAAACGAAAACTGTGCCTACGCAAAATTTGTTAAGGAAAAACTTCCGAAAATTTGGGAAAAATATCTTAAACTTTGCGGAAAATAAAAAAACGGCGGGAAATTTCCCGCCGTTTTTTATATTTTTAAAATATTTTTCTTAAAACTATATAAAAAAATTCTTAAATATGTTATGATAAATTATCAATACATATCAGAAGGAGAGATCTTTCCATGGCTGAACAGGCAATTTTCAAAAGCCAGACCTTCGGCGGTTTTAATAAAGAAGAGGTTCTTAAATATATCGATAAAATCAATACGGAATATTCCGATGAGCACGAAAAATCCGAAGCGGAAATTTCTTCGCTTAAAACCGAACTGGACGAAAAGGAAATCAAACTTTCCAAAGCGGAAAACAGCCTTGAGGAACTCCAGGCAAAATATGACGAAATTATGGAAGCCTATGAGGAACTTCGCCAGCATTACCTGATGCTCAAAGAGCACAGCGATAATATCGAAGCGGAAAACGAAAAAGTTTCCGCAAGGCTTGAAGCGGCCGAAAAGGAACTTGCAATCCAGAAGGAAGTTAATTCCCAGCTTGAAGAAAAGCTTGAGGAAGAAGCAAGCAGGGCCGAAATTTTTGTTCTTAAGGAACGCAAGCTTAACGCCGCAATCGACGATGCGGGAGAATCCGCAAAACACATGCTCGCGGCCGCAAAAGTCGGTGCTCAAAACATGATTACTGATGCTCAGGAAGCGGCGGAAGGC
This sequence comes from Oscillospiraceae bacterium, assembly GCA_017521825.1. Classification (GTDB taxonomy): domain Bacteria; phylum Bacillota; class Clostridia; order Oscillospirales; family Ruminococcaceae; genus UMGS1668. Next base: position 2,855 of record JAFXBK010000007.1, read on the forward strand.
ATCAATAACGAGATCGAAGGCTTTAAAGCCGAGCTTGAAAAAACAAAATCCTTTATGGAAGATTCTCTTGCGGTGCTCATCCAGCGCCTTGATTATATTGGAAAAACCGCCGAGGAAGCAAAAATTCCTTCCGACGAAAAAACCGATAAAGCAAAAGAAATTCAGATGAGATATGATGCCCTTGTTTCCGAAACGGAAATTAAAACAAAAACCCTGAAGGAACGCTTTTTTCGCTGAGCCGCAAAAACCTTCGGTAATCGTTTCCGAAAAGGTTAAAAGCGGCGGAGAAAAAAGCCCTCCGCCAAGGCAAGCTCAAACCCAGATAATCCGCCGTCCGGTTACGGCGATAAGAAAAAAACCAAAGCGCCAGAGTTTTGCCGAAGGGGTAAGGAGCCTTCTTAAAGCGATAAAAAATATGTTATAAACCCGTTTTCTGACCGGAAAAATTCCGGTCAGAATTTTTAAAAGTTAGGAGAAATTTTGTGGAAAAATTAAAAATATCCTGTCCCTGCCTTCTGGGACTTGAAAGCGTGCTTGCCGGCGAAATGAAGCGCATGGGCGCACAGAATATTGTTGCGGAGGACGGAAGAGTTTCTTTTGAAGGAACTTTTGAGGATGCCGCCGCGGCAAACCTTCGCTTAAGAACCGCGGAAAGAGTTCAGATAGTTGTTGCGGAATTTGAAGCAAGAAGCTACGAGGAACTTTTCCAGGGAACCCTTGCCGCGCCCTGGGAAGAGTTTATCGGAAGAAAAGATGCCTTCCCGGTAAAGGGAAGAACCGTCCGAAGCCAGCTTTACAGCATGTCCGACTGCCAGTCCATAATTAAAAAGGCAATCTGCAAGCACCTTGAGGGCGTTTACCACCAAAGCTGGTTTGACGAAACCGGCGCAACTATCCAGGTTCAGTTTATGATTCTTAAAGATAAAGTCCGCCTTATGCTCGATACTTCCGGTACCGGTCTTCACAAGCGCGGCTACCGCAAAAACTCCGTTGATGCGCCTATCAAGGAAACAATCGCCGCCGGAATTGTAGATCTTGCAAGAATTTATCCGGACAGCGTTGTCTGCGACCCGATGTGCGGTTCCGGAACCCTTCTTATCGAAGCGGCCATGAAGGCGCTTAACATCGCTCCCGGACTTAACCGCCATTTTGCCGCGGAACAGTGGGGTTGCTGGCCTTCCGAAACCTGGCAGCACCAGCGCAGCGCCTGCCTTGACGAAATCCGCCACGATACCACCTTTGTTGGCTATGGTTCCGATATCGACCCGGAAGCGGTTCGCCTTTCCATAGAAAACGCGAACAACGCCGGGGTCGGTTCAAAGCTCCATTTTGAACAGCGCAACATGAAGGACTTTGTTTTCCCGGAGGCGGAGAAAAAACTTATTGTCCTTTGTAACCCGCCCTACGGCGAAAGACTTCTTGATATCAAAGAAGCAGAAGAACTTTACCGAGCCCTCGGAAAAGTTCTTACCATGGAAGAGGGAAGAAGCTTTAATATAATCTCTCCCCACGATGAATTCGAAAGCCTTTTCGGAAAAAAAGCGGATAAACGCAGAAAACTCTATAACGGCATGATAAAATGCCAGCTTTATATGTACTACAAATGATGAAAAACGAAAGCAAAACTCTTTATATTCCCCTTTACGGAAAGTCCTTTGTAAGCAAAAAGGGAATTATCCTTTCCGATAAAAAAGCCGAGGAAATCTGGGAAAAGGAAAAATTTCCTCTCGGCGGAAAAAGTAAATCAAAATGGCTCGCCTATTTTATGGGAATGCGCGCCTCGGTAATTGATAATTGGCTTTCCGAAAAACTTTCCGGAAAACCGGAAAGCCTTGTTCTTCATATCGGCTGCGGCCTTGATTCAAGGATAGAAAGGGTAAAAAAACCCTTTGGAAAATGGTTCGACGTGGATTTTCCGGAAGTTATCGAAATTCGCCGGGAATATTTTTCCGAAACGGAAAAATATAAAATGCTTGGCGCTTCCGCCTCCGAAACCGGCTGGATTAATTCCCTTCCGGATTTTGAAAACGCAGTAATCGTCCTCGAAGGCATAAGCATGTATCTTTCGGAAGAAATTATCAAAAATCTTTTCGCCGCAACTTCCGAAAAATTCCCTAATGCGGAAATTATAATGGACGTTTACACCAAAAAGGCGGTGAAAGCCAGCAAAATCAAAAACCCGATTCAGGATGTGGAAGCTTCGCCCTCCTTCGGAATTGATGAACCTTCGGTTTTTGTTACGGAAAAAATCGGTTTTTCCGGGGAGATGGAAATGGCTCCGGCGGAAAAGATAAATGAACTTTCCGGTTTTGAAAAGGCGTTTTTTAAAAAGATGTTTGCCGGAAAATTTGCAAAAAGCCTTTATAAAATTTTTACCTATAAGATTTAAAGCAAAAAAATCCCTGCGGATTTCCGCAGGGATTTTTTGTTCAGTTATCGCAAATTTCCATAACCGCTTTTGTAACGGCAAAAGCGGTTTTCTGGATGTCGATGGGATCAATAAGACTTTCAAGTTCCTTCGGGTTGGAAACAAACCCAACTTCAAGCATAACCGCAGGGCACATAGTAAGCCTTGTTACGGAATAATAACCGGCTTCGGCGCCTTCGTTATCGCGGTTTGTGGAAGCGCTTATGTAATCGCAAAGGCGCTTTGCAAAATCCGCGCTGTGGTCATAATGGTAGTAAACGTAGGTTCCGCACCAAAGGTTCGCGGCGGCGTTTTCCGCAACGGAGTTTGCGTGGCAGCAGATATAAACGTCGGAATAGGCGTATCTTGCGGGGTCGGTTCTTTGGTAAGAATCAAGTTTTTCATCCTCCGCAACAATAAGAACGATTTTTGCTCCAAGGTTTTCAAGGGATTCCGCAATGGCAAGGGTGTTGGCAAGGTTTATTTCGGATTCATAAACTCCGCCTTCCCCAACAACGCTGAGAGCGCCCGGGTCGCCGCCGCCATGGCCGGAACAGACCGCAACCGTAATTCCGGAAAGGGGTTTCGCCGGGTTTTCGGAAAATTTCGGAGCTCCTTTAAGAACAACGGAAAAAGTTCCGTTTTCCGGGTCGGTAAAAACGTCCCAGCCCCAAAGAGGAACTTTGGAATAAAAGTTTACCGTAACGCTTTCGTCGCCGTTATCCACCGGGTTTATGCGGTACATAAGTTCCGATTCCATATCGGTGGAGGAAAAATCGCTCCAATTTGTATTAAGAAGGGTTATGGAAAAAACTTTTCCGCTGATTTTTCCGATAAAAGCGGGAAGATTTGAACATTTAAGAACAAGTTTTTCGTAATTTTCGCCGATTTCGCGGGTTGCGGAAGAAACCGAAGCGGTTATATCCGTTTTGCCGGTTATAATTTCGCATTGGGAAGGCTTGATAAATCCGCCGGCGGAAACTTTATACCAACCGTTTTCCGAAACTTCGGAAACATAATCAACGCATCCGGTGCGAAGGGTGGTGATATAATTTCCGTCATCAAAATCGCCTTTTTCAACCCCGGCAAGTTCGGTGCTTGCCCGAACCGCAAAATCCGCGTTTTCGCCGATGTAATAAAGGGATGCGGAGCTTTCATATTCCGTGTTTTTTCCGCCGTAGGAAAGGTAATAGGTAATTTTTCCGATTTCCGTTACTTCGTTTTCGGAAAAATCTCCGGGAAGGTTGATTTCGGCGGAAAACCTTGCGGGAACGCTGGTGTCCGCATAGGCAACCTGTTTTAAAACAACGTTTTTTTCGCCGATTTTTGCGGTTACATAACCGCCGGAAGGGCCGACGCAGGAAAGCTTAACGGAATTATTTTCCTTTGTAACAATTTCCGAACCGGAAGGGAAGCAAGAGGTAAGTTTTTTTGTGGTTCCGCTTCCGCCGGAACCGGAATCCTTTTTAACTGTTACGGAAACGGAATCGCTTCCCTGGCTGAAGGTATAGGTTTTTCCTTTTTTGCTCGAATCCACCATAACGGCAAAAAGTCCGCCTTTGCTGATGCGTTCAACTTCTTCGCCGTTCATATAAAGTGGCTTTTCCGGGTCGGAAGTTCCGAAGATAGTATATTTATCCGTTGCAACGCTGATTTTTGAACCGGTGGGCCTTGTTACGGAAAGCTTTTGCGGGAAGGAAAAATCCGCATATTCATCAAGAAGGTTGCTGTCAAAATATGCGGTCAAAAAATCCGCCCTTCCGCCGATGTTCCTTATAAGTTCGGAATAATCGGAAACGCAAAAACCAAAACCGTTAAGTTTGTTAAAAAGGAACTGGTTGTTTATTTCAAAGGGGTCGGAATAAAAATCGCCCTTTGCGGAAGGAGCAAGAACTTTTTTAAGGCTGTTTACGGTAATAATTCTTGCTTCGGGAAATTCTTTTGCAACTTCAAGAAGATATTCCTCGTATCCGTATTCCGAATGGCAGGAAAGAAGGTTTTCCACAAAAAGGTTTTTGAAATATCCTTTTTCATAAAAATATTTAGCGGTTTCAAGGGATTTTTCATCGCCGAACGGAACAAGGAAGGAAAGACATTCGCTTCCGGAAGCTTCGGAATATTCCGCGATGGCTTCTTCGGAAATTCCTTCGGAAAAAACAAGGTAACATCCGGGTTTGAATTTATTAAGATGGCTTTCGTTCACAAGAACGTAAAATTCAAAATATTCAATTCCGTTGGCGGCGCTGATGCAGTCCGTATAAAAATCCATGGAATCGCTTTCTCTTAAATCGAGAAGGACGCCGTTAAAACCTTTTTCAAGGCCGTAGGAATAAATTTCTTCCGGCGAAACTCCGCCTTCGGAAGAAACGGAAAAAAGTTTTGCCTCCGGAAGTTCAAAAAAGGGACTTCCCGCGGCAAAAGCCGTTACAGAAACAATGAAAACAGCGGCAAAAGCCAAAATTAAAGAAGCTAACTTTTTCAAATTTTAAATTCCTCCGGGTCAAAGGTCGGAAGTTCCGGCGCTTTTGAACGCGGAACTCTTAAAAGCGGGTCGTAATCAAAGGAGCGGCAGTGGAAGCCTTTTTCAACAATGCCTTTTTTCTTACAAAGAACATTTTTTCCGTCGGCGGAAAGGTAGCCGCCGGAACAATATTCGCATCTTGGCTCAATGTTTTTATCAAAAAATTTTTTGTCAAACATAAAAGAATTTCCTCCGTTTCGGGAAATTTATTTATATTAATAATATCATATATTTTTATGTTTGGCTATGCCAAAAAGTATTAAATTTATTCCAAATCCGACTGAAAAGCGGTTCTTTTTCGCTTTTTGGCGGAACAACGGAAAGAAGAAAAAGCGAAGCCATGCAAAGAAGGCTTACCGCCGCCGGGGCGGAAGCGGAAAGAACCCCTTCATAAATTCCGCCCTTGACGGAAAATGCGGAAACCTCTCCGCCGAAAAACAAAAGAAAAATTCCAAGAAGGCCGGCGGTTATTCCGGCGTGGAAAAAGCGCGAAACAACAAAAGGCAGAAGCGGAATTCTGCTTTCTTCCGTAACCGCCGCAACCTGAAGAATAACCGAAATTCCGGAAAAGGAGGCAATGGCTCCGGCGGCTATTATTCCGGAAAAACCGCCGATTTTTCCGCAGGAAAAAACGCCGGAGGTAACTTCAAAAAATCCGGAAAAAAACGCTTTTCCAAAAGGCGGGAAAAAATCCGAAAAATAAGGTTTTTCAAAAACAATTTCCATAACTCCGCAGGCAATTACAATAAACGCGCACATCCGAAAACAACTTTCCGCCGCGGAAATAACGGATTCCACCGCGCAGGCGGCGTTGCTTTTCCTCGGAAAATCCGCCGCAGGATAAAAATTTTCCGGCTTTTTTGAAAAGGCCGAAAGCGCCGCCGCAATTATAAAAGAGGATAAAAACTGCGCCGCAAAAAGTAAAAAACCGATTTTTAAACTTCCGAAAACGCCTGTTCCAACCGCACCGATAAGGAAGGAAGGACCTGCGTTTACCGAATAACAAAGCATTTTTGCGCCGGTTTTTCGGTCAAGTTTCCCTTCCAGAACGCAATCGCTTATGCATTTTGCCGCCGCAGGATATCCGCCGAAAATTGCCGCAACAAGAACCCCGGCACAGTTTTCCGGAATTTTTAAAAACCGCGAAACCGGTTTTAAAAGCGCAGCAAAAAAATCCGCTGCCCTGCTTTTGCAAATAAAAACCGAAAGCGCCATAAACGGAAAAAGCGCCGGAATAACCGAAAAGGAACAAAGGTTTAAACCTTTCCGGATTCCTTCGCTTAATTGTTCGCCGTTTAAAAGAAGAATCACGCAAAGTGCCGCGGCGCAAAGTCCGGTTAAAAAATTTTGTTTGGTCAAAAAGCATCAACCCCATTCCGCAAGTTTGGAACAAATCGCGCCTTGATGTAAAGCGCGTTATGTGATATCATAAATCTATGAAAAAAAGATTTGTTTTAGAAAGGGGAAATGTTTTGTATGAAAAAACTTCTGTCTTTCGTTTTAATATTTGTACTTTTGTTTTCCGGTTGCGGTGCCGAAAAAATCGGAACGGATTACGATTTTTCCGCCGTTATGGAGGAAACAATGGCGAACATAATCGAAAACGCGCCGAATCCCGGCCACAGCAGTATTGCCGGGGAATGGTCGGTTATGGTTGCGAAAAGAAGCGGTGCAAAAGTTCCGGAAGGCTTTTACGAAACCTATTACGAAAACCTTTGCAAAACCCTTGAGGAAAATTCCGGAGTTCTTACAAACACAAAACACAGCAACTATTCAAGGGCGGCGCTTACCGTTACCGCAATCGGAAAAGACCCGACAAACGTTAACGGTTATAACCTTTTTGCACACCATTCCGATTTTGATTTTGTTACAAACCAGGGTATCCCCGGAAGCATTTTTGCGCTGATTTCTCTTGATTCCGCCGGATATGAATTCCCGGAGGTTGAGAGAGAAAAATTCATCGAACATATCCTTTCGGAAGAATATGACTGCGGCGGCTGGGCTTTGCAGGGCGAAGAACCGGACGTTGATATAACCGCCCAGGTTATCCAGGCTTTTGCGCCCTATTACGGAAAAGACGAAAAAATAACCGCCGCGGTTGACCGGGCGGTAGATCATCTTTCAAAGGTTCAGCAGGAAAACGGCGGATTTTTCGCCTGGGAGGGCGAAAATGTTCAGACCACCGCCCAGGTTATAATCGCCCTTTCTTCCATCGGAATCGATATCCGCACTGATGAACGCTTTATTAAGGAAGGCGGCTGGATAGGTTCCTATTTTATGCAGTATTACCTTGGCGACGGAGCTTTCTGCCATACTCTCGGAATGGCGAAGGACCCCATGGCAACCGACCAGTGTATGCAGGCGATGCTTGCCCTTGAGCTTTTTGAAAAAGGCGAAAGGTTCTATGATTTTACAAAAATTGAATAATTCAAAACCTATGGCGGGAAAAATTCCCGCCTTTTTTATTATGCTATTAGCATGTACCCGAAACGCTTTACCGTTTCGGGTACAACAAACCACCCGCTATGCGGGTGAGTTTCCAAACTTACAGAAAAAAGACATCAGCTTTCTGATATAATGACAGGTGTTCAAGCCGTCAAATAAAA
>JAFXBK010000069.1 GCA_017521825.1 Oscillospiraceae bacterium
AGATGATATCGATATCTTGTCCGAAAAAGGACCGGAATCCGAATGGATAGAAAAAGAAGCTTTTTATGACATAAAAAAACGTATTGCGAACGTTCTTTCCGATTTTGAATTTGAGGTATTGAAGCTTTATCTTGCCGGATATTCATATCGTAAGATCGGCGAAAAGCTTTGCAAAACGGAAAAATCTGTTTCAAACGCTCTTTCCCGAATTCGCAAAAAACTCCGAAGCAGCGGTGCTTTGGAAAAATAATTATTTTTGGTATGCGGCCTTTTGGCTGGATATACGAATGCTCCGTGGCAATCAGGCAACGTCTCTTTTTTAAGCGGTTGTGGTGAACCAAGGGCAAATACATTTATTCAAAAAGAAGAGGTAAAAACATGTACGAAGACAAAACCTTAGTGTGCAAAGAATGCGGAAAAGAATTCACCTTCACCGCAGGAGAACAGGAATTCTATGCAGAACGCGGATTTGTAAATGAACCCCAGCGCTGCAAAGAATGCCGTGATGCACGCAAGAACAAAATCAAAACCCAGAAGGAAATGTACACCACCACTTGTGCAGCCTGCGGATGCGAAGCAAAAGTTCCCTTCAAACCCAGAGAAGATCGCCCTGTTTATTGCAGCGAATGCTTCGCAAAAATGAAAAACGAAGAATAATTTCTGATATTTTTCAGTTGAATAAAAAATCCCCGACCTTTCCGGTCGGGGATTTTTTTATCCGATAAATTCAAGTTTTTCAAAATCTATTCCGGAAACAAAAGCGGAGGTGCTGTAAGCAAAAAGAACATGGTCGTAATCCGAAACGGAAATTCTTGAAAGAAGTTTTTCTTCCGCAAGGTTAAGCTCAACAAAAGTTATCCTTTCAAAATTTGTAACAAGGAACGGAAGCCAGCTTTTCGCGCTTTCGTCCCCGAAGATTAAAATGGATTTCCGTTCGCCGATGCTTTCCGGGGAAGTTATTTCCATAACCGGCGAAATTCCGCCGAAGATCATATCCGTTTTGTCCGTAAAATTGTTTTCGTTAAAAACAAAAAGGCTTTCCGAAATTCTTACGGAACCGTCGTTTTTCCGGTGCTCAAGAATAACATTCTTGTTTTTTTCGTGCTCATAAAACGAAATAAAATCCGGGGAGGAATATTGCTTTAAAAAATCCGTTGCAAGGCTTCCGTAAAAACCGTGGGCGGCGTAAATTGCGGAAAAGGAATCCATTTTGTTCTGTTCAATTCCAAGGCGGTTGCAAAGTTCGCCGTAAATATAATATCCGCCGAGGGAAGTGGGAAGGTTTTCCGTATGGTAAAAAATATATTCGCCCCGGTGGTCATAAAGAGTCTGATAAATATCGGTGGTGCGGACCTTTCCTTCAAATTCCGAATACATGTTGTTTATCATGTTTCGCTGGTTATAAATATCTTTTCCGGAAAAATTGTCGATTTCCTGCTGAAGAATTACCGAGGCGGAAGGAATGAGCATAACATAGGGCCTTATCTGATTTTTTTCCGAAAAACCGAGAATATAGTTCTTTGCGGAAGAAAAAATTCGGGAAGTGGGCTTTTTGATATCAAGAAGAAGGCTTCCTTCGCTTCCGATATAAATATCTTCGAAATGCCTTACGCCGGAAAAATAGCGGATGGTGTCCATAAGTCCGGAAAATTCCTCCCGGAACGGAACGTTTTCGGAAAGGGTATGCTCAATTTCTTCGAAAGAAAGTTCTTCCAGAAAAGGTTTTTCCGCCGAAAAAATGTTCTTGAGCATGGCCGTGCTCATGGTGAGCACCATCGCAACTATAAGAAATGCGGCCAGTTTTTTCATCGGCAAAAACCTCCTTTCCAAAAAACAAAATAAAAATATCAGATAAGTTCCGCCGTTATAAAGATAATCAAAAGCGCGCTTTCCAAAACGGCAACGGTGCTGTAAAGCGCCGGAGATTTTTTACGGAGATAGTTTATAAACATGCTGAAAAGGCTCAGCATGAAGAACGCGCCGACCATAAGCAAAAGGACGTTTTGTGAAACAATATAGGACGTTCCGTCGGTGATTATCGGAACATCTATTCCGAACATGGCTTTAAAAGAAGTAAGGAAAAAGCCGGTTTCGGAAGAGGAAAAAATCACCATCGAAAACATTGTTACCGCAAAGGTGTAAATTCTTGTGAAGGTAACGGGGATTTTTTTAAGAAGGCGGTTAAGGAAAAGTTCTTCGATTATAACAAAAACCGCAATGTAAATTCCCCAGATGATGAAGTTCATTTCTATTCCGAACCAGATTCCGCAAAGCATGGAAATAAGAACGGTGTTAACAATAAACTGCGGCCGGGAATTTTTATCGTTTCTTAAAACGTCGTAAACGTAGTGGCGGAAAAATCCGGTTACGGTCATGTTAAAACGGTCGAGAAAATCCGAAACGGAAGGGCTTTGGAACGGGAAATAAAAGTTTTGCGGAAGATCCATTCCAAAACATCTTCCAAGGCCTCTTGCCATATCGCAAAAGCCGGAAAGATCGAAAAAAATCATCATGGAAAAAACGACCATATCAAGCCATGCGCCGATTACGGAAATTTCCTCGGAATTTGATGCCAGAAGGTTTTCGTGAAGCTTTGCAAGGGGAAGAGCAAGAACAACGTATTTTCCAAGGCCGCGGATGAAGAAATAAAGGCCGTTTCCGGTTTCGGAAAGGGAAAATTTTTCGCTGCTTGGAAGAAATTTAAGGTTTTTTGCCCTTATAAGAGGACCCCTTGAAAGTTTTCCGAAAAACGCAAGGAAAACGACAAAATCCGAAAAGGAAGAAAATTCTTCCGCTTCGCCTTTATAAAAATCAACAAAATATCCTATGGCGGTGAAGGAAATTACCATTGCCGCAAAAGGCGAAAAACCGCCGGAAAGCTGGTTGGAAACGGAAAAAACAATTATTACCGCCGCGTTGAACGCTATTGCAAAAACAAGAAGAGCCCTTTTTATTTTCGCCTTTTCAAAATTCGCGGACATCGCCTTCGAAAGGATGAACAAAAGGATTATATCCGCAAGGAAAAAAACAAAATTTTCCGGTTGGGAAAAACCGATGAACCCAAGGGAAACAGCGGCAACAACGGAGTTTTTAAGTTTTTTCGGGGCTATGTTAAAAAGAATAAGCGCCGCCGGCAGAAAAAGATATAAAAATGTAAGGCTGTTGAATCCCATTTTTTCGGTGGCGCCTCCTTTCAGTTTTCTTTGATTTTTTCAATAACGGAAACAAGTTCCGCTTCGGTTGTGATTATCGGTAAAATTTCCGCAAGGGAATTTGCGGAAAGCATTTTCGGAAGGGAAAAATATTCACAGATTTTTCTCCGGATTTCGGAAGAATTTGTTTTTCCGGAAAGACCGATTTCAAAAAGGAAAGTTTTGCGAAAAGGTTCGGTCCTTTCGGAATTTCCGCTTTCCGGGTCAATTCCGGCTTTTTTAAAGGCGGAAAGCAAAACGTCGGTGGTCATTCCCTCGACCCCGATAAGATTTTCCTTGCCGGGTTTTGCCTTGCGTTTTTCTTTTCCGGAAACGTTTGGGATAAAAACGTTTTTTATATTCGCTTTCGGAACGGCGGAGGAAAGATAGTGCCGGAGGCGAAAACCCGCGGAATCCGAATCCGTAAGGATTATTATTCCGTTTTTTTCGGCAATTCTGCGGATAAGCGCAAGGCGGTCCTTGTTGTTGTAAATCCGAAATCCGCCAAGCTCGATTATGTTTGCATCAAAAAGCGGCGCAAGGCGGATTTTGTCATATTTTCCTTCAACAACAATGGTTTCCTTTATTTTAATACGTTTTTGTGAATTTTCCATGAATCCTCCGTTATTTTATGGAGAAAAGTTTTGCAACGGTTTCGTCAAGAATTATGTCCGCGTTTCCGCCGGTGCTTTTCATGCGCTGTTCCGCATCAAGAAGGGTGTTGATGCATTCCAGAAGCGCTTCAAAGGAATATCTGCTCTGGGCGGTCAGCGCCTTATCAATAAGGAACTGGCGGGGTTTGGGGTAGCTTTTTGGGAAATCCGCCGCAATATCAAATTTTGTTTTTCCGGAGGAACGGGCGGCTTTTGCCCGGAACATATCAATATACATTCCGGAAAGAATATTAAGGATAAGCGGGGCGGATTCGCCCATTTCCCTAAGTTCCTGAAGAACCGAAAAAGCGCCGGAACGGTCTTTTGCGGAAATTTTTGCCGAAAGGTCAAAAACCTTTGCGTCCGGGGTCGCGCAGGTCATAAGGTCGATATCCGCCTTTGTGATAATTCCGGTGCCGCGATATTCCGCAACCTTCCGGGCTTCGTTCATCAAAAGGGCGGAATCGCTTCCGCAGCGTTCCACCATATAGGCGCAAAGGTCCCGGTGGATGCTGCATTTATATTTTGCACAGGTTTTTTCGATAATGGTGCAAAGTTCGGCGGCGGTGGGCGTTTCGCATTTTATAACGCCGCCTTCGGATTTGTCGATAAGTTTTTTAAGGGATTCGATACGGTTTTTCTTTCCGGTTTTGCTTTCGCTTTTGGATTTGGAATCCTTTTTCGGTTCGGTTTCCAAAGAAAAAAACGCAAAAACAAGAACGGTGGAACCGCCCATTTCCGAAACTTCGGTAACAAGCTGTTCAAATTTTTTAAATTCGTTTTCGCCCATGCTTCCAAAAGGAAGATCCTCGCAGATAACGCATCTTCTTCCGCCGCCGAAGGTAATTTCGAACGCGGCATCCCCAACGGTATCCGCGGAAACATTTCCGGAAAAACGGTGGGTATCAAAACCCGTTCCGCCCTCGGTGGTCATGGAAACGATTTTGTTAAGAATGGTGCGCTTGCGCTGGTCGTCGCTGCCGCCGATGAAATAGCATGGCAGCGGAACGCCGATTCTCAGATGGCGGCGAACTTCTTCCATATCTTTAAAAATCATCCGGCAACGCTTCCTTTCTTTAAAATTCCGTCAAAAGCGAAAAAGCTTGCTTCCCCGTTTTTAAGGGTTATTATTTCGTTTGTTCCGCTGTAATAACCGCCAAGTTTGCGAAGAACAAGATAATCGCACCGAAGAACAGAAAAATCTTCCGGCGAAACACCGTCAAGAATAACGATATCCGCCTTCCTGAACTTCGGTTCCATATCCATTATATCACATTCTGAAAAAATGTATAGAAGGCGAACGCCATTTATCTCAAAAGCCACGGCGGAACCGGGAAGAATTTTTACATAAGCATCTTCGGAAAAACAAAAACTTCCTTCGGAAACCTTTTCGGAAAATTCAAATCTTCCGATGGAATCTTCCCCGCTTAAAAAAGCTTTTTCGGGGTTTGCCGAATCAACTATTGCGTATTCGGCGGAATCCGCAAGAGGGTTTAAACTTATAACAGTTTTAAAACCGGAATTCGGAAAATGAAGGTTAAAAACGTCGCCGCTTTCGGCCTTGTTTGCAATGAGCACGGAATCTTTTCCTTTTGAGCACGAAATTGCGGTTCCGTGCTCAAGGGCGGTTACTTTTATTTCCGCAACGCCGGAAAAGAAAACAAAATCCAGAAAAAGGCCGAAAACAAGGACAAAAACCGCGGCCAGAACGGAATGTTTTATAAGTTTTAGATTTTTAAGAACAATAATCGGAACAAAAACCAAAACCGCCGCGCCGAAAAGCCAGATGTAAAACCAGCTTTCCGAAACATCGATATAGGAAAAGGTAAAGCCGGAGAAAAATTCGGCAATCATAAAAAGCGCCTTTTCGCATAGGGAAGCGGCAAAGGCCGTTCCGGCGGCGGCAAAACCAAGGAAGGGAAAAAGCCCGAGAAAAACAGTTGCTATTCCAAAAATAATCGAGTATTGGGTAAAAAATCCGGCAAAAAGGTTTGAAAAAGGCGAAACCAAAGAAACTTTTTCAAAAACAACCGCGGAAACAGGAAGGACGGAAAGAAAAGCAACGGTGCTTACGCAAAAACTTTCCGCAAGATATTTTACAAAGGAATTTTCCTCCGCCTTAAGAATTTTAATTATAAATGCTTTAAAAGGCGGCGCAAAAATAACAATGGCGCCGCAGGAAAAAACGGACATTAAAAAACCAACGTCGCAGGCGGCAAACGGATCTAACAAAAGAATTACGATTATTGCGGCGCCAAGGTTTTCCACCGGCTTTGAACCGGAAAAGAAAATTTTGGTAAGATAATGAAAAATAAGCATAAAACCGGAGCGCAAAACCGACATTCCAAGCCCGCAAAGAAACATATAAAATATGATAAAAACAATCAGGAAAGCGGATTTTGCGTTTTTGGAAAAGTTTTTAAGCCGAAGAAATTTAAAAAGCTTTTCCAGAAGGTCAACTATTATAACCATGTGCATTCCGGAAACGGCAAGGATATGGCTCATTCCGCTTTTGCGGAAAGCGCTTGTAATTTCGGTGTCAAGTTCGCCCCTTGTTCCAATCAGAAGCTGTTCGGTAAAAGGCGCGTGCCAATCGAAAAAGAATTTATAAATAACGGAAGAAATTTTTTCCCGGACGGAGTTTATATAAAATCCGAAAGAAGAACGGTCTTTTCCGGTTACCTCAATGGGCGAATTTGTGTAGGCGTAAATTTTTATTTTTCCGGAGCAGTCTGCAAGGATTTCGCTGAATTCATCTTCGTTTTGCACGCGGAAAGTTACTTCGCAGGAAACTTTGTCGTAAGGTTCGGCAAAATTTTCGTCCCATCCGGAAACAAGAACGGTGATTTTTTGCGCCGCGCCTTCGGCATCAACGGAATCGGTTTTTATTTTAAAAACAGGGTTTCCGCCTTTGGCGGAAACTTCGGTAACCGTTCCGGTAATCTCGGCGGAAACTCCGTCAAGACCGAGGGCGGGGTAAAAACCGAAAAAGATATTTGCGGAAACGATTGCGAAACCGATTGCGGAAGAAAGCAAAAGCGCGGAAATTTTGCGGTATTTTTTGCCGAAAAGAAAAAATCCAAAGCTTCCGAGAATAAGGCAAAATGCAAAAACAACCGAAATTTTCAAAGGGATAAACGCCGCGCAAAAGGCGGAAAAAAGCATTATAAAAGCAAAAAACGTAACAAAATACGCCAATTTTGGTCCGCCTCCTTTTCCTATTAATTATGCCAAATCCAAAAGGTTTTTTCAATAGAAAAAGAAAAAAGCGTCCGCTTCGCGGACGCCCGGTTTTTATTTAATTTTCTTCGATTGGGTGAACGGTTATGTCGCGGATCCATTTTCCGCTTCTTAAACGGATAAAGCTCATGATGTTCTTTAAGAATTCATCGGAACGAAGCATTATATAAACAAACGGCGGCGCCCAGCCAAGAACAAGCCCGACTAACGCTCCAAGGGGAATTGCAACGGTCCAAAGGAAAAAAACGTCCACGAACATTGCGGTTTTTGTGTCGCCGCCGCCGCGGAAAATTCCGACAACGTACTGAACGGACATGGACTGGAAAACAATTATAATCGCATAGGAAACGATAAGGTCATAGGCAAGAGCCTTTGTTTCCGCGGAAACTTCGTAAAAATTTATAACCGGTCCGCGGATTATCATAAGCAAAAAGGCGGAAATAACGCCCATAATCGCGGAAATAAGAACAATGGTTTTTGCTTTGTTAAGGATAATTTCCTTGTTTTCGCCTCTTCCGATGGAGTTTCCGATAACAACGGAAGTTGCGTTGCCCATTCCGGAAACAACGACCCAGACGCATTGCCAGATTATGTTTGCAATGCTGTTTGCGGAAACAAATTCGGTGCTGATGTGGCCGATTATCATGGAAAGCGCGGAAGTTCCGATGCTCCATATAGCTTCGTTAAGAACAACGGGCACGCCGGTTTTTAAAAATGCGCCGAGATAATCCCTTACCGGAACAAAAAGATCCCGGAAGGTATAATGGATTTTCTTTTCAAAGAAAGCAAGATAGATAAGAAGAATAATAAATTCAACAACCCTTGCAACGGCGGTGGCAATGGCGGCGCCGCGGATTCCAAGTTCCGGCGCGCCAAGGTTTCCGAAGATAAGGACCCAGTTGAGGGAAACGTTTACAATAAGGGAAGAAAGATAGATTACTATGGAAATTTTTACAACGTGGGCGGAACGCAAAACCGAAGCCATTGCGTTGGTAATTGAATAAAAAGGATAGGCCCAGCCGATTATCCTAAGGTAGCTTGCGCCGGCTTCAATAACCTCAAGGTCGTCCGAATACCAACTCATAACCGTTTCGGGAATACAGATTGCCAGAGCGGAAGCAACAAGGCTTATAAAAGCCGCAAGGCGAAGCATTATCGTTATTACCCGCTTCATGGAATAAATATCGTCCTTGCCCCAATATTGCGAAGCAAAAACCATTGCGGCGGAAGTTACGCCGAAGGTTATTATCATAAGGATAAAGAAAAGCTGGTTGGCAAGGTTTGCGCCGGAAAGGGCAATTTCGCCGACTTTTCCGAGCATAAGCGAGTCCGCAAGGCTTACGGTGAAAGTGATAAAGTTTTGCGCCGCAATTGGAAGCGTTATTGAAAACAAAACTTTATAAAAGTTTTTATCTTTTATTAAAAATGACATATTGCCTCCGAAAATTCAAAATTTAAACATAATTATTTATTTTATAACTTTTTATAACAGATATCAATAAAAAAAGGACGGAAAATCCGTCCTTTTTTATTTTTTTAAAAATCAGTTATCTTTTTCGTCAATGATTTCGAAAATGCCGCCTTCGATGGATTCGGGGTCGGTGCGGTCGTTAAAAATTCCGTCGGTGGTTTCGCTCATTTCTTTTTCGGCAAGCTTATCATCACAAAGGAATTCGGCAAAAACCTGGTAGTTGTTTCCGTTATCGTCATAAAAATAGGTGGAAATGCGGTAGGTTTTTCCGGATTTAAGCTCATCGGCATAAAGAGATATGGAATATCTGGAGGAAGTTTCGCTTTCCGGGTCAATTCCGTGGCGGTAATTTGTGTTAAAAGTTACTTCATCGCCTTTGGAAACAACATACCATTCGCCGTCGTCATCAAGAACATGAAGTTCAAAAACATCGTGGAAATAAAAACTTTCCTTGCTTTTGTTTTCCCAAAAACAACGTACGCTGCCTTCATCGGTAAAGCAATATTCATATTGGGTGCCGAAAACAACGTCTTCCCTGGTTTCGGTATAATAAGGTTCTGCTTTTTCAAGTTTTTCGCAACCGGAAAAAACAAAAACAAAACAAAGGATCAAAAGAATGATTTTTTTCAAAACAAATGCGTCCTTTCATAGGGTTATAAAAGTATCAGCACCTATTATAACATGGTTCGACATTAAAATAAAGGCTTTTTTTAAAATTAATATCCCAAATGTTCTCCGACGATGATTATTTTAATGCGGTTAGGAATACGCTGATATCCGAGAAGGGTATAGCTGCAGCAGATTCTTGCGGGAGATTTGCAGTTCATGCATGTTCCGGTTTCGGCGCAGGGAGTTTTGCAGCCAAGGCGTTTTGCGTTTGCCGGTGCGGCAAGATTGCGGAGCCTGTCTTCCGCGGCGGCAATATCGGTGACTATTTTGTTGGTTCCGGCAACAAGAATAACGTTTTTCGGCCCGAAAATAATCGGCGCAACCCTTGTTCCGGCGCCGTCAACGTTATAAATTTCCCCGTCCTCGGTAATTGCGTTTGCGCTCGCAAGGAAAAAATCCGCGAAGAAAGCTTCTCTTCTTGCGGCTTCAACCTCTTCCGGCGGAACAACGTGGGAATCCCGGTAATCGTAATTTCCGTTTTCAAGAAGGCTGATTATTCCGGTTTCGTGCAAAGTTCTGGAACCGCCGACCCGGCAAACGGAACCTTCCGGTATGAGCTCTTTAACAAGCGCAACCGCTTCCTCGGAAGTTTTTACAAAATAAGCTTCCATTCTGTTGGAACGAAGAGCCTCCATGGTTCTTTCCGCGCGTTTTTCTTCGGTAAAAGCTACGTTTACATCCATAACGTTCATTCCTTTCCCAAAACAATTTCGATAAGTTCAAGCGGGTTTTCAATAAGATAATCCGCGCCGGCTCCGGTAAGTTCTTCTTTTCCGCCGTAGCCGTAAAGCGCGCCGACGGCGTGAACGCCGTTTTCGTGAGCACCGAGCATATCCATATCACGGTCACCGACCATATATACGTGCGCAAGCTCGTTCTCGGAAACTCCGAGGCGTTTTAAAGCAACCCCGATTATCGCAGGTTTTGTATCAAGAGTTTTATCAAGGGTCGCGCCGCAGACGGTTTCGAAGTATTTGAGCATGCCGGTTTCCTCAAGAATTATCTTACAGGCGCCTTCGGGCTTGCAGGAAGCAAGAGCAATTTTGCACCCGTGCTCAAAAAGAGTTTTGAGCATCTCGTGGATTCCTTCGTATGTAACGTTCTGGTGGATTCCGGTAACAAGGAATTTTTCGCGGTATTTTGCAACAAGTTCCTCGCATTTTTCTTCATCAAAACCGTATTTTGCAAAGGTATCCCGAAGGGGCGGACCAATATAGCTTCTTAATTTCTGCGGGTCGTTTTCCTCAATTCCAACGGAGGAAAGGGCATATTTTATGCAGTTTGTAATGCCTTCGTAGGGGTCGTTTAAAGTTCCGTCAAGGTCAAAAAGAACATATTTTTTCATAAAAATCTCCAAAATGTATTACAAAAGGCGTTTCAGAAAGCTGAAACGCCCTTGTTTTTTCGATTATTCTTCGTTTTTAACAACGGCAATGTGAAGCTCGTCAAGGTTTTTCTGGTCAACCTCGGTGGGACATTGGGTCATAAGTTCACTTGCGGTCTGAACCTTCGGGAATGCGATAACGTCGCGGATGGAAGGACGGTCGAGCATGAGCATGACCATTCTGTCAAGGCCGAAAGCCATTCCGCCGTGAGGCGGAACACCGTATTTTTCAGCATCGAGAAGGAAGCCGAAGCGAGCCTGGGCAACTTCTTCGGAAAGGCCGAGAGCCTGGAGCATTTTATCCTGGATTTCGGTATCGCTGATACGGATGGAACCGCCGCCGAGTTCGCAGCCGTTAAGTACCATATCGTAGGCTCTTGCGTAGCAATCGCCGGGGTCGGACATAAGTTTGTCTTCATCGCCGGGTCTGGGGCAGGTGAAGGGATGGTGTTTTGCCATCCAGCGGTTTTCTTCGTCACTCCACTCGAAAAGCGGGAAATCGGTTACCCAAAGGAAGTTATAGGTGCCTTTGGGAATAAGGTCAAGGCGCTTTCCAAGTTCAAGACGGAGTGCGCCGAGGGAATCGAATACGATATCGTTTCTGCTGTCCGCAACGATGAAAAGAACGTCGCCGGTTTCTGCGCCAAGTCTTTCGCGGATAGCAAGTTTTTCTTCCTCGGTAAGGAATTTTTCATAGCTGGAGGTTTCGCCGTCAGGAGTAAGTCTGGTCCAGGCCAGACCTTTTGCTTTATAAAGTTTTACAACTTCAACAAGTTTATCGATTTCTTTTCTGGTGAAAACGGAAGCTGCGCCTTTTGCGTTGATTGCGCGGACGGAACCTTTTTCAAGTGCGCCAGCGAATACTTTGAATTCGCAGTTGGTGAGGAGGTCGGAAAGATCGCAGATTTCAAGACCGAAACGGGTATCCGGTTTATCGGAACCGAATCTTGCCATTGCTTCGTTATAGGTAAGTCTTTCAAAAGGAGTGGGAACGTCATAATCAAGAACGTCCTTGAAAACGCGTTTTACAAGGCCTTCGTTAATGGTCATAACGTCGTTTTCGTCAACAAAGCTCATCTCCATGTCGATCTGGGTGAATTCGGGCTGGCGGTCTGCGCGAAGGTCCTCGTCGCGGAAGCATCTTGCAACCTGCATATATCTGTCGCAGCCGGACATCATAAGAAGCTGTTTATAAAGCTGGGGACTCTGGGGAAGGGCATAGAAACAACCGGGATGAACACGGGAAGGAACAAGATAGTCTCTTGCGCCTTCGGGGGTGGATTTGATAAGGTCCGGAGTTTCGATTTCCATAAAGCCGTTTTCATCGTAATAATCGCGGGCGGATTTTACGATTTTGTGGCGCATCATAAGGATATTCTGCATTTCGCCGCGGCGAAGGTCAAGGTAACGATATTTAAGACGAAGATCTTCTTTTGCGTTGCAGTTGTCACTGATTTCGAAAGGAGGAGTCTGGCTTTTTGCAAGGATGAAAAGTTCGGTAACAAAAAGCTCAACTGCGCCGGTGGGGATTTCGGTGTTGACGGATTCGCGTTTGCGGATAACGCCTTTTGCTTCAAGAACAAACTCCGCTCTTACGGAAGCTGCTTTTTCAAAAACTTCTTTGTCGGTGCCGTCGCCGAAGGCAAGCTGAAGAATTCCGCTTCTGTCGCGAAGGTCGATGAAGATAAGGTTGCCGAGGTCGCGGGTTTTCTGTGCCCAACCGAAAACGACAACTTCTTTGCCGATATGGCTTTCGTTGAATTCACCGCAATATGCGGTGCGGTTATAACCGTTTATCATTTATATTCCTCCGATTTGGATAATTTATCAGAAATTAATTTCAGGCGGGATGTTAAGGGGAGTAAGGTTGGAAACTCCTTCGCAAACAGCATCCTCCAGCGAACTGAAAACGTCGCCGAGCCTTGCTTCGTAAACAAATTCAATAAGTTCATCAAGCTCGGTTTCTTCGGCTTCGCCGGTGGCCATGTTTTTAACTTTAACTTTTCCTTCTTCAAGTTCGGAATCGCCGATGATGCAGGAAAGTTTTGCGCCGATTTTGTCGGCATATTTCATCTGAGCCTTAACGCTTCTTCCGCAAAGGTCACATTCGGCCTTGAAACCTTCCGCGCGAAGGGAGTTAACAAGGTTTGCGGCTTCAATGCTTGCCTTGGTTCCCATAGAACCGATGTAGATATCGCAGGTGCTTTCTTCCGGGAAGGAAACGCCGGTGTTTTCCATAAGGAGAAGAAGTCTTTCAAGACCCATTGCAAAACCGATGCTGGGGGTTTTGGGTCCGCCGAGAAGTTCGATAAGTCCGTCATATCTTCCGCCGCCGCAAACGGTTCCCTGGGAACCGATGTTGGTGCTTACAAATTCAAAAACGGTGCGGGTGTAATAATCAAGTCCGCGGACAATGGTGGGGTTGACGGTGAACTCAATTCCAAGGTCGCAAAGACGTTCTTTAAGTTCATCAAAATGCGCCTGGCAGTCGTCGCAAAGGTAATCAAGAATTACCGGAGCATCTTCGCCGATTTTATGGCAAACGGGGCTTTTGCAGTCGAGGATACGCATGGGGTTGCGCTCAAGCCTTTCGCGGCAGGTTTCGCAAAGTTCTTCCTCATGGCTGCGGAAATATTCTTTAAGAGCTTCGTTATATTTTGCTCTGCATTCCGGGCAGCCGATGGAGTTGATTTCAAGCTCGATTCCTTCAATCTGGAGCTGGTCAAAAATCTGGCTTACCATGGAGATCATTTCAGCATCTGCCGCAGGGGAAGCGGCACCAACAAGTTCCGCACCGAACTGGTGGAATTCGCGGAGTCTTCCGGCCTGGGGTTTTTCATAGCGGAAGCAGCTGGTAAGATAGCTTGCTTTTACCGGAAGAGCTCCGTTCAAAAGTCCGTGCTCGATAAGGGTTCTCATGCATCCGGCGGTTCCTTCCGGGCGAAGGGTTATGGAACGCTCACCTTTATCAAGGAAGGTGTACATTTCTTTCTGAACAACGTCGGTGGAATCGCCTACGCCTCTTGCAAAAAGTTCGGTGTGTTCAAAGGTAGGAAAACGGATTTCCTTAAAGCCGAAAGTTTCGGCAACCCTCATGGCAGTTTTTTCAATGTGCTGCCATTTTGCGCTCTGTTCCGGAAGAACGTCCTGGGTTCCCCTGGGCGCTTTAGTAAGAATAGCCATAAAAATACCTCTTATATGAATTAAATCGATGTAACTGTTTTAAAAAATCAGTGAACAAGGTCGCGCCAGTCAAGGTCGCCGCGTTCAAGAGCATGGATAAGCGCCTCAGCGGTTGCAATGTTGGTTGCAACGGGAATGTTGTGAACGTCGCAAAGGCGAAGAAGGGTTGTATAGTCAACGTCCGGGTTCTGGTTCATGGGGTCCCGGAAGAAAAGCAAAAGGTCAATTTCGTTGCAGGCAATTCTGGAAGCAATTTGTTCACAGCCGCCGTGGCTTCCGCTTAAAAAGCGGGAAATTTTAAGGCCGGTTGCGTCGGAAACAAGTTTTCCGGTTCTGGAAGTGGAACAGAGTTTGTGCTTGCCGAGAATTCCGCAATAGGCAATGCAGAACTGGACCATAAGTTCCTTTTTGGTGTCCTGTGCAATAATTGCAATAGTCATTTAAGCAAAACCTCCTTATTATTTAAAACCCAGGGGGATATATCTGCCGCGAATCCTTTCAGAGAGGTCGCGGAAAGTTTCGTAATTTATTCCGGTATCATCAAGGGGAGTTCCGGCATCCATGGAATCCCGGGTGGCCGGGTCTTCCCAGATGACCCCGATAAGCTGAAGTTCGGCGCCGTCGATAATTTCATCAAGATTTTTAAGGGGCGCAAGTTTTTTTGCCTTTTGGGGGCAACGTTCGATAACAAGCCTGCGTTCTTTAACCCCGGAATTTTCAAGAAGTTTTCCGGCGGACCTTGCGCCGCGAATTGCGGAAGGATCCGGCGTTGCAACAACAAGGCCGAGGTCGGCGCATTTTGCCGCGTTTTCAAGTTCAATTCCGATTCCGGCAGGGCAGTCAAGAATTATGAATTCATAATAATCCCCAAGCTCCCGGGAAATCATTTTAATGGTTTCTTCCGTTACCAAAACCGGTTTTGCGGCGGCGGCAATAAGCGAAAGATTGGGGCAGAAGGGACAGTTTATTACCGCGTCCTTAATTCCGCAGGAACCGCGGATTATGTCGCCCATATCGAAAAGAATGTGTTCGGAAACCCCAAGGGCAACATCAAGGCTCCGGAGTCCGGAATCAAGTTCAAGCAAAAGCACGGTGCTTTTCCTGAAAGCAAGCGCTTCGCCCAAAAGCGCGGAAACGGTGGATTTTCCCGCGCCGCCTTTTCCGGAAGCAACAAGAATTATTTTTGCCATTTCTGCACCTCTTTTCAACACTTATTCCATTTTATTTTAGCATATAATTAATAAAGTTGCAATAAGACGAAAGCGGTTTTTATCCGTCGCTTTGTGCAATTTTTTGCAGGAAATAATTTATTTGTAAAATAAAAAAGGAGATGCTTTTTTAAAAGCATCTCCGAAAAATTCGTTTTTTTATTTAAGTCCGCTTACAATAACAAGAACAAAAATCGCAAGACCGATTATTACAAGAGCGGGGATTCCTTTTTTGTTGGGTTTCGGAAGTTTGAATTTAATAATAAAAGCCGCCGCAACGCCGTAAAGTGCAATCTGATAAATAACCGGCATTGCTCCGCCAAGAAGGGATTCAAGGCCAAAGATAAGCGGGAAAATAAGGGCGGAAGTTGTAACGGGAAGACCGTAATAGGTTTTTCTTCTTCCGGTTTCGCTTTTCTGGCGCTGGGCTTCATCAACGTTAAAATATGCAAGGCGGATTATTGCACAAAGGAGATAAACAGCGGCGGAAGCATAGAAAAATCCGCCGTCAAGACCGATTCCGTAACCTATTGCAAGGGGAAGAACGCCGAAGCTTATTAAATCGCAAAGGGAGTCTATCTGGATTCCGAAGGCTTTTTCCGCTTCGGTGCGCTTCATTGTGGAAGCAACTTTTCCATCGAACATATCCGTAAGACCGGCGAAAAGAAGACAGATTATTCCCCAAAAAGGATAACCGGAGGCGGAAAAGAAAATTCCGCAAACTGCCGCCGCCGCGCCCAGATAGGTGAGTATTACGGTGTAGTTATAAAAACCGATCAGATTCATAAAAAAGCTCCCTTTGAAATGTAGATTTATTCATAAAAAAGGTATATAATTAAAAAATAAAAGATTTATAATTCTATAAAATCAATTATAGGAAAAACAAAGCAAAAAAGCAAGGTTATATTACATAATATCACAAAAATTTTAATATTACAAATTATTGTTCCCGGGAGTGATTTTTTTGTCGGCTTTTGTAAGTTTAAAAAATGTTTGCAAAAGGTATCAGATGGGTGAAGTTACCATAACTGCTTCCAACAACGTAAGTTTTGATATTGAAAAAGGCGAATTTGTTGTAATAGTCGGTCCTTCCGGCGCCGGAAAAACAACAATACTCAATATCCTCGGCGGAATGGATACCTGTAACGAAGGGGATATCATTGTTGACGGAAAAAATATCGCAAAATATAATAACCGCGAACTTATTACCTATCGCCGCCACGATATCGGTTTTGTTTTCCAGTTTTATAACCTTATCCAGAACCTTACCGCAAAGGAAAACGTGGAACTTGCTTCCCAGATCTGTAAGGATCCCCTTAATCCGGAGGCGGTTCTTCATGAAGTTGGCCTTGCGGAAAGGATGAACAACTTCCCGGCGCAGCTTTCCGGCGGCGAACAGCAAAGGGTCGCCATTGCAAGGGCCCTTGCCAAAAACCCGAAGCTTCTTCTTTGCGATGAACCCACCGGCGCTTTGGATTACGTTACGGGAAAACAGATTCTTCAGCTTCTTCAGGATTGCTGCAGAATCGACGGAATGACAGTAATCGTAATAACCCATAACCTTGCCCTTACTCCCATGGCGGATAAAGTTATCCATATAAACAGCAGCAAAGTTACTGGAATTGAAATCAACGAAAACCCAACCCCTGTTGAACAGATAGAATGGTAAGTGATTTTTCGGAAAAGGAGGGTGGTTAAAATTAAATCCGCGTTTATAAAAGATATTTTCCGCGAAATCGGAAAAACAAAAAGCAGATTTTTTTCGATTTTTGCAATAATCGCCCTTGGAGCGGGTTTTTTTGCCGGTCTTAAGGCAACCGGGCCGGATATGCTCCTTACCCAGGATAACTATTTCCGGAATAGTAACCTGATGGACATAAAAATTGTTTCCACCTATGGTTTTGATGAAAAGGATATCGAGGCAATAGAAAAAGCGGAAGGAATCAGCATGGTATATCCCTCATATACCAAGGACGTTTTTGTTTCCAACAGCCAAAACGCCAGCGTTATAGCAAAACTCATGGCTTTCCCGGATTCCGGAATGAACGAGGTCGTTCTTCTGGAAGGAAGGCTTCCGGAAAACCCGGACGAATGTGTTGTTGAAAAACATTCCCAGATGAAAGTGACCCATGAGATCGGCGAAACTGTTTCCGTTTATACAACCGATCCGGACGACCCGATAGAGGATAGCCTTGAACGCTCCGAATGGAAAGTTGTGGGAATCGTTATGAGCCCGGAATATATCGCCTATGACAGAGGAACATCCACCATCGGCGACGGTTCCTCCGATACTTTTATAATGGTTCCGAAGGAAAACTTCCTTATTGACGTTTTTACGGAAGTTTATATAACCCTTGATTCAACCAAAAACCTTTCCGCCTTCGGCGATGAATATTCCGCTGCGGTGGAAATTGCTTCCGAAGATTTTGAAAAAATCGGGGAGGAAAGAGCGCCGCTCCGCCTTTCCGAAATCAAGGACGAAGCATATAAAGAGATAAATGATGCCAAAGCCGAAATTGCCGATGCGGAAAAGGAGCTTGCGGATGCGGAGGAGGAACTTTCCGAAGCCTTTGCCGAACTTACCGACGGCGAAAAGGAAATTAAAGACGGCTGGAACGAATATTATGACGGCCTTAAGGAATATAACGACGGCTTAAAGGAATTTGAAGAGGAAATTGCAAAGGCCGAAAAGGAACTTGATGACGGCGCAGAACAAATTTCCGAAGGATGGGCCGAATATTACAAGGGCCTCGAACAATATGAGGAAGGCCTTCGCCAGTTTGAAGAAGGTCTTGCTTCCCAGGGAATGACCGCCGGCGACCTTTATTCAAACAAAAGTATGCTTGAATCGATGATCGGGCAGTATAAAAACATTCCCGGAATGGAAAGCATGGTTGCAATGCTTGAAGCAAACCTTTCACAGCTTAACGCAACAATTTCCGTTTATGAACAGCTCCTTGCGGCCGGTGAAGAACTTAAAAGCGCGGAAGAAGAGCTGATATCCGGCGCAAAGCAGATAAGAAGGGGAAAAGAGGAACTTTCCGAAGCAAAAGCCGAAGGCAAAAAGGAACTTGATGACGCAAAAAAAGAACTGAACAAAGGTTATGCGGAACTCAAGGATGCGGAAAAAGAACTTGCGGACGGCTGGGAAGAATATAACGACGGTTTAAAGGAATTTGAGGAAGCTAAGGCCGAAGCGGAAATTGAAATTTCCGACGCGAAGGAAGAAATTTCCGATGCGGAAAAGGAACTTGCGGAACTTAAAGAACCGGAATGGATTGTTTTTGACCGCGACGGAAACCCCGGCTACGGTTCCTATGAAAGCGATGTGTCCATAATCGACAGCGTCGGAAAGGTTTTTCCGGTTTTCTTCTTCCTTGTTGCAATGCTTGTTTGTTTAACGACCATGACAAGAATGGTCGAGGAACAGCGCACCCAGATCGGAACCATGAAGGCTCTTGGTTACGATAAGCGCGCGATCCTTACAAAATATATTGTCTATTCCGCTTTTGCAAGCATAAGCGGAGCGGTTTTCGGAATTTTGCTCTGCGTCTATGTTTTCCCGCTGATAATCTACAGCGCCTACGCCATGAGATATATCATTCCGGAGCTCCAGATGAAGGCTATGCCCGGAACATGGCTTATTGTTATCGCGGTATGCGTTCTTTGCACAAGCCTTGCGGTAATTCTTGCGGGATATTCCGAACTCCGTGAAAATCCGGCGGAACTTATGCGCCCGAAGGCGCCAAAAGCGGGAAAAAGGGTTTTGCTGGAAAGGGTTCCGTTTATCTGGAAGCGCCTCAGCTTTACAAAAAAGGTTACCGTAAGGAACCTTTTCCGCTATAAAAAACGAATTTTTATGACAATCCTCGGAATTGCGGGATGCGCCGCCCTTACTCTTACCGGCTTCGGACTTTTTTCTTCCATTTCCGGAATTTTTGAAAAACAGTACGGCGAAATTTTCAGTTACGACCTGATTGTTTCCCTTGATGCGGATTCCGATGAAGAAAACATTGAAAAAGTTCTGGAAGAACTTGATTCCAACGAAATTTCCGAAAAAAATCTTCCGATCCATATAATGTCGGCAAGTTATGAAGGAATTAAAAACCTTTCCCTTGTTGTGGCAAAAGAAGCGGATATGCTCGAGAAAATGGTCCTTTTCAGGGATCCGGAAACGGGAATAATAAATGAACTTTCCGATGACGGAATTATTGTTACCCAGCTTTTTGCGGAAAAATTTGAAGTTTCCGCCGGTGACGAAATAACTTTTTCTTCCGACGATATGGAATTTACCGCCAAAATAGGTTCCGTTGCGGAAAACTATACGGCGCATTTTATCTATATGACGGAGGAACTTTATAAAGAACTTTGCGGCGAAGAACCGGAAATAAACGGAATTTTTACGATAATGTCCGATTCCGGAGAAGAAGCGCAGAGCGAACTTGCGAACAGGCTTATGGAATATGAAGGGGTCCTTGCACTTACTTTTTCCAAGGAATCCATGGAATCTCTCCGGAGCGTTGTTGAAAATCTTAACTACGTTGTTGTTCTTATAATCGTCTGCGCGGCGGCTTTGGCTTTTGTTGTTCTTTATAACCTTACCAATATCAACATAACCGAAAGAATCCGCGAAGTTGCCACCATAAAAGTTCTCGGCTTTTACGATAACGAGGTTTCCAACTATGTTTTCCGCGAAAACATAATCCTTTCGATAATCGGTTCCGGAGCGGGTCTTTTGCTTGGAATTTTGCTCCATTCCTTCGTAATGAACACTATCCAGACGGACGAAGTGATGTTCCAGAAAATAATCCCGATCTGGGCATTTGCCGCGGCTTTTGCAATGACTGTTTTCTTCGCGGCGGCGGTAAACGGAATTATGCACTTCCGTCTTAAAAAGATAAGCATGGTCGAATCGCTTAAATC
The DNA here is from genome assembly GCA_017521825.1 of Oscillospiraceae bacterium. GTDB lineage: Bacteria > Bacillota > Clostridia > Oscillospirales > Ruminococcaceae > UMGS1668. The sequence continues at coordinate 19,923 of JAFXBK010000069.1, forward strand.
CATTGAATAAAGCAAAATTATTTTTAAAAAAAGCGGTTTTATGTCTTTATTTTTTAAAAAAACCGTGTTATAATATATCCATCTAATTATGTCTGGAGGATGCTAAAATGCTCAGAATTGAAGATCAGATTGAAAACTCTACCGCTATGATCAAAACCGTTGATTATATGGAATCCCAGATTCGCAAAATCAACCCCGATGAAGGTACCGCAGATGCATTCGTTGTTGAAGCAAAAGCTGCTATCGAAAGACTTCGTGCAATCATGAAGGAAGGCAAAATCATCAGATAATCAAAGCGTAAAGATAAAATGCCGGCTCTTTGAGCCGGCATTTTTTTGTGCGTTATTTAAAGAATAAGGCAGATAAGTCCGCTGCATCCTTCGTTGATGATGCGGCTGATGGTTTCCTGAAGTTTGATTCTTGCTTCCTGGGGCATCCGGCTTAGTTTTGTATGGAGCCCTTCGTTAACAAGTTCGTGCAGGGATTTTCCGAAGATGTTGCTTTCCCAGATTTTTGCCGGGTCGCCTTCAAATTCATCAAGAAGATAGCGAACAAGGTCTTCGCTTTGTTTTTCGCTTCCGACTATCGGTGCAACCTCAGTTGTTATATCCGCCCGCATAAGGTGAATTGAAGGTGCGGAAGCGCGAAGCTTAACGCCGTATTTTCCGCCCTGGCGGACAATTTCCGGTTCCTCAAGGGTAAGTTCATCAATGGTCGGCATAACGATTCCGTAACCGACAGCTTCGACCTGGTCAAGAGCGCCGCGGATGCGGTCATATTTCCGCTTGATTTCCGCAAGTTCCCTCATGCATGGCATAAGTCCGCTTTCGCCGTTTATTTCAAGGCCGGTTTCCTCGCTGAGGATTTTATAAAACAGTTCCGGATTTATGATAACGGTAATATCCGCTCTTCCGGTTCCAAGGTTTATGTTTTTAAGCGAAGCGTCCCGAACATATTCGCAATCGGAAATATCCGGAAGAATGTTCCGGATTTCGGAAATTTTTGAAATTTCCGCCGCCGCGGAAACAATCGGTTCAACAACCGCCTTCCTAAGCCAATGTTCCTTATCAAGGGAAACAAGCCATTTGGGAATATCAAGAGCAATTTCCCTTATCGGGAAAGTTCCGAGAACGTCGGAAAGAATTTCCCGGATATCGTTTTCGGTCATTTTAAGGCAGTTAAGCGCAATTACCGGAACGCCGTATTCCTTTTCCATTTCCAAAACCGTTTCCTTGGTTTCCGAAAGTTCCGGATCGGCGCAGTTTAAAATAATTGCGAAAGGTTTTTCGATGGATTTAAGTTCCGCAATAACCCGCTGTTCCGCTTCGCGATATTCATCCCTTGGAATATCGCTTATGGAGCCGTCGGAAGTTACAACAAGGCCGATGGTGGAATGTTCGGTTATAACTTTATCGGTGCCGAGCTCCGCCGCCATGTTAAAAGGAATTTCTTCCTCAAACCATGGCGTAAGAACCATTCGCGGCGCGTTGTTTTCAAAATATCCGATGGAGGAGGGAACAATATATCCCACGCAGTCGATAAGACGGACGCGGAAATTTGTTTCGCCGTCAAGGTTAATTTCCGCCGCTTCCTCCGGAACAAACTTCGGTTCCGTCGTCATAATTGTTTTTCCGGCGGCGGATTGGGGAAGTTCATCAATGGCGCGCTCCCGCCGATAATCGTTTTCAATATTCGGAATAACAAGAGTTTCCATAAATTTTTTAATAAAGGTGCTTTTTCCGGTTCTTACCGGGCCGACAACACCGATGTATATATCGCCGTTTGTTCTTGCGGCAATGTCGCGGTAAACGCCAGTGTCTTTCATAAAATTACCCTTCCTCTTTTCTTTTTTTGTTTATGTCACCGAATTTTTATGAAAAAATTTTTAAAAATAGAACGCTTTTTGAATAAAACCGCCTTCAATGTGAAAAAATAAAATCAAAACAAAAAGGAGGTTTTTATTTATGGAAGCTAACAGACACATCGGTTGCAACGTCAACAACTGTGCATATCACTGCAAGGACTGCAACTGCTGCAGCCTTGACCACATCGAGGTTGGCAGCCACGAAACCAACCCCACCAAAGCAGAATGTACCGACTGCCGCTCTTTTAAATACAAAGGCTGATTTTCCGCCGCCAAAAGCGGCGCTACATAGCTATTTTTTAAAAATACGTTTTACAAGATTTATATCCGCTTTTGTAACACAGCGGAAGATCCTGAGCAAAAAATAATAAAGAACAACCATTGTGAGCACCGCGAGCACAAGTTCCGGTGCGTTTTTTATTTCCAAAAAATTCTTGAGCACGGAGCTTGAAAAAACGGTGCTCAAAATTGCCGCGCCGGTTGGAACCAAAGCCCAGCGAAGCATATTTACTTTAAAACCGGTTACGGAAACAAGCCGCGAGGCGGAAAGCGCCATGTTAAAAACTTCGCTTATAACTATGGTGGTAAGGTATCCGGCGGTTCCCAAAAGCGGAACAAGGGTGTAAACAAGGCCGACGCATAAAGCGGTATCGTAAACGTTGTAGCGCACTACGGCAACCTGCTCCCCAAGGCCTTTTAAAATCCCGTCAACGGCCGAATCCAGATACATAACCGTAACAATCGGCGCAAGGGCGCGGATTGCGGTGCCGGCGGCGGGTTCATTATAAAGCAAAACGGCAAAATTTTCCGCCCAACAGATAAGCGCCGCCGCAACCCCGATTGCGAACATAAGGGTAAGCCGAAAAACAAATTCCATAATCCTTCCGATTTTTTCGTTTTGGCCAAGGGTTTTATATTTTGTTATTTCCGGAACAAGAAGATTCGAAAAACCAAGCAGAAAAGCGCAGGGAAAAGTGAGCACCGGAAGGACCATTCCGCCGACTATTCCGTATTCGGAAAGGGCGGTTTCGTTCGTCATTCCGCTTTTCATAAGCGAAACCGGAACAAGAAGGTGCTTGACGGTGCTCAAAGCAGAACGCAGAACCGCCGAAGCGCCAACCGGAAGCGCAATTCCTATAATCTGTTTCCAAACAGAAAAACCACCGGAGGTTTTTCCGCCGGAAAAGGGGAAACGCCGGCGGTCGGTCTTATAAAGGATATAATGAAGAAGGAAAGCCAGCCCTTCCGAAACGGTGCTTCCCGCCGCAACAAGAACGCAGGCTTCGCCGATATCCTTCGGCTTCATAACGGCAAAAACCGCGACGGTAAAAGCCATCTGGGAAAGCTGTTCAAAAATCTGCGCCGCGGATGAAGAAAAAACTCTCGTAACGGCGGTAAAATATCCGCCAAGGGCCGCGGAAACGCCAACGAAAGGAAGCGAAAAAGCAAGAATCCGGAAAGGTTTTGCCGCCCGGATATCCGAAACCATCGAAACCGCGGCAAAATCACTGAAAATCCAAAGGAGAACCGCGGCGAAAACTCCGAAAAAGAGACTGTAAAGAAGGGTTTTGTTCATGGCGGAAGAAGCGGCGGCACCGTTTTTTCGGGCGTTTTCTTCCGCAACAAGCCGGGTTGCCGCAAGCCCGGAACCGGAACAGGCAAAAGTCACCGCAAAGCGATATACCGCCATCATAAGCGAAAAAAGTCCCATTCCTGCGCTTCCGAGGTTCCGGGTAAGCCATGCGTTATAAGCAACACCGATTATTCCCAAGGAGAGTGACGTAGCGGTCAAAATTCCCGCGTTTACCGCAAAATTCCGAAGTTTTGACAAAACCGCCGCCCCCTTTCCGGAAATTATATTCGGCGGAAAACAAAAAAAGACCTTCCGAAACGGAAGGCCTTTTTTAATGTTGTTGTATATCTTATTTGAGGTATTCGCCGATTTCGTTTGCGGCAAGAATTGCGGCGTAAACGTCTTCGGGGGTAACTTCGAAAGGCATGTTGCCAACGGTATCGCCGGGAGCGCAAACGGTTTCTGCAACCGCCATGATTTCTTCCGGTTTGATTTCGGTAACGTCAAGGTCTGCAAGGGTGGTGGGAAGGCCAACTTCCTGGCAAAGGGTTACAACCTCATCAATTTCTTCCTTGGGTGCGTTTTCAAGAACAAGCTGAACAAGAACGCCGAAAGCAACTTTTTCGCCGTGATAGAATTTGTGGGTTGCTTCGATTGCGGTAAGGCCGTTGTGAACAGCGTGTGCAGCAGCAAGACCGCCGGATTCAAAACCGATTCCGGAAAGATAGGTGTTTGCTTCGATGATGTTTTCAACAGCTTTGGTGCAAACTTTGTTCTTTACTGCAAGGTAAGCGGCTACGCCGTCTTCAAGAAGGGTTTCGTAGCAAAGTTTTGCAAGAGCAAGAGCGGTTTTGGTGGGTTTTCCACCAACGCAGTTGCTTGCCTGGCTCTGTGCACAGGCTCTTGCTTCAAAATAGGTTGCAAGAGCATCGCCGATGCCTGCGGCAAGAAGTCTTGCGGGAGCTTTGGAAACGATATCGCTATCAACAAGAACGATGTTGGGGTTGCTGGGAAGGAAGAGGTATTTTTCAAAAACGCCTTCGTCGGTGTAAATTACGGAAAGAGCGGAGCAGGGAGCATCGGTGGAAGCGATGGTGGGAACGATTACAACGGGTTTTCCGGTGTAATAACCAACTGCTTTTGCGGTATCGTGGGTTTTGCCGCCGCCGATACCAACAACAACGTCGCCGCCTTTTTCTTTAAGAACTTCGATAACGCGGTTGATTTCGGTCATGGAGCATTCGCCGCCGAATTCTTCAACTTCATATTTTTTGTCGCCCATGCCTGCTTCAACAGAAGGCATTACGATGGGTTTTACGAATTTGTCAACAAGAATGAACATGGAATTGCCGATTGCGCCTGCGTGTTTTGCAAGATTTGCGAGTTCGCCTCTGCCCTGAATATATCTGGTGGGGCTTCCGATAATTTTTGCCATAAAAATTTCTCCTTTTAATTTAAATAATGTTCGTTATAGTTATATCATTATGTTAAATTTTTGTCAATAACTCAGTAAATTATTCTGAAAATTCGGCAAAATTTGTAATATTTTTTATTTATTATACAAAATGTTTTAAAAATTGCATAAAATTTTAACGAAAGCATTTTATGATTTGCGACAAAATTGCACCAACAAGAACGATTGTTCGATTTTTTTGTCAAAACCTATTGATTTTTGAAAAATGGGTGATATAATAAAGTCACAAAACAAGAACAGATGTTCGATTTTATCGAACATACCCCATATAAAAACTTGGAAAGGACGTAGTAAAATGGAAAGAACATATGTTTTGAACTTCATCTTTAAAATTATGGCGGCTGCCGGAATCATCGCCGTTGTCGGAATTGCCGGCGCAAGCGATTTTGGAAACATCACCAATGCGGAACTTTTTGTTTACGGCGGAATTTCCTTCGCCATGGCATCTTTCGGAATCTGGGGAACAATCAACTGCACCAGAGCAATCGAAGCCATGAAACGCCGCGAACGCCGCGAAAAAGCGCGCCGCGTTGCCGCGATTTATACTGCAAAAGCGGCATAAAAATTTTGCTATCCCCAAAATTTCCTCATACACCAAACCGAAAAAACGGGCGGAGATCAAATTTTTCTCTGCCCGTTTTTTCCTTCTTGACAAAGGCTTTTGTTGCCGTTATAATAAACCTGTTATGATTATATATTATAAGTAAGCTTTGATGGGAATAATCAAAAAAACGCGCAACACAGAGAGCCTTTTGTTTTGCTGAAAAAAAGGTTTGCAAACGGTTTTTGAACGCCGCCCCGGAGCTTCCAAAAGAGATTTTGGCGGGTGCCTTCCGTTAAAAAGGTTTTCAAAGCGGCCGCAATGCGGCAATTTGGGTGGTACCACGGAGATGTCTTCGTCCCAACGTCATTTTTAATGGCAGGGATGGGGGCTTTTTTTATTTTCTGCGGTTTCTCCCGGTAAAAAACGTTACTTAATTGAAAGGAATGATATAAACATGGAATGGATGGGCGTAAATGACATCCGCGAAAGCTTCCTCAGCTTTTTTGAAAGCAAAGGTCACAAAAGACTTCCCAGCTTTCCCCTTCTCCCCAAAGATGATAAGAGCCTTCTTCTCATCAACTCCGGTATGGCACCGATGAAAAAATGGTTCCTTGGCCAGGAAGAACCCCCTTGCCACAGAGTAACCACCTGCCAGAAATGCATCCGTACCCCCGATATCGACAACGTTGGTAAAGACGACCGCCACGGAACTTATTTTGAAATGCTCGGTAACTTCTCCTTTGGAAACTACTTCAAAAAAGAAGTTATTCCGTGGGCTTGGGAATATTTTACCGAAGTTATCAAACTTCCTAAAGATAAACTTTATGTCACCGTTTATCAGGATGACGACGAAGCTTATGATATCTGGCACAACGTAATCGGACTTTCCGAAGACCGCATTTTCCGTTTCGGAAAAGAGGATAACTTCTGGGAAATCGGTTCCGGTCCCTGCGGCCCCTGCTCCGAAATTTATTTCGACCGCGGCGTTGAACACGGCTGCGGAAGCCCCGACTGCACCGTTGGATGTGATTGCGACCGCTTTATCGAAGTCTGGAACCTTGTTTTCTCCCAGTTCGACTCCGACGGCGAAGGCAACTATGAACGCATGGAACACCCGAACATCGATACCGGTATGGGTCTTGAAAGACTTGCATGCGTAATGCAGGGCGTTGATAACCTTTTTGAGGTTGACACCGTTCAGAACATCATGAAAAAAATCGGCGAAATTGCCGGCGTTAAATATCACGATGACCCCGTTAAAGACGTTTCTCTCCGCGTAATCACCGACCATGTCCGTTCCACCACCTTCATCATCAGCGACGGCGTTATGCCCGCAAACGAAGGCCGCGGATACGTTCTTAAACGCCTTCTCAGAAGAGCCGCCCGTCACGGCAGACTCCTTGGAATCAACGAACCCTTCATCTACAAAGTAGTTGATACCGTTATCGAAGAAAACCGCGTTGCATATCCGGAACTTGCCGAGCACGCAGACTATATCAAAAAAGTTATCCTTTCCGAAGAGGAAAGATTCTGCCGCACCATTGACCAGGGCTTTGAACTTCTTAACGATTACGTTGTAAAACTTGAAGAAGCGGGCGAAACCGTTCTTCCCGGCGATGTTGCATTCAAACTTTACGATACCTACGGCTTCCCGCTTGACCTTACCCAGGATATCCTTGAAGATAAAAACATCACCGTTGACGTTGAAGGCTTCACCGTTCTTATGAATGACCAGAAAAAACGCGCACGCGACGCAAGAGCTTCCGCAAACGGCGTTTCCTGGGTTGAAGACAGCCTTGCCGCTCTCGGCGACGTAAAAACCAAATTCGTCGGCTATAACAGAATGGATTCCGCTTCCGAAGTTCTCGCAATTCTTAAAGACGGCGAACTTGTTTCCGAACTTGAAGAAGGCGAAGAAGCTGTTATCATCCTTGATTCCACTCCTTTCTATGCGGAAATGGGCGGCCAGGTTGGCGACAGAGGTACCATCACTTCCGGTCCTTCCATCTTCAACGTAACCGATTGTAAAAAATCTCCCACCGGCGGCCAGACCATGCACATCGGCGTAATGGGTTCCGGCCATATCAAAGTAGGCGATAACGTCCGCGCAAGACTTACCGAATCCATCCGTAACGCAACCCAGCGTAACCACACCGCCTGCCACCTTCTTCAGAAGGCACTCCGCGAAGTTCTCGGCGACCACGTTCATCAGGCAGGTTCTTATGTTGACGAAAACCGCTGCCGCTTCGACTTCAGCCATTTCTCCGCAATGACCGCAGAAGAAATTGCCGAAACCGAAAAAGTTGTTAACGAAATGGTTCTTTCTTCCCTTGACGTTGATATCAACGAAATGCCTATCGCAGAAGCAAAACAGATGGGTGCAATGGCTCTCTTCGGCGAAAAATACGGTGATACCGTTCGCGTTGTTAACGTTTCCGGCCGTTCCATCGAATTCTGCGGCGGTACCCACGTTACCAACACCAGCAAGATCGGCCTTTTCAAAATCATCAGCGAATCTTCCGTTGCCGCAGGCGTAAGAAGAATTGAAGCAGTAACCGGCACCGGCGTTCTCGATTATATCGAACAGATGAACGGAACCCTTGGCGAAACCGCCGCAAACCTTAAAGTAAACGGCGTTGGCGAAGTTGCTCAGAAATCCGCCGCTGTTATGGCTGAACTCAAAGCAAAAGACAAAGAAATCGAAGAACTTAACAACAAACTTGCCCAGATGAGAGTAGAAAGCCTTATCTCTTCCGCAAAAGAGATCTGCGGCCTTAAATTTATCTGCACCAAGTTCGAAGGCATCAGCCCCGCAAGCCTCAGAATTATGGGCGACCACATCAAATTCACCGCACAGGACGCAATCGCACTTCTTGCTTCCGTTAACGAAGAAAAAGTTTCCGTTCTTGTTGTTTGCGGTCTTAACGCTCTTAAAGAAGGCGCACACGCAGGTAAAATCGTCAAGGAAATCGCAGCAATGGCAGGCGGTTCCGGCGGCGGCAGACCCGACAGCGCAATGGGCGGCGCAAACCCCGAAATGATCGACGATGCTCTTGCTTCCGCAGCAGAAATTGTTGAGACCCTTCTTATCAATAAATAAAATATGTGATTTTATTGTAGGGAATGCTGCCTTCAGCGTTCCGCGTAAAACGGACCGTCGGGGACGACGGTCCCTACAGTAGAACTCCATAAGATTTACGAAAGGAGAAACCGTTATGGAAAACTGCCTTTTCTGTAAAATTGCCGCAGGGATCATTCCCAGCAGCAAAGTTTATGAAGACGAAAAAGTTCTCGCCTTCAACGAAATCGACCCCCAGGCTCCCACCCATTTCCTTGTAATTCCGAAGGAACACATCACCGGCGCAGGCGAAATCACCGAAGAAAACAGCGGAATCGTTGCTTACATCTTCGAAATCATCGCAAAAATTGCAAAGGAAAAAGGAATTGAAAGCTACCGCGTAGTTACAAACTACGGCGAAGAAGCGGGCCAGACCGTTCCCCACCTTCATTTCCACGTTCTTGCCGGAAGAAACCTTGGCTGGCCTCCGGGCTGATTTAAAGCAAAACAAAAGCCGCACCTATTGGTGCGGCTTTTTTACTTTTAACGCCGTTTTGTAACTGCTTTCGGAAAAAGTTTAACCAAACTGGTTTTGGATTGTAACCAAACCGGAAGAACTTCATCACAAACTCATCACAAACCAAAGGTATTATATAACCAGAGCAAAAAAGAGCAAAGATGTTAGTTTCCGAGCAATTCTAACAGCTTGAAATCCGGCGAACCGAAAGGTTCGCCGTTTTTTTGTGTTTTTTAATATAAAAAAGCCGTGCCATAATAAGCACGGCTTTTATTTTTTTAAAATCAGAAACCGAGAAGTCCCGCGCCGATAATTCCGGCGGAGTTTCCGAGAGTTGCTTTAACAACCTTCGGAGGTTCAATGGTTTCGGGGGCAAGGCAAAGTTCCCTTACCTTTTCGTTAAGCGGATCAAGAAGGGAAGCGCCCTGGTTGGAAACTCCGCCGCCAAGAACAACTACTTCCGGGCGGAAAACGTTGATAATTCCGGAAATTCCGTCCGCAAGATAGCTGATATACTGCTCAACAACGGCTTTTCCGGTTTCGTCGCCCTGGTCTGCGGCGTCAAAAGCGGTTCTTCCGCCGATGTTATCAAGGTCGCCTTCGCACATTTCCCATATAAGGGATTCGGGGTGCTGTTCTGCGGCTTCGCGGGTTTCGCGCTTAAGGGCGTTTGCGCTTCCGTAAGTTTCAAAGCAACCGCGTTTTCCGCATCCGCATTTAACTCCGTTATGAACAAGCGGAATATGTCCGTATTCGCCGCCAAAGCCGCTGAATCCGGGGAAAAGTTTTCCGTCAACAACGGCGCCGCCGCCGATTCCGGTTCCAAGGGTAATCATAATAAGGCTTTTATACTGTTTTCCGGAACCGGAATGATATTCACCCATGGCGGCGCAGTCTGCGTCGTTTCCGAGATATACCGGAAGTCCGATTTTTTCTTCAAGGAAGGAAACAGCATCAACATTATGCCAGTTGATGTTTGCGGCAAGGATTACCGGGCCTTTGGGTCCTTTGATAAGGCCGGGAACGCCGATTCCGACGAAAACAATGTTTTCTTTTTCAATTCCGCATTCGTCGATGCATTTTTTGGTGCCTTCCGCCATCTGGGCAAGAAGAGCCTCAGGGTTTTTGTTATCTTCAACCGGAACGCTTGTTTTAAAAACAAGTTCGCCCTCTTCGCTTACTATTCCAATTCCGATGTTGGTTCCGCCAAGGTCGATTGCTGCTGAATATTTCATATTGCACACTCCTTAAAAGAAAAAATTATTCGTAGAAAAGATTACGGCGACGGTGAACGTGCACGCTTAAAAGAAGCCCGATTCCAAGATATGTAATTGCGATGGAAGTTCCGCCGGCGCTTAAAAGCGGAAGGGTAATTCCGATTACCGGAAGAACGCTTATGCACATTCCGATGTTGATGATGCACTGGAAAAAGAACATTGCGAAAACGCCGTAACAAATATATGCCCCCAAAGGGTCAAGGGCGATTTTTGCATCGTAAATTGCCCGGAAGCAAATTCCGAAAAGGAACGAGATAACGATAATCGAACCCACAAAGCCAAGAGCCTGGCAAATGAACGAAAAAACGAAATCGTTATGCATTTTCGGAACGTACCAGTAACTTTCCTTAAAAAGTCCCTCGCCCTGAAGTTGGCCAAGGCCGATGGAAATCCTGCTCAGCCTTTGCTGATAGTCGGCGCCCAGAGGATCCGCATATTCGGTGAAATATACCGCCAAAAAGCGCGTTCGCTGGTCGTCGCTTAAAAAATACTGCCACACTATCGGAACGGCCGCCGCAACAATAGGAATTGCCGCAACGATATATTTCCAGCTCAGTCCCGCGGCAAAAAGCATTGTTAGGAAAATAAAACCGAATATAAGCGCGGTTCCGTCATCGCCCTGAAGGTGTATCAGAACCACCGGAAAACCGCCGTGAAGGCAAAGCAAAATCAAATTTGTGGGCTTGTTAAGTTCGCCATGAACCTTTGAAAGATGGTAGGCAAAGCTCATTATAAAACAGATTTTAAGAAGTTCCGAAGGCTGGAAGGTCAAACCGAAGGGAAGCCGAAGCCATGCCTTATCGTCAATGGTTTCGTCAACCTGCATTCCTATAAAAAATGTAAGAATAACCAGGAAAACCGAAACCGGCATGTAAAGCTTCCAGAGCTTTGTCATAAAATGATAGTCGAAGTTAGAAAGGATAATCGCCGCGGAAAGCCCAAGAACCGAAGCCAGAACCTGAACAAGCGCAACGCGGTCGCCGATATCAAGGGTTGCCGCCTGGTCGGAATTTACAAGGGAATATTGGCAAAGAATTCCGATTACGGAAATCGAAATGCAAAAGAAAAGAAGCCATTTGTCCACGGCGGCAAAATATTTTTTAATCATTTCTCGGATTTTTTTCATGGACGGCCTCCTTTCAGCCAGAAACTATAAATATCTATTATATTATAATATCATTTTAAATCGGATTTGTAAACCAAAGTTAAATTATATTTTAATATTGATAAAACCGACAAAATATAGTATTATATTAAGTTAGAGAAACGATAAAAGGAGGCGGCAATTTTGGAAAAAATCATAGTAAAAAGCGAAGCTGAAACTGCCGCTTTTGCTAAAAAATTTGCCGAAAGCCTTAAACCCGGCGATATAATCGCTTTTAAAGGCTGCCTTGGCGCGGGAAAAACAACTTTTACAAGATATATGTGCGAAGCACTTGATTGCAGGGACGATGTTTCCAGCCCGACCTTCGCGCTTGTTCATTGTTACAGGGCAAAATTCCCGGTCTGCCATTTCGATATGTACCGGATAAACACTTTCGATGACCTTTATTCCACCGGTTTTTTCGATTATCTGGATTCCGGCGCGGTGCTCGTAATTGAATGGAGCGAAAACATAATCGATTTTATCGGCGACGAAGAAATTATAACCGTTGATATAAAACGCCTTGGCGATAACGAAAGGGAAATTACTGTTGAAAGGGGAGAGGGATAAAATGAGAATACTCGGCTTCGATACTTCCGCAAAAGCGGCTTCCGTTGCCCTTTCCGAAAACGGAAAACTTATTTCCGAATTTTATCTCGACAGCGGCTTTACCCACAGCGAAACCGTTCTTCCAATGGCAAAAGCCGTTCTCGATGCCGCAAGAATAACCCCCGCGGACGTGGACCTTTTTGCGGTGAACTGCGGCCCCGGTTCCTTCACCGGCCTTCGAATCGGAATTGCGGCGGTAAAAGCCCTTGGAATGAGCCTTGAAAAACCCTGCGCCGCTGTTTCCACCCTCGAAGCTCTTGCATATAATATGCAAAGCTTTTCCGGAATAATCTGCGCCGCAATGGACGCAAGATGCAGCCAGGTTTACACCGCTTTTTTTGAAAGTGACGGAACAACTTTAAAACGCCTTTGCGAGGACCGAGCCGTTTCCACGGACGTCCTTTTTGAGGATATAAAAAATTACGTTTCCGAAAGAGGAGAAAAGGTAATGCTCGTCGGCGACGGCGCAAACCTTTGCCTTAAAAAATTCGGGGATGAATTTGTTAAAATGGCACCTTCCCAGCTTGTTCTCGGACATGCCTCCGGAACCTGTATTGCCGCCCAAAAGCTTTTTGAAAGCGGCAAAACCGTTTCCGCCGGGGAACTTGTTCCGAATTATCTTCGCCTTGCTCAGGCGGAAAGAGAAAAACTTCAGAAAGAGGGTAAATTATGATCGCACTTGGTTCCGACCACGGCGGCTACCTCTATAAAGAGGAGCTTAAAAAACATCTTGATGAAAAAGGTATTGAATATATCGATTTTGGTACCGACAGCACCGCTTCCTGCGATTATCCCGTTTATGCGGAAAAAGTTTGCAAAGCAATCCAATCCGGCGAATGTGAAAAAGGAATCCTTATCTGCGGAACCGGAATCGGAATGAGCATTTGCGCCAACAAATTCAAAGGAATCCGCGCGGCTTGCTGCGGAGACCATTTTTCCGCGGAATTCACAAGAAAACATAACAACTCCAACGTGCTCTGCATGGGCGCAAGAACCATCGGCGCCGGCGTTGCCCTTCAGCTTGCGGATATTTTCCTTTCCACCGAATTTGAAGGCGGCCGCCACCAGAAACGCGTTGATATGATCACCGCTTTCGAGGAAGAATAAAATGCCCGTTATATCGAAATTCGATTACGATAATTTTTATGACATATTTTTTAAGGGGGAACCGAACATTATGAAAAAACCTTTCATTCTTGACCATCCGCTTGTTCAGCACAAACTTTCCATTCTCAGAAGAACCACCACCGGAACCAAAGATTTCCGCGAACTTATCAGCGAAATCGGAAACCTTCTTTGCTATGAAGCAACCCGCGACCTTGAACTTGAGCCGGTCGAAATCGAAACCCCTATGTGCAAATGCACCGCACACCAGCTTAAAGGAAAAGCTCCGGTAATCGTTCCGATCCTCCGTGCAGGTCTTGGAATGGTTGATGGTCTCCAGCGCCTTATGCCCAGCGCAAGAGTTGGCCACATCGGTCTTTACCGCGACGAAGAAACCGCACAGCCCATCGAATATTTCTGCAAACTTCCGGTTGATATTGCGGATTGCAGAGTTTTCCTTGTTGACCCGATGCTTGCAACCGGCGGTTCCGCCATCGACGCAATCGGCCAGCTTAAAAAACGCGGCGTTAAAAACATCAGCTTCCTTTGCATCATCGCCGCTCCGGAAGGCCTTGAAAGACTTAACGTTGCACATCCCGACGTTCAGATTTATTGCGCTGCTCTTGATGACCACCTTAACGAAGTAAACTATATCGTTCCCGGCCTTGGCGACGCAGGCGACAGAATTTTCGGTACCAAATAATGAAAATTATGTCCGTCGATTTCGGCGACGCAAGAACGGGGATCGCCATGTGCGATAAAACCGAATTTCTTGCTTCCCCGATAACCGTTATCCACGAAAAACGCTTTGAGCACGCAATTGAAAAAACCGCCGACGAAGCCATTAAAAACAAGGCTGAAGCGGTTATTGTCGGTTTGCCGCTTAACATGAACGGTTCCGAAGGCCCAAGGGCGGAACTTTGCCGGGAATTTGCCGCAAAGCTTTCCGAAAAAATCTCCGTTCCCGTAAGAATGTGGGATGAACGCCAGACAACCGTTTCCGCTGCCGGTTTTCTTAACGAAACCGATACCCGCGGAAAAAAGCGCAAAGCGGTTATCGATGCCGTTGCGGCTGTTATAATCCTTGACAGCTATCTCCAATGGCGCAAAAACCACCCCGGCGAATTTTAAATTTGCCTCCCTTGCCTAAAGGGAGGGGAACCGTTGCCGTATGGCACGGTGGAGGGATTCATTAAAAAAAAGCTCCTCGCAAAAGCGGGGAGTTTTTTTAGCCTTCCCAGGGTAGGAGCGCACCTGTGTGGCGCCCGTTTTTTATGCGATGATTTTATAGTGTGGCGGGAACAAGTCACCGCCCAGCTGTTATATTCCGTATAGCACCAAAAAAAGTACCGCCCTCCAATTTGGAGAGCGGTACTTTTTTGGTTTGTTTTTTTGAAAAGAAAAGAGGGGAAAGCAATGAAAAATATTTGTTTCTCTGTTACTGTGATTATATTATAATTTAAAAATATGAGCATTTTTGGCGGATTTTTTTAATAAAATGTAAAGAAATATGCCAAAAAGGACTATTCCTTTCGGAATAGTCCTTTTTGGCGTGACCGGAAAATAAGCCGGGTTCTGTATTGACGACAATCTATCTTCGCCGCCGGTCGCCCGTGCGGCTTTAATGCCACCTTTGCGAAGCGCACCGGGCCGGTGCGTAAATCTTCTGTACGGTGTTGCTCCGGATAGGGTTTACAGACCCCCTATGTTACCATAGGACGTGGTGAGCTCTTACCTCGCCTTTCCACCCTTACCAGGAAAAACCTGGCGGTATATCTCTGTTGCACTCTCCCTGGGGTCACCCCCGGCTGCCGTTAGCAGCTACCCTTGCCCTTGGAGCCCGGACTTTCCTCGCGCGCGTCCTTTCGGAACTGCGTCCGCTGCCGTCCTTTCCGCTCACGGGTTAATATTATAAAC
>JAFXBK010000070.1 GCA_017521825.1 Oscillospiraceae bacterium
AGCCTCCCGGAAAAATAGGTCGATGCCGACACAGCACAGTATCTAACTGTGCTGTTTTTCTTATTCCTCCTTAGCTCAGTTGGCAGAGCATGCGGCTGTTAACCGCAGGGTCGTTGGTTCGAGCCCGACAGGGGGAGCCAAAAAAGTCAGAATCGCATTAAGTGATTCTGACTTTTTTTCATAGGGGGATTACCCCCTTTTGACGCAAATCATCTGCGCTTTGCTTGACTGATTTGCTGTCACCCCCACAGAGGAAGGCGAATGATGCCATTCGGCCATTCGCCGGTTTTAAGCATGAGCACGGGAGAGTTGTAAAAAAGTGTTCCGACGCTCAAAATAATTCTTGCAATTATTATATAGATATGATATACTAATATAGTTATATGCGGTGTCTATTACGGCGGGGTTCCACCTGTTCCCATTCCGAACACAGTAGTTAAGCCCGTTCGTGCCGAAGATACTTGGAGGGCAGCCTCCCGGAAAAATAGGTCAATGCCGCAATAAAGAAGCCCTGAGATAAATCTCAGGGCTTTCTTTTATACATTATTATAAATTTATTATTCCGCAAGCGAAACCGAAGGCTTTTGGATTTTCTTCGGCAAGTTTTTGAAGGCTTGTAGGATTTTTAATCTTCGGAGGACGTTTATATGTTTTTCCAAACAGATTTTCAAAAGCCTGTTCATTGTCTTGTACTGTTCCGATTATTTCAAAGTTTTTGGCAAAGGCTTTTATTTTTGAATCTTCCGGAAGGAGTTTTGTCATATCCGGATATAAAAGCCAGCTGTAACAGAGGAAGGCTTTGAATTCGGGTTTTGGATAAATCTTCCCGAAAAGTGTTTGAGCATCGGAAAAACTTTTGCTGATTTCATCGGTGCTCAAATCTGTGCCCTGCGGAACGTGGCAATTTATCACTTGAGCACCGGCGGGAAGATTTTCCTTTTGTTCCGAAGAAAAAACCATATAGGCTTCGCCCAAAAGTTCTTCATCAAGATAAACCATTTCAAAAGGCTGGAACTGTAAAACGCCTATTTTGAAGATTTCACAGTTTATAAGATGTCGGAACCATAAAGCATCGTCTTTGCTTATTCCGGGTTTTCCGGTTTTATTTTCATAGATTTTTTCTCGGAGAGAAACATCGCGAAAAGTTTTTGCAATTATATCTTCCGGAACACACAAAGATTTATAATCTTCGTATTTTTCGCAAAGAAGTTTTACTATAATTGCAAGTCTTGTTATCGGTTTTCGGCAAAGAACCGGATAATCAGGTGCTTCACCGTTATAAGCGTTCTTTGCAATTTCTGAAAATAGTTTTTTTGAAAGTATGTTTTTTACTGCAATTTCGGTTTCCGGAGAAAAATCGAGAATCTCCAGAATTTTGTTCTGATCCATTAAATCAATCCTTTTCGTTAGATTTTGCGGCGCAAAACCTCCCGAAAAATTTATGAGAGGCTGCACCTTTTTATTTTGTTTTCAATATAAAGTTTCATCATAAAAAAGACCCCTTTCATAAATAGATTTTACTATATTATATATAAAGTTAATCATATGTCAAGAAAAAGCTCTGACAAATTGTCAGAGCTTCTTTTTTATCTTTCCGGATAATCAAGACCCTTTTTTAAGCCGAGAAGATAGTCCGCGGAAACTCCGAAAAAGTTGCAGAGGGATTTTATATCCCCGATGCTCGGTTCGTATTTCCCACATTCGATATAGGAAATTTTGCGCTGGGTCATGTTCACGGCTTTTCCGAGTTCGGTCTGGTTAAGGTCCAGGTCTTCCCGAAAGGCTTTTATTTTTTCTCCAAGAGTTAATCCCATTTTTATCACCCAGAATATAATACTATAGAAAGAAACTGTCTATTGACAGATAGACGGAAAATGTCTATACTGTGATTATATTGTTGTTTCATAAAGGGCGGTGAGGGTTTTTGAAAGTTGATACAAAGCTTGTTATCCGGGCGCGGGAAGGCGACAGGGAAGCTTTTTCGGAAATTTATTACGCCTGTTACAAGGATATGTATAATTTTGCGTTTTATACTTTTGGGAACCCGGAGGATGCGGCGGACATTGTTTCCGATACATTTGTGGAAATCCTGAAGGGAATAGGAAAGCTCCGGGCGGCGGAATCCTTTGCGCCCTGGGCTTTTAAAATTTTAAGCGGGCGCTGCAAAAAGGAGATTTCCGCAAGAATCAGGTGCAGGGGAGAACTTCCCTTTGAGGATTTTTCCGAAATGCCTTCCATCGGTTCGGAAAACCTTGAGGGCGATATTGCGGAAAAGGCCACCCTTGCGAAAGCTCTTTCCGAGCTTGAACCGGAGGAAAGAATGATCCTTATTCTTTCGGCGCTTTACGGTTACACCCACCGGGAAATTGCCGGAATTATCGGAAAACCCCAGAGCACGGTCGGTTCAAAACTTTACAGAGCTTACGGGAAACTCCGGAAAAAGATTGCGGAAAAATAGGAAGCCCCGGCTTTTTGGCAGGGGCTTCCTTCTTTATACATTATTATAATAGTTTCTGCTTTCGTACCACCCGGATTTTGCGCCTTCCGGCGAAAGTTCGGAAAAACGCAATTTTAATATTCCGTGTTTTTTAAGTTTTTCCGCCGGTTGGGAAAACAAAACCCCGGAGGCAAAGCCGGTTATAACGGAGATCTTTTCCCGGGAGATAATAACCGGCGAAGTTAAATTTTTCGGAACTTCCCGGCCTTGGCCTTGAAGGATTTTCATAAGCTCGGGTTTTTCCTCCGGGGTAAAATAAAGGCAGATTTTTTCGTTGGATTTTAAAAGGCGTTCAAGGTTCATAAAATTTCTCCTTTTTAAGGTATTCCATAAAAAGAAAAACCCCATCGTTTCCGATGGGATTTTTTAAAAGAGAGAGAAAACCATCGGTCAGGCATTAGCACCTTGCGTATGCAGGTTGCTGTGCGGTCATGGAGCCTGTCTCTCGCGCACTCTTTATGGTGATTTAATTATAACATATTTTATTTTTTCGTAAAGGCCTAAAACGCACCAACAAAATTACTCTTTTTCAATTATAACAGCGGTGCCGTTTGCGCTGGCGATAAGAATGGATTCAACGGTGGTAAGTTCAAAACTTACGCCGATAACCGCGTTTGCGCCAAGCTTTTTGCAGTTTTCGATAAGCTTTGCAAGAGCAACATCTTTCGCAAGGCGGATTTTGTTGGTAAGACCGGGGCTTTCGGTTCCGTACATATCATATAATGCGGCTGTGAAATCGGTAATAATTCCTGTTCCAAGGGCAGTTTCGCCGCCGGTTACGCCAAGATATGCTTTGATTTTTGCGTTTTCAAAACCAAACCCGGTTGTGGAAGGAAAGCCTTTAATCTCATCAATCAGTGCATCATAATTTTTAAAATCGTTTTCGCATTTGCTCTGTTCTTCAAGAATTTCTTTCCTTACTTCATCAAAATTCTTTTCGGAGATTTCAAGTCTTTTTTTGCAAACCTTGCAAACCTCGTGTTTTTCAAAAGAGGTTTTTGGATAAAGGGCAGAAAATTCTCTTCCGCAAACTTCGCAGTTTTTTGCCATTAAAAAAACTCCTTTCGGGTGATTTTCTGATTTCATTATAGGAGCAGGCAGAAAAATTGTCAACAAATATTCCTGCTTGGAATAAAAACGGTGGACAGCCTGGCTTTTTGGTGCTAAAATGTTTACGGATGTTAATATTAAAGCAAAAAACTACGGAGAGTTTAAAAATGTTTGGTGTAAAAAACCTTTTGGTCGATATCGGCGGAGCAAAAGTCTCGGCGGCGGCCTTTGGAAAAGGGAAGAAAAACCTGATAATGCTTCCGGGGCTTGGGGATGGGCTTACCACCGTTAAGGGAAAGGCAATTCCCATGGCGCTTATGTACCGGGAATTTATGAAGGATTTTACTGTTTATGTGTTGAGCCGAAGAGAACCGCTTCCGGCGGATTTTTCAACAAAGGATATGGCTGGGGATATTGCTCTTTTTATGGAGCGCATGGGAATTGAAAAGGCAAGCGTTCTCGGCGTTTCCATGGGCGGAATGATTGCCCAGCATTTTGCGGCGGATTTTCCGGAAAAGACCGAAAAACTTATCCTTGCGGTAACCGCGCCCAAAGGAAACGAAATTATGGAAAGCTGCATTTCCGAATGGATTGAACAGGCGAAAAACGGCGAAGGCGCAAAGCTTATGGAAAGCAACGTTCGGAATATGTATTCCGACGAATATTACCGGAAAAACCGCTGGCTTACGCCTGTTATGGGAAAAATCACCGTTCCGAAAGATGCTTCAAGGTTCCTGAGTATGGCAAAAGCCTGCCTTGAGCACGATGCCGAAGCCGTGCTCAAAAACATAAAAGCGCCGGTGCTCATAATCAGCGGAACCGAGGACAGAACGGTTGGACCGGAAGGTTCCCGGATTCTTGCAAGGGAAATCCCCGGTTCAAGGCTTTTGATGTACCCGGGCCTTCGCCATGCGGTTTATGATGAAGCTCCGGATTTTAACGAAAAGGTTCTGGAATTTTTGATAGGATAAAAAAACTGAGTGTGAAAAATCACACTCAGTTTTTTGTTACACAGTCAGCTCGATAAGGTTCCCTTCGAATCCGATAAAAGAACTTTCGTAAAACCCGTCGCCGGTTGTTCTCGGTCCGCTTGTTATCCCAAAACCATCTTTTTTAAGTTTTTCCGTAAGTTCATCAACGGCGCTTTTGCTTCCAAGGCTGAAGGCAATATGGGCGTATCCGCTTTTTAAAAAAGGCTTTTCGTCCTTTTCTATTCCCGGCCTGGTCATAATTTCGAGCTTTGCGCCGTTTTCAAAGCCGAGGAAATAGGAAGAAAAACCGGTTTTTTCGTTCCTGTAAAGTTCGCCGGGAACGGCCGCAAAATATTTTATAAAAAAATCCTTTGCGGCTTCGAGTTCGTTTACATAAATTGCGACGTGGTCAATAAGCATTTTTTACCTCCGGAAAAATCAGATTCCCATAAGGTCGGAATTTTTGTTTTCCAGTTTCCGGAAAAGACGGATAAGAACGATAACCGCTGCGGCGGAAAGGATTATTTCCGCAAGGAACTGGGCATAGGGCAGGCCGAAAATCGAATATCTGGAATAAAGGAAAAGGATAAACGGAATTTCCAGAATAATTTTTCTGGCAATCGCAAAGAAAAGGGAAAGTTTTCCCATTCCGCAGGCCTGATATACCCCGACGCCGATGAAATCCACCGCAAGGAAAACCATTGCAAGGGAAAAACCGCGAAGGAAAACGGAGCCAAGCTCGATTATATCGGCGTTTTTCATAAAGGCGCCGATTATGTTTTCCGCAAAGATATAGTAGCCGATGGTCGCAGCCGCAAGGAAAGCGGCGGTTACTTCCATTGTAAAAACAAGGGCTTTTTTCATTCGTTTTATGTTTCCGGAAGCAAAGTTGTAACCGATAAGCGGCATTATTCCCTGGGAAACGCCAAGGGCGACGTAAAAGGGAATCTGGTTTACCTTTTGGGCAATTCCCATTGCCGCAACGGCAATTTCGCCGGAAGCGGCGGTAAGGTTGTTGAAAACGGTCATTCCCACAACATTGAGAAGGTTCTGGATCGAAGCGGGAACGCCGACGCCGCAAACGCCGGAAACGATTTTTTTATCAAAGGAAAAATATCTTGGGTTCATGCAAACGAAGGTTTTTCCGCGTTTTATAAGGACAACAATAAGGAAATAAACGCAGGAAAAACAGTTTGCCAAAAGGGTCGCAAAGCCTGCACCGGCGGCTCCCATTCCGATTCCCATGGGAATTATTTCCGAAGGAAGGATAAAGAACGGATCCAGAATGATGTTAAGAAGGCATCCGCCGGTAAGCCCGATGCTTGCATGAAGGGAAGAACCTTCCGCCCGGAAAAGATAGGCGGTTACCATGGAAGTTATCGCCGGAACAGCGCCGCAAACGGTGGTGTAAAAAACGTAATCCTTTGTTGCGGCAAAGGTAATTTCGTCCGCGCCAAGAAGGTTAAGGAGCGGGGAGTTAAAAACCACGGTAAGGACGGAAAAAAGGATTCCGAAGAAAACGGAGCACCAAAAGCCAAAGGAGCTGCTTTTTTTAACCGCGTCAAAATCCTGTTTTCCAAGGGCGCGGCTCATCATGCTGGAACTTCCGACGCCGAAAAGGTTGTTAACGGCATTAAAGGCAAGAAGAAGCGGCGCCGCAAGGGTTACCGCCGAATTCTGAACCGGGTCGCCGAGCATTCCCACAAAAAAGGTGTCCGCAAGGTTATAAACTATCATAACCGTTGAAGAAAGCACCGCCGGAAGGGAAAGAGCCATGGCCGCCTTTGGAATCGGCGCGCTTTCAAAAATTTCTGTTTTACTTTTTGCCATATAAAACCTCGTAACGAAAAAATAAAGAGCCGGAAGGCCCTTTTTTGATAAAACTATTTTAGCACAAAAACGTATTCAAGTAAAGTGGGGGCGGGGGCTTGCTCCCGCCGAAAAAAGGATTACCGGAGGGGAGCCTCCCTTGCCTAAAGAGCAAAGCTTGCGAAGCGCGCCCAGTGGGCGAAACAGCGAGCAAGGTTTGGCGCAGCGGTCAAAATATTCAAGGCGAATGCCGCAGAATATTTTGGGCACCGCAAGAGTTGGGTGTCAGCCGAAGGCTGACGGAGGGATTCCTTTCCAAACGGGCGACCACAAGGGTCGCCCCTACATTGTTTTAATAAAACAACAATTCCAACCGTAGGGGCGGATATCATCCGCCCGGTTTTAATCTTCGCTCAGTTTATAGGCGTTATTATCAACATAGATGCACATTTTGTTGTAAAAATAAACGTAAAGGCCAAAGGCAAAAAGCGCATCAAGGATAAGGATTATGTTTCCGAAAAGGAGACCTTCAAAAATTGCGAACCCGAAAAGGGAAAAGCAGGCGGAGGACCAAAGAAAACCGAAAACGGCGAGGGCAAAAACGATTATCCCCCAGAAGATAAACCAGCTTTTGTTTTCACGTTTCCAGTTCCTGCGCCAAAAATCCGCCCTTTCCTTCGGGCTGAACGGGTCCGGGGTTTTGGCAGGCTTTTTGGCGGAAATCCTTTCGCCGTCCAAAAGCTCTTCCATGGAAACGGAAAATTTCCTTCCAAGAAGGCGCAATGTTTCGATATCCGGCATATAATTTCCGTTTTCCCAGCGGGAAACGGTTTTGTTGGAAACGCCAAGTTTTTTGCCGAGTTCCTCCTGGGTATATCCTTTTCCCCTGCGAAGTTCCGCAATAAATTTTCCGGTTTTAATCTGGTTCATGGTATCACCGCCTTTTCTGCCTTTATTTTAGCACATTTTCCGGAAAAATTCTTCCCCACAAAAAGCGAACGCCTTTATTTGTTCATAAAAAAGGGATATAATTAAGAAAAAGGGGGCGGAAAAATGTATTATATAATCTTTGGCCTTCCGGTGGCGGTTGTTTTTGCGGCTTTGCAGTTTTTTCTATGTGAAAAAACGGAGAAAAATTGGCTGAAGTTTCTGCCGGTTTTTTCTGCCGCAGGGGCATTTTTGCTTGCGGAATTTATTCGCGGTGAAAATCTTTTGGCTTCCGCCGTTTATGAAATTTTGGGGCAGGGGATTTTTGCGTTAATTGTTCTGCTGTGGATTTTGGTAATCGGAGCCGGAGTGGGTTCAATAATCGGCTGGGGAATATTTTTTATAAAAAATAGGAGGAGAAAACAAAAATGAAAAAACTTGTTTTGATAATATTTGCTTTGGTTTTTGTTTTTGCAGGCTGCTCAAAACCTGCGGAAAAGCCGGAAGAAATCCCCGAAAAGGAAATAAATACAACCGAAGAAAAAATTCCGGAAAATTCCGAAGAGGAACTTCCCAAAAAAGAGGTTTTATATCAGAATGCGGATATAACCATGCCGGAAAAGCTTTTTGATATGACTCCGGAAAGTTTTGCAAAACGTGACAACGACGAATATATAAAATATCTTTATAAAATTCTCTCTTCAACAAACTGGCCTGGGGTAACAGGAATAAGTTATTCTGAATATTCCGGTTTTGAATCCGCAAAAGATTTCAGCAGCAAAATTCTTTATAACGTTTTTTGTACTGCGGCAGAAGATTATTATGATTGTTATCATGTTTCCGATTTTGAGGTTGTGATTCCGATAGAGGATATTTTTAACGTTCTTGATAAATATTTTTATGATTATAACCTTAATATCAATGAAATAGGAATTAATTTTGAATATACCGATGATGGAAAATACATAAAAGCCCCGGGATTTATCGGAATTTATCCAAGCGTCGGAGTTTATTATAATATTGAATCCGTCACAGATAACGGCGACGGAACGGTTACCGCCGTTATAGCGATGGAAAAAACGGTGGAAGAAGGATATGATATTGTTTCCACCGGAGAAATTGAATCCCGCCATATTTTTAATTTTACCCCGGCGGAAAACAGCTGTAAAATAAATTATTACCGGATTGAAAGATAAACGAAAAGCAAGAAAATAAATAAGAACGACCGCAAAAATTTCGCTTGACAAAGCCATTTTTGGGGATTATACTAACCTTAGAAAAATATCGGAAAGAGGCGGATTTTATGTACGAGGAAATTAAAAAACTTGCTGAAACCATCGGCTTTGAGGAATGCAAGGAAATTCCCGCAAGGCTTATCCCCTGCGACCCTTCCCTTCGCCGTTTTTGTGAACAAAACCTTTGCGGAATGTATCACGCAAGCTATATGTGCCCGCCCGCAATGGGAAACGCAAACGTTCTTATTGCCCAGCTCCATAACTTCAAGGACGCGCTTATTTTTACCAAAGAATATCAGGTAGCGGATCTTACCTGCCAGGAAGGTTACCTTGCCCAGCAGATTGCCCACGAACGCAGAAGCCAGCTTCTTTGGAAATCAATGCAGAAAATCGGCTTTGATTCCAAAAACGCAAGGGTTCTTGCCGCCGGCGGCTGCCACCTTTGCGAGGAATGCGGAATTAAAACCGGCGAACCTTGCCGCCACCCGGACACCGCTATCCATTCCGTAAGCGGCTACTGCATCGAAGTTGCGAAACTTTCCAAAATGCTCGGAATAGATTGCGTCGAAAAAAACGGCGGGGTTGTTTTCTATTGCTTTGTTCTTGTTAAATAAAATTACATAAAAACCGAAAAAAGCGGTGCCTAAAGGCACCGCTTTCCTTTATTTTCTTTTAAAAAGGCCAAAAATTCCAAGGGCCGCCGGAACGGCGAAGGAAAAACCGAGCACCGCCAGAACGGATTTTAAATCCAGCGGAACGGTTTTGAAAACCGGTTCCAGAGCGGGAACGTAAACGGTGCTCAAAACGATTATTGCGGAGGAAAGAACCGCAAAAATCAGCTTTGGGTTATTGAAAATATGGATTTTAAAAAGGCTTCGGTTTTCGCTTTTACATTCAAAAACATGGATAAGCTGGGTAAAAACAAGGGCAAGGAAGGCGGCGGTTCGGGCGGAATCCACGCTTTTTGTAAAACCGAGCACCGCCGTAAACGCGCCAAGCACCGAAAGCCCAAGAAGAATTCCCCGAAGGATTATGGTCTGGCCAAGGCCGCCGGAAAAAACGGATTCGATCCGCTTCCGGGGTTTTTCGAGCATTACGTCGTCCTGGGGCGGATCAAAACCAAGGGCAATGGCGGGGATTCCATCCGTAACAAGGTTAACCATTAAAATCTGTATTGGAAGAAGCACCACCGGCATTCCCATAAGCATCCCGAAAAACATTGTTACAACTTCGCCGATGTTGCAGGAAAGCAGATAGCGGATAAACTTGCGGATGTTGCCGTAAATAATGCGCCCTTCTTCCGCGGCGGAAACAAGGGTTGAAAAATCGTCATCCAAAAGGACAATTCCGGAGGCTTCCCGGGTAACGTCGGTTCCGTTTTTGCCCATGGAAACGCCGATATCCGCTTCCTTAACCGCCGGCGCATCGTTAACTCCGTCGCCGGTCATGGCGACAATGTTTCCGTTTTTCTTAAGCGCCCGGACAATTTTCAGTTTATGAGCAGGGGTAACCCTTGCGAAAACGCTTCGGTGCTCAACGGTTTTGGAAAAATCGGAATCCGAAAGACGGTCCAGCTCCGAGCCGGTTATAACTTCCGATTTTTCCCCGGCGATGTGAAGATTTTTTGCAATGGCGAAGGCGGTTTCAGGGTGGTCGCCGGTTATCATAACGGTTCGGATGCCCGCCTTTTTGCATTTGAGCACCGATTCCGCCGCGCCTTTGCGCGGCGGATCCATCATTCCGAAAAGTCCGAGGAAGCAAAGGTTATCCTCGGTTATTTTTTCGCCGGAACTTTCCTTATATGCCACCGCAATTACCCGAAGGGCGCCGGCGGCCATTTCCGAAAGGCGGTTTCGAATCAATGAAAGGTCGCCGGGGTTTAAAGGAAGGTGCTCGCCGTCCCGGAGCTTTGTTTTACAAAGGGGAAGAAGAAAATCCGGCGCGCCTTTTGTAAAAACAAAATTCTTTCCGCCGGCGCCTTTTACGGAAACGGACATAAGTTTTCTGGCGGAATCGAAGGGAATTTCGCCGGTTCTTTTAAAATCCGAAAAGGGAACGCCAGAATTGAGCACAGTTTTTAATAGGGCGGCTTCGGTTGGTTCGCCGCTTATCTTTTGAGCACCGGCGCTTTCCGCGTTGTTGCAAAGTCCCGCCGCCAAAAGCGGAAAACGGAGTTTTTCCTTAAATTTTCCGAAATCCGAAGGGGAAAAAACCTCGCCGCCCGGAAGAAAAACTTCCGTTACGGTCATGCGGTTTTCCGTAAGGGTTCCGGTTTTATCCGAACAAATCACGTTGGCGCAGCCAAGGGTTTCCACCGAATGGAGCTTTCGGATAAGGGCGTTCTTTTTGAGCATCCTTCCAACCGCAAGCCCAAGGGAAATTGTGATAACCGCGGTAAGGCCTTCCGGAATTGCCGCAACGGAAAGGGAAAGACCAAGGAGAAACATATCAAAAGCCGGTTCGCCCCTTAAAATCCCGGTAACGGTCACAATAAAACAGATAAGAAGGCAAAGGGCGGCAATATATTTGCTTAAAACCGCCAGCTTTTGCTGAAGGGGAGTGGGTTCGTTTTTGCTTTCCCGGAGCATTCCGGCGATTTTCCCCATCTGGGTTTCCATTCCCGTTGCGGTAACAAGGAATTCGCCGTGGCCGGAAGTTACCGAGGTTCCCATATAAACCATATCTTCCCGGATGCGGTCGGTTTCGCCGCCGGAAAAAATCTTCTTTTCCACCGGAAGGCTTTCGCCGGTGAGCATGGATTCATCCGCCGCCATGCTCATGGCGGAAAGGATTTTTCCGTCCGCGGGAACTTTTGAACCGGCTTTTAAAACCGCAACGTCCCCGGGAACGATTTTTGAAGCCGGGATTTCGGTTTTTACCCCGTTTCGGAAAACCGTTGCCTTCGGTGAAGCAAGTTTTTTTAAATTTTCAAGGGTGCGCTCGGTTTTAAATTCCTGGAAAAAACCGATAAGCGCGTTTATAAAAACAATGGCCATAATGGTGAAGGCATCGATAAATTCCCCCATAAAAACCGAAACAGCCGCCGCGCCCAAAAGGATAAGGGTAAGAAGATCCTTAAATTGCGAGGCAAAAATTTTTGCGGCGGAATCGCGTTTTTCGGAGGAAAGAAGGTTTTCCCCATGCTTTAAAAGAAGTTTTTCCGCTTCCCGGTCTGAAAGTCCTTTTTGCATAAAATCCCCCCAAAAAAGTTTCTCATAAAACATATGCTTTTATTGGTGCGAATATGCCCCAACATTTGTTTGACATAAGCGCCCTGTTATTATAAAATATATGTATATATAAAAACGGAGGTGCAAAAATGCCCCAGATTAACCTTACTCTTGCGATAATAATTTCCGGCGGAACCCTTGTCCTTGGGTTTTTGCTGGCTTTCCTTTTCCAAAATTCAAAAATTTCCGCCCTTAAAAACGAAAACGGAAACTTAAAGGCGGAAAAGGAAAACCTTCTTTTGGAAAAGGAGGAAAGCCGAAGAAAAACCGAAAACCTTCTTTTCGAAAATTCCGAAAAGGAAAGGGAAATTGCCGTTAAGGAAACGATCCTTAAAACCGAAACTTTCCGGGCGAACGAGGCGGAAAGAAAATGTGAAGAACTTTCCGCAAAGGCGGAAGAGCTTTCGGAAAAACTTTCGGTAGTTTCCGCAAAAGCCGCCGCCACCGAAGAAAGCAACAAAAACATAAAGGAATGGATCGAAAAGGCGGACACCAGCCTTAAGGATTCCTTTGCAAGCATTTCCAAAAACATTACCGAAAACAATAACAAGGTTTTCCTTGAAAGCGCGAACGATAAGGTCGGCGGAATCGTTACCCCGGTTGCAAGCGAACTTAAGGAACTTCGGGCGAAGGTGGAGGAACTTGAGCAAAAGCGCGCTTCCGCTTACGGAACACTTACCCAGCAGGTGGAAGGACTTCAGAAGCAGAACACCGAACTTAAAAACGCCACCGACCTTCTTAACTCCACCCTTAAAAACAACGCCCAGCGCGGAAAATGGGGCGAAGAACAGCTCCGAAGAATTGCCGAGCTTGCGGGGATGGTGGAACATATCGACTTTGAGGAACAGGAAGTTAACTTTGAAGGCAGCCGCCCGGATATGGTAATCCACCTTACCGGCGGAAGATCGGTTCCGGTGGACAGCAAGGCGCCCATGAATTCCTATCTTGCCTATCTTGACGATACGGACGAAAGCGCAAGAGCAAAACACCTTTCCGAACACGTTAAGGCCCTTCGGGGACATATCGACACCCTTTACCGCAAGGCTTACTGGAAAAGCGAGGACAGAAGCGTTGAAATGGTCGCAATGGTCGTTCCTTACGAAAGCGGACTTTCCGCCGCATTCGCCACCGACCGGGAAATCTTCGGCTACGCCATGGAAAAAAACGTCCTTCTCCTTTCGCCCATGACCTTCTATGCCTTCCTCAAATCCGTTTCCATCGGCTGGCAGGAAAACGCCATGAGCAAAAACGCCAAGGAAATTGCGAAACAGAGCAAGGAGCTTATCAAGCGTTTTGAAACCTTTTACGGCCATTTTGATAAAATCGACAAAGCTCTTGCGAACGCAAGAAACGCTTACGACAGCGCCGTTTCCTCCTATAACAGCCGCCTTCTTCCGGCTTTCAACCGTTTCGAAACCCTTTCCAACGGAACGGAACAGGAGCTTCTGGAAGAAAATTACGGGGAATAAAAAAATCCGCCGAAGGGGGTATCCTTCGGCGTTTTTTTGGTGTCTTTATTGGTGAAAGGAGGTTTTCCGGATGGAGGATTCAAAAATAATAGAACTTTATTTTAAAAGAAGCGAAGCGGCAATTTCCGAAACTTCGGAAAAATATTCGCCATATTGCTCCGTTATCGCAAAAAACATTTTACATAACGAACTTGATGAGGAAGAATGTCTTTCCGACACATGGCTTTGCGCCTGGAACAACATTCCGCCAACGGTTCCGAACTGCCTTCGGGTTTTCCTTGGAAAAATCACCCGAAACATCTCTTTAAACCTTTTCCGCAAGAAAAACACCGCAAAGCGAAGCGCGGTTTTTGAACCCATCGACGAACTTTCGGAATGTGTTCCCGGGGGCGAAACGGTTGAGGAAGCGGCGGACGCAAAGGCTCTTGCGGAATATCTTGATGGGTTTATCCGGAGCCTTCCGGCGGAAAAACGCTTTGTTTTTATCCGCAGATATTGGTACGGCGACGGAATTTCGGATATTGCAGAAAAGGCAAAGGTTAACGAAACAAGGGTAAAAAATATCCTTTCCCGCCTTCGGAAAAAACTCCGGGAAGAACTCGAAAAGGAGGGGTTTTTCGGATGAAAGGCGAAATTTTGTGGAAGGCCATGGGCGAAATCGCCGAGGACCTTGTAATCTGGGCGGAAAACCCGCCAAGGCAAAACAAAAGAAAAAACTTTGCGGTAATCCTTGCGGCGGCGATAATAATGCTTCTTTCCGTGGGAACCGTTGCGGCAATGCGCTTTAACATTTCCTTCGCAGACCTTTTCGGTTTTGCGGAAGCGGAAATTATCGAGGTAGATAAACAGATTATCGAAGAAAACACACCGGTTGAAGTTGTTCCGGAAACGGAAGAAAAAACCGGTTCGGAATTCACCGTAATTTCCGCCCTTGCGGACGAAAGGATTATGTATCTTCTCTGGCAGTTTGACTATTACGACGGCGAAATTCCGGAAGGAGCGCAAATAATGCCCTGGCTTTCCTTCGGCGAATCTTCGGTTGATACAAAAATCGGATATTACGGCGGAATGGTTGACGAAAACAGGGACGAAGATACCCTTGTTGGTTACATGATTGCGGAATGGAACGGAGAAATGCAGGCGGAAAGCGGAAGCATTTCCTTCTCTGAAATAACCGCTCCGGGAGAACAGGGTTCAAAAATCTACGAAACGGATATACTTTCCGCCATTGAGCAAAGCGAATATATCGAAGGGGAATATGAGATTTATAATTACAGCGGAAAATGGCCATATAAATACTATGCAGAATACCAATGGCTCGATATTCCAGCCTATGAGGATACCTATATAGACCTTGCGGTTTATGAGGACGGAAAGCTTATCCTTGTAACAAGAACCCCTTGGGGTGACGGAGTTGAGAGAAGAGGAACTTTTGAACTTATAAACAAAAAAACAGGAAAAGCGCTTGAATTAATCAGCAGACACGGTTTTAAGGATAAAAACAGATTCGATTTTTTCTCTGTGCTTTACGAAGTTGATTATGAAGATATAGAAAATCTCTGTTTCCGCAGAAAAGGCGAAATTGTTCAGAAAAACTGGCTTTCCGGCGATTGGAAAATCGATTTTAAAGCGGAGCCGAAAATGGAAGATATTATCCTTGAAACCGCGGACGAAAATATCGAAATCCGCTGTTCAAAAATTTCAATGGGCATAAGCGGAAAACTTCCGGAGATGGAATATATGCAGATTTTCCTTGCGGACGGAACGGAGATAAGCTGCGTAAGCGCGACTCCTGAAAGAGTTATTTTCCCAAAACCCATAAACCCAAAAGAAATTGCTTCGATAATCTATAACGGAGCGGAACTTCTTGCATAAAAATCGGGCGGATAATATCCGCCCCTGCGGTTAAAAAGAAAAGCGACCCCGGCGGGTCGCTTTTTTTGGCTTGATTTTATCAAAATAAGGAATATAATGAAGGAAAAGGGAGGGTTTTTCAGATGAAAAAAGTTTTTTCGTTTTTCCTTTTGGTTTTTATGATTTTCATGTTTTCCGTAACTGCACATGCAGAAGCGGAGAGAGAGTATTTTTTGGATGGAAAATTTTCCATGGAAACCCCAGATACCTATTATTATTTTGGAAAAGACACTCCGGAAGACAGCGCGGAACTTAAAGAAATAGGTTTTACAAAAGATGAACTTTTGGAATATATGGGTGATGCGGACGATATTTATATCTCCAAAAAATCAGAGGGAGAAATCCTTGTTTTCTATGGGGAGACAGATAGTATCCCTTTTGAATTTTATACTGCGCCGGAACGGATAGAACTTCAGAAAGAACTTGAAAGCGAATATGAAGAAGCGGGCTATGAAGTAATAGCAACGGGAATTGATGAGGGATTTGACGCGGATTTTGTCTATGCCGAAATTGCCGAAACGGACGAATATTACCCGATGCTTATATATAGAACTATTCACAACGGAATTTTTATCGAACTTTTGTATATTTATTACGGCGAAGGCGAAATAAGTGATTGGGATATCAGCATACTGGCAAATTATGCCGAATTTTACGGCACATCGGAATATTATAAAAACACATATCCGGTGGAATATACGGTGGAAGGAATCAAAACAAAATTTACTCTTCCCGGCGGCTGGGCTTTAAAATCAAATGCAGATAGCGAATTTGTAGCTATTAAAAGCAAAAACATACTAATGGCATATTTTTGTTATGACGGTTGGGAAAACGAACTTACTGAAGAAGACAGATCTTTGACCAAAAGAAGCGATTACAATATGGAGCTTTTTACGGAAGAGGATTTAAAAGAAATAATCGAATCCGACAATATGGTTGATGTTTACGGTAGGCTTGGATTAGATATTATTGCAAATTCCACCGAAATGACAAAATGCGGGGAATATGACTGCGTTTCTTGGAAGCTTGAATCAAAAGGCGACGAGTATGTTTTCAATGAAGCAACGGCAATTATGTATGCGGAAAACGGAATTGGGCATATTTTCTTTTTCACCGGTCCTTTTGAAGGAAAAACCGCCGAGGAATTTAAAGGAATTGTTGCCGGAGCAAAATTCCCCGAAATTCCCGATGAAGGCGGCGAAAAAGCGGAAAGTGCAGAAAAATCCGAAGGTGCTGTCGCCGCAAGGGTTGTTTTAAAAGCTCTTCGATACGGAATTGTCGGTTCGGTAATTGCGGGTCTTGGTTCTTTGATAAAGAATGCAACAAAAGAAATCAAAGATAAAAAGAAATCCAAAGAAGCTGAAAAACAGGTTGTTAAGGAAGAAGAACAAGAAAATAAATTCTGCCGCGAATGCGGAGCGCAAATTGAGGAAGAAGATAAATTCTGTCCCCTTTGCGGCGCAAGAATAAAAAGATAAAAAATAAAAGCGACCCTGGCGGGTCGCTTTTTTAGCCTTCCCAGAGGGGAAGGTGGCATTTTTCGAAGAAAAATGACGGATGAGGGATTTCCAATTAACCCGGAGGGTATTTACCTTCCTTTGAGGGAAGGTGTCACCGCAGGTGACGAAAGGGCATTTTAAATGGACAAAATATTTATCGGGGATTATCCCTCCTCCGAGGAGGTTTTAAATCGGGCGGATATCCGCCCCTGCTGTTAAAAAGAAAAGCGACCCTGGCGGGTCGCTTTTTTGTCTTATTTTTTCGAATCTTCGTAAACCATTTTAATTCCTTCAAGGGGAAGGCGCTGGTCAATATGGTCAAAAAGTGCTTCCTCGGCAAAAAGCCTTGCGAAGCCGCCGGTAGCAACAACCTTTGCGGAATTTCCGATAACCGCTTTAAGGTTTTTAACCATCATATCAATTGCGCCGAGATATCCGTAATAGGCGCCGCTTTGCATGGAGGAAACGGTGTTTTTTCCAAGGGCAAAATCGGGCTTCAAAATCTCGATTTTCGGGAGCTTCGCCGCTTTCTCGTAAAGGGCGTCCATGGAAGTTTTGATTCCGGGGTAGATTATACCGCCAAGGTATTCTCCCTTCTCGGAAACGGCCTCACAGGTGGTCGCAGTGCCAAAATCAACGATGATGAGCGGGCCGCCGTATTTTTTAAAGGCGGCGTAGGAATCAACAAGCCGGTCCGCGCCGACCTCCTTCGGGTTTTCGTAAAGGTTTGGCATATTGCAGAAAATATTTTCGCCTATAACAAGGGGTTCAAGGTCAAAATATTTTCTTACGGCACTGCAAACGGAATAGTTAACCTGGGGAACAACGGAACTTATAATAACGTCGGAAACTTCCGAAACGGAAAAACCTTTGTATTCAAAAAACTGGGTTACAAAAAGTCCGACCTCGTCGGAGGTTATGTCGCGCTTTGAGCCAAGGCGAAAAACCCCAGAAAGGGAATCGCCCTCATAAAGCCCAAATTCCATTGTTGTGTTCCCGATGTCGATAACAAGGATCATTTTTTGATCTCCTTTTGTTTAACAAAGTTTTCGAAAAGCGAAAAATTTTCTTTTGCAAAATTCCGGAGGGAATTTTTTTGGAAAAATTCCCCGTTGGCGCGGCCAAGGGTTTCCCGGTCCGTTTCGCCCATGCTCAAAAGAGCCTTTATTCCAAGGGTTATGGAATCGCGCCGGCGCGGTTTTGTAATAATTGCGCCGCCGGCCTTTGCGAAAAAATCCGCCCAATGCTCGGAAGCGGCAATAACCGGTTTTTGAGCACCAAGGGCATCCCAAAAGGTTTTTTCTTCCGGAAAAAGGCCTTTTCCAAAGTCGGATTCGGAAACAAAAATTCCGTCCGCCCCGGAAAGGATAAAAGGAAGTTCCTCCCTTGCGCTTTCTTCAAAAAAGAAAACGTTTGTAATTCCCTTTTCCGCAACAAAGCGCTTAAAATAAGGCTTTTTTGAACCTTCCGAAAGGAAAACAAGTGCAAGTTCCTTTCCAAAAGTTCCGGTGGAAAGGATAAGTTCCTCGATGGAAAAACCGCTTTCAATTTCGCCGCAAAAGGCGAGCACAAAGGTTTTTCCTTCCGAAAAGGAAAAAAGCTTTTCCCGAAGCAAAAGCGCCTTTTCCGAAGGTTTTTCGGCCTTTGGAATGCTTGGAAAAACCGCCGGATAAAGGTTATGAGCACCGGAAAATTTTTGAGAAACCTTCGGGAAAAATCCGAGCACGGCGTGGCTTTTTAAAAAAGCCGCGGCTGTGCTTTTTTTAAGAAAAACGAGCACCGGGTTAAGCCCAAAAACAAAGCCGAAGCGTTTTAAAACTTCTGCCGGAAGGCAGGAAATTTCCGTTACAAAAACGGCGTTTGCTCCTTCGGAAATTTTTAACCCGGCGGAAACGGAAAAGGGAAGAACACCGCCGGAAATAACAACGTCCGGTTCAAAAATCCCCGCAAGCCCCGGCGCATTTTCCGAAAGAACGCTTCCGAAGGAAAAAAGTTCCGGAAGCCGAAGAAAATTTTTCTTTTTCCCGGCGGGAATTTTTACAAAAAGCTGGCTTACGCCTTCGCTTTCCCGATATTCAAAGGAAACGGGCACTTCGGTTTTGTTAAGAAAAAGCCTTGCGACCAAAACGTTTGCTCCAAGTTTTTGGAATTCCTTCGCAAGAAGGATCCGCCGCTTTGTGTTTTCTTCCGAAGCGCGGCAAAAAAGAACTTTTTCCGAAGAATTTGCCTTCGCCGGTTCCGGAACAAAAAGATCGTCAATAATAAGTATATTCAAGAAGGGAAAACCGCCTTTCGTTTAAAGCCTTCCCCTTGAGGGGAAGGTGGCATTTCCGAAGGAAATGACGGATGAGGTGTAACTGCTTCCAAAAAGCAAATTTAACACCTCACCACCGCCTTCGGCGGAGCCTCTCCTCAAGGAGAGGCCTTTGCTTTAAGTTTTCCCTTTTTAATACAAAATATACTTATTTTTCAATATTTTCAACTTCCGCAAGGGTAAGTTCCAAAAGTTTGGAAACGCCCTCTTCCTGCATGGTTACGCCGTAAAGGCGGTCGGCGTGTTCCATGGTTCCGCGGCGGTGGGTAATGGTGATGAACTGGGTGTTTTCCGTAAGGCGAAGAAGATAATCCGCGTAACGGTCAACGTTTGCTTCGTCAAGGGCGGCCTCGATTTCGTCAAGGATGCAGAAAGGTGCCGGGCGAACCTTAAGAATTGCGAAATAAATGGCGATTGCAACAAAGGTCTGTTCGCCTCCGGAAAGGGAAGCAAGGTTGTTGATAATTTTGCCCGGAGGCTGAACGGTTATTTCAATTCCGGATTCAAGAACGTTATCCGGGTCGGTAAGGCTAAGCTTTGCTTCGCCGCCGCCGAAAAGTTCCTTGAAAACAACCGCAAAGTTTCCGGCAATCTGGGTAAAGCGGTCAAGGAAGATGGTTCTCATCTGTCCCATAAGGCTGCGGATAAGCGAGCGCAGTTCGTCGCGGGATTTTTCCGCATCCTCGATCTGTTCCTTCATGAACTCATAGCGCTCGGAAACTTCCTTAAATTCCTCGATGGCGGAAAGGTTAACGCTTCCAAGAGCCTTAATTTTGCTTCGGAGTTCGTTAAGGCGGCGCTGGGCTTTTTGCGGTTCGGTAATTTCTTCCGCAACTTCCTCCGCGGCGGAGAAAGTCATTTCGTATTCGTCCCAAAGCTGGCCGATTATGCGGTCATAATCCACCTGCATTTCGTCAAGGCGGGTTCTGGCCTTGATAAGGCGGCCGGAAGCTTCCTCCCTTTTGCTGACGGTATCCTTCTGGGCGGTGCGTTCCTCGGTGGTGCGGCGCTCAAAATCCTGGCGCTGGGCAAAAAGGGCGGAAATTTCGGTTCTGTTTTCTTCGGAAAGATTGGAAAGGCGAAGTTTTTCTTCTTCAATTTCCTTGATTTCCGCGGAAAGGGCGGAGTTTTTATCAATAACAAGAGCCTTGCGCTCGTTAAGGGCAAGAACTTTTTCTTCGCGCTGGCCGCGGTTTTCAAGAAGCTGGGAGATGGCGGTTTCGATAGCCTCCATATCCTTTTTGATTATTGCGGCGGAAAGGGCAAGGGCGGAAAGTTTTCCGGAATTTTCCGCTTCCTTTTCGCCAATGGCGGAAAGCTTACGTTCAATTTCGGAAACTTCGGAAAGAAGGGCGTTTTTGCGCTCGGTTCTTTCGGAAAGAAGTTTTTCGTATTCGGAAATTCTGTTTTCCGCATCGGAAATTGCCTTTTCAAGGATGTTTTTCTGGGTTTCCGCTTCGGTTCCGGCGGCTTCGGCGTCGGAAATCTGGATAAGAAGGCGTTTCTTTTCGCCTTCGGCGCGGATCTTATCTTCCGAAAGGGTCCGAAGTTCGCTTTCGGTTGCAAGGGCATCCGCTTCCATTGCGGAAATTTCTTCCTTAAGTTTGTTATAATCGCCTTCGCCATCGGAAAGAAGTTTTTCCGCGGCGGCGGCTTTTTTAAGAAGTTCGTCAATTTCCTGTTTTCTGGAAAGGATTCCGGCGGATTTTACGCTGGAACCGCCGGTAAGGGAACCGCCGGCGTTAACAAGCTGGCCGTCAAGGGTTACGATTCGGAATTTATAGCCGAATTTTTTCGCAATGGCGGTGGCGCAGTCCAGATCCTCCGCAACAACAATTCTTCCAAGGACGGATCTTACGATTCCGTCGTATCTCGCTTCGTTTTTAACAAGGTCGGAGCCGATTCCGATAAAACCGTCGCAATCCGAAAGTCCGCGCTCTTCAAGGCGGCTTCCTTTAACGGTGGTAAGGGGAAGGAAGGTTACCCTTCCGCGGCCCTGGTCCTTAAGAAGGCGGATGGCCTTTTTCGCCGCGTCCTCATCGGAAACAACAACGTTCTGAAGGGCGGCGCCAACTGCGGTTTCCACCGCAAGGGAATATTTTGCATCAACGGAAAGGATTTTGGAAACCGGGTCCAGAATTCCCCTAAGTGCGCCTGCGGCGCCTTTATCCAGAACAAATTTTACCGAAGGGCCGAAGCCTTCCATGTTGCGTTCAAGGTCCTGCAAAAGTTTTGCGCGCTGGGCAAAATTTTCCGCGTCGCGGCGGATTTTGTTGCGCTTTTCATCAAATTCGGAAAGCTGCTTTTTGCGAAGGTCGCGCTTCATCATCATTCCGGCCTTGGTGTTGTTTATGCTGTCGGTTTTGTCCTCGATTTCCTCAAGAAGGTCGTTGACTTCGATAAGTTCGTTTTTATAACCTTCGACCAGGGAAAGTTTCTGGCTTGCGGAAAGGGAAAGCTGTTCAAGGCGCTCGGAATACTGGGTTTTATCGTTTCTTGCGGTGGCAAGAACAACGCTTATGTGGCCAAGTTCCGTTTCCGTTTCGGAAACTTTTGTTTCCGCGGCGGATTTTTCCGCCAAAACGCCGGATTTTTCCCCGGAAATTTCCTCCGCAAGAAGGTTAAGGCTTTCTTCCTCGGAAGAAAGTTTTTTTGCTTCCTCTTCTTTTTCAGAAAGCTCCGCTCTGCGTTTTTCAATGGCGGAATCGCCCTCGGCGGAATCGGAAGAAAGGGAGGAAATTTCCTCCTCAATGCGGGAAATTTCGCTTTCGTTATGTTCAATGTCGTTCTGGCAAACCGCCGCTTTTGCGGTAAGTTCGCCGATGGAGGATTCGTTTTCGCTGATTTTTTCGCGCTTTTCCTCAACGGTTGCGTCAAGGTCGCGGATTTGCTCATAAAGGGCGTTTATGCGGTTTTCCGCCTCGTTATAATCCGAATCAAGGGAATCATATTCGCTTTGGAAAACGCCGATGGAGCTGCTCTGTTCCGCAAGCTGGCTTTTAAGGCGGCGAAGGGAACGCATCCATACGGAAATTTCGAGGGATTTTTTCTCTTCCGCAAGTTCAAGGAATTTTTTGGCCTTTTCGCTTTGTTCAAGAAGCGGTCCAACGCGTTCCTCAAGGGCGGAAAGGTTGTCCCTAAGGCGAAGAAGGTTATCGTCCGCCTTGGAAAGGTTTTTTTCCGCTTCCTCCTTGCGGTAGCGGAAC
Source organism: Oscillospiraceae bacterium (assembly GCA_017521825.1). Taxonomy (GTDB): domain Bacteria; phylum Bacillota; class Clostridia; order Oscillospirales; family Ruminococcaceae; genus UMGS1668. Next base: position 22,122 of record JAFXBK010000070.1, read on the forward strand.
TTGGAAATTCCGGAGGCTTCCTCGAAAATTTCCCTGCGCTGGTTCGGCTTTGCGGAAACAATTTCCGCAATTTTGCCCTGGCCGATTATGGAATAACCGTCCCTTCCAAGGCCGGTGTCCATAAAAAGTTCGTTAACGTCTTTAAGGCGGCAGGTTTTGTCGCCGATTTTGTAATCGGAGTTTCCGTCGCGGTAATATTTTCGGGAAACGATTACTTCGTCGGAATCGTAAGCAAGGGCGCGGTCGCTGTTATCAAAACAAATGCGGACTTCCGCAAAGCCATGGGCATGGCGAAGGTGGGTTCCGTTAAAAATAACGTCCTCCATTTTTCCTCCGCGGAGCGCCTTGGTGGACATTTCGCCCAAAACCCAGCGCACTGCGTCGCTTATGTTACTTTTTCCGCTTCCGTTTGGGCCAACAACTGCGGTCATTCCCCGGCCAAAATTAAGGCGGGTTTTATCCGGAAAGGATTTGAAGCCCGAAAGCTCGAGATATTTAAGAAACAAGTTTTCACTTCCTTGTTTTAAGAATCAGTTTAAAGGCTTCCCCTTGAGGAGACTCCCCTGTTAGGGGAGATGTCGCAGACAGAGGGGTCTGCCGTCTCCGGCGAGGAAAAGCTGTCACCGAAGGTGACTGATGAGGTGTCGAATTGCGTAACAGCGGCGTTAATTTAAACAAACACCTCATCCGCCGCGGCATACGCCATGCGGCACCTTCTCCTCAAGGAGAAGGCAAAGAAGCCATCATAACCTCAAAATCGCCCGGGTTAAGGTTTTTATCCGGGGTGATTTTTATGGCGTAGCCAAGGCCAAGCCAATGTTCAATGTTGCTTTTATGCTGTCCGGAGCATTTGGAAACTTCGGAAGGTGCAACCTTGAGCACATAGCTTCCTTTGGGAAGGCGGGTGAGCATCGGCGCGATTTTTTTGCGGAAGCGAAGGCTTTCGCAAATTTCCCGGAAGGCCGGGTGGTAAGGGCCGGCAACAAGGTTTTCCTCAAGGGATTCTTCCGCATGAAGGCCAAGGCGGATTACGTTCACATTATAAAGCTCAAAGATATCCAGAAGTTCGGCACATTCCGCCGCCGCTTCTTCAACAGTTTGGGGAACGTATTCCCCATCTTCAAACCATTTTGCAAGAAGGGTGTTTTTGAGCACAAGGGTGGGGTAAATCCGCATGGTGTCCGGTTTCAAAGCAGCAAACCTTGCGGCGGTGAGCACGTCATCTTCCTTTGTGGAACCGGGCATGCCGGTCATCATCTGAAGGCCAAGGGAAAAACCGGCTTTTTTAATAAGCTCGGCGGCCTTTTGGGTATCTTCGAAGGTATGTCCGCGGCGGTTTTTTAAAAGAACCGCATCGTTGCAGCTCTGGGCGCCAAGTTCGATGGAGGTGACGCCGTAATCTTTGAGCACCGCGAGCACTTCTTCATCAATAGCGTCCGGGCGGGTGCTTATCCGGATCCCGGAAAAGGCTTTCCGGTCAATCCATTTCTTTGCGGGAGCAAGAAGGCTGAGCATCAGTTCTTTCGGAATCATGGTAAAACTTCCGCCGAAGAAGGCAATTTCCGCCTTTTCGGAAAAGCCGTGGAGATCCCTTGCGGCTTTTTTAAGGGTTTTGTCAACTTCCTCCGGGGTGGGAACCTTGCTTTCGCCGGTTATGGAGTTCTGGTCACAAAACGAGCACCGATGGGGACAACCCACCATCGGAACAAAAAAAGCAACGTTCGCGTGTTTCATTGTCCCATCAGCTCCAATGCTTCTTTTGCGGCGTGCTGTTCCGCGGCTTTTTTGCTTTTGCCGATTCCGTGGCCGATTACGTTGCTGTTGAGCATAACATCAACCTCGAATCGTTTATCGTGGTCCGGGCCGCTTTCGCCAACGAGCACGTAAGTAAGCCTTTCCTCAGGGTTTTTCTGGATAATTTCCTGGAGAACGGTTTTGTAATCCTTAAAAGCAACGTTTTCAACGTGTTCAAGAGCTTTTTTAACAAACTTGAGCACGAAGTCGGTTGCGGGTTCAATTCCGCCGTCAAGATAAATTGCGGCAAGCACCGCTTCGAAAGCGTCCGCAAGAATGGAAGGCCTTTCGCGGCCGCCCATAAGTTCTTCGCCGTGGCCAAGGCGAAGGAAAGAACCGAGTTCAAGCTCGTTTGCGAATCCGCAAAGGCTTTTTTCACAAACAAGGGAAGCCCGGAGCTTTGTAAGTTCGCCTTCCGGAAGTTTGGTGTAGTTTTCGAAGATATAATCGGAAACGATTATGCTCAAAACCGCATCCCCAAGGAATTCCTGGCGTTCGTTATAGGGGACGTGGTTCTTGGTTTCGTTGGAAAAAGAGGAATGGGTAACGCCGGTTTCGAGGAAAACAATGTTTTTGAACTTATAGCCAAGGCGTTCCTCAAGAAGGGAAAGTTCTCTGGTGCTCATGCTTCCTTTTCCTCCTTCATTTTTGAAATAGCGGCGGAAATCGTTCCGTTGATATCGGTTTCAACAAAGATTTTCGCCTGGTTGATTGCGTTTTTAAAGGCAACGGGGTTGCTGTTTCCGTGGGCTTTGATAACCGGTTTTGCAATTCCAAGAAGGGGCGCGCCGCCGCGCTTTGTGGAATCCATCTTGTTTTTGAAGTCTTTGATGCCGTCTTTAAGGATAAGGGCGGAAATTTTGGTAAGGGCGTTCTTCATGAGCATGCCCTTGAGCATTTTTCCAAAGCCTTTTCCAAGACCTTCGATGGTTTTGAGCACGATGTTTCCGGTCCAGCCGTCCGCAACAGCAACGTCGCAGGCTCCGGCAGGAACATCGCGGACTTCAACGTTTCCGATGAAGTTATAATCCGCTTTCTGCATAAGTGCAAAGGCTTCTTTCTGGAGTTCGGTTCCCTTGCTTTCCTCAACGCCGATGTTGATAAGGCCGACGGTGGGGTTTTTAACGCCTTCGACGCTCTGCATATAGACAGAACCCATCATGCCGAACTGGTTGAGCATTTCCGGGCGGCATTCAACGTTTGCGCCAAGGTCAAGAAGCATATAATCGTGCTCAAGACCCGGAAGGACGGAAGCAAGCGCCGCCCTTTTAATTCCTTTGATGCGCTTTACAATAAGGGTTGCGGCAACAACGATTGCGCCGGTAGAACCTGCGCCGACGTAAGCGTCGCCTTCGCCTTCCGCAAGAAGAGAAAGACCTTTAACAAGGCTGCTTTCCTTATATTCCTTAAGGGCGGAGGTGGGCTCGGAGCAAACCGGCATAACAAGGGGTGCATCAACAAAGGTAAAACCGGCGGTGGAAATTTTTTCTTTTTCACAAATTTCCTTCATTTCTGCTTCATTACCAACTGCGATTATTTCAACGCCAAGTTCTTTAACGGCCATTTCCGCGCCTTTAAGAGGCGCAAGGGGTGCGTTATCGCCGCCGTAAATATCAATTATAATTTTCATAAAATCGCCTCCAATGCGGCAACCGCCCTTTCGGCAACGGCCTGATAGCGCTCGTCCTTATGGCGGATTTTGGTTGGGAGAGGCGGAAGAAGTCCCATATTAGCGCCCATGGGCTGGAAGTTTTCCACGCTCTCGTCGGTTATGTAATTTACCAATGCGCCAAGCATGGTAAGTTCCGGAAGGATAAGGGGTTCTTTTCCTTCGGAAAATCTTGCGGCGTTTATTCCCGCAAGAATTCCCGTTGCGGCGGATTCGGTGTAACCTTCAACGCCGGTGAACTGGCCGGCGAAGAAAAGGCGGGGTTCCGCTTTAAGGGAAAGGTTTTTGGAAAGAAGGCGCGGGGAATCCATAAAGGTGTCCCTGTGCATAACTCCGTAGCGGAGGAATTCGGCGTTTTCGAGCCCGGGAATCATGGAAAAAACCCTTTTCTGCTCGCCGAATTTAAGGTTGGTCTGGAAGCCAACAAGGTTATACATGGTGCCTTCGGCGTTTTCCCGGCGGAGCTGGACATTTGCCCAGGGCCTTCTGCCGGTATGGGGGTCGGTAAGACCAACAGGGCGAAGAGGGCCGAAACGAAGGGTATCGTGGCCGCGGGACGCCATAATTTCAACAGGCATGCAGCCTTCGTAAACCTTGGGGTCGGCAACGTCGAATTCATGGAGCGGAGCTCTTTCCGCGGTGATAAGCGCTTCGTAAAAAGCGTCGTATTCGTCCCTTTCCATGGGGCAGTTTACGTAATCCGCTTCGCCCCGGTCATATCTTGCGCCAAGGAAAACTTTATCCCAATCGAGGGAATCCGCGGAAACAATGGGCGCAACCGCATCGTAGAAGGAAAGGGTTCCGCCAAAGCGTTCCTTAAGGTTTTCCGCAAGGGCATCGGAAGTTAAAGGGCCGGTGGTAAAGATAACGATTCCTTCCTCCGGAACTTCGGTAACTTCGCCGTAAACAATTTCGATGTTGGGGTCGGATTTAATTTTTTCGGTGATGTATTCCGCGAATTTTTCCCGGTCAACGGCAAGGGCGCCGCCGGCGGCAACCGCGGTTTTTTCCGCGGCTTCCATTGTTATGGAACCGAGCATTCTCATTTCTTCTTTAAGAAGGCCCGCCGCGGAACCAAGGCGCATTGCTTTAAGGGAGTTGGAGCAGACAAGCTCCGCAAAATTTTCGCTTTTGTGCGCCGGGGAATATTTTTCCGGCTTCATTTCGCAAAGGCGGACGGAAAACCCAAGGGAGGAAAGCTTGTGGGCGGCTTCGCAACCCGCAAGGCCCGCTCCGATTACAGTGATTTTTTCGCTCATTTTCCGGCCACCGCTCTTTCATAGCTGCATTCCGGGTTGGAACAATAAATTTTTGCGTTGCGGCCTTTTTTGGAAAGAAGAGTTTTTCCGCAATCCGGGCATTTTTCGGCGGTGGGTTCATCCCAGCTCATAAAACCGCAGGTGGGGTTGTGTTCACAGCCGTAATAGGTTTTTCCGGTTTTGGATTTTTTGGAAAGGATTCTTGCGCCGCAAAGGGGACATTCGCCGCCGGTTTCCTTAACAATTCGCTTGGTGTTCTGGCAGGCGGGGTAGCCCGGGCAGGCAAGGAATTTTCCGAAGCGGCCGGTTTTAACAACCATTTTTCTGCCGCATTTTTCGCAGATAACGTCCGTTTCCTCTTCCGGAACCTGGATTTTTTCCGCGCCCTGGTTCTTTTGGGCAATTTCGAGGGATTTCTGGAAATCCTCATAGAATTTTTTCATCATATGGACCCAGTCGGTTTTTCCGTTTTCAACCTTATCCAGGTCTTTTTCCATTTTTGCGGTAAAATCAACGTCAACAATGTTGGAAAAATGTTCGGTGATAAGGTCAACGGTAACGGTTCCAAGGGCGGTTGGCTTAAGAGCCTTGCCTTCCTTTTCAACGTAGTTCCTGCTGATGATGGTGGTGATGATGGGTGCATAGGTGGAAGGACGGCCGATTCCGTTTTCCTCAAGAGCCTTGATAAGGGAGGCTTCGGTATATCTGGAGGGCGGTGCGGTGAAGTGTTGGTTCGGCTTGATTTCCCGAACTTTCAGAACGTCGCCGGAATTTGCGTGTTTCGGAATGGAGGATTTTTCCTCGTCGCCGTAAGGATAAAGAACGGAGAAGCCGTCGAACCGGACGGAAAAACCGCTTGCTTTAAAGGTATAATCCCCGGCGTTGATGTCGATGGAAACGGTATCGTAAAGAGCGGCCGCCATCTGGCTTGCAATAAAGCGGTCCCAGACCAGCTTATAAAGTTTATACTGTTCCGGGGAAAGGCTTTCCTTAAGACGGTCGGGGGAAAGTTCCGGCATGGTGGGACGGATCGCTTCGTGGGCGTCCTGGGCGCCGGCTTTTGTTTTATAAGCCTTGGCAGTGGTGGGAAGATATTCCTTTCCGTAAGTCTGTTCAATATAATTTGCGGCCGCCTGTTTTGCTTCGGCGGAAATACGGAGGGAGTCGGTTCTCATGTAAGTGATAAGACCGACGGCGCCCATTCCGGGAACGTCGATACCTTCATAAAGTTCCTGGGCAATTCTCATGGTGCGTCTGGGCTGGAAGCCAAGGCGAAGAGATGCCTCCTGCTGAAGGGTGGAAGTTATGAAAGGCGGAGCGGGCTGTTTTTTGCGGACGCTTTTTTTGATTGCGCCAACGGTAAAGGGAACGCCTTTGAGTTCATCAACAATGGCGTTTGCTTCATCGCCGGTTTTAATTTCGATTTTTTCGCCGTTTTTTGCCGCAAGTTTTGCGGAAAAAGCGGTGGTTTCGCCTTTTTCACAAAGTTTTGCGTCAATGGACCAATATTCTTCCGGGTTAAAGGCTTCGATTTCCCTTTCGCGGTCAACAATAAGTTTTACCGCAACGGACTGAACGCGTCCGGCGGAAAGGGAAGAACCGCCCCGGATGTTTTTCCAAAGGAAGGGGCTTAATTTATAGCCAACAATTCGGTCAAGAACGCGGCGGCCCTGCTGTGCGTTAACAAGGTCGGTGTCAATGCTTCTGGGCGCGGCCATGCCCTGTTCAACGCCGAAATGGGTGATTTCGTTGAAAGTTACGCGGTTCGGTGCATCCATCGGAAGACCGAGAAGTTTTGCAAGATGCCAGGAAATTGCTTCGCCTTCGCGGTCAGGGTCCGTTGCGAGATAAACGTAATCCGCGGCGGCGGCCTGTTTTTTAAGGCTTCTTACAAGGTTTTCCTTGCCGGAAATAAGGATATATTGGGGGACAAAACCGTTTTTAACGTCAATTCCAAGGGTGGTTTTGGGAAGGTCGCGAACGTGACCCATGGAAGCGACTACGGTAAAATCCTCGCCGAGATATTTTTCAATGGTTTTTGCTTTAGCAGGGGACTCCACTATAACAAGGTTTTTTGCTGTTTTTGCGGAGCGTTTTGATACTTTGGTTTCTGCTGCCGTAATAATAACCCCCTATATAAGATAATACTGTAGGGACCGTCGTCCCCGACGGTCCGTTTTTACGGAACGCTGAAGACAGCGTTCCCTACGGTTAGTGGATTTATGCAATAACAAATCTTCTTCCGGAAGCCGGGATTATAAGCCCGAGGAGTTCAAGTTCCGTAAGGCCGACGGCCACCGCGGAAGAGGAAAGTTTTGTAAGGTCGGAAATTTCGTCCGCGCTTTTTGGAACCCTTTCAAGAACGCCGTAAATTGCCTCGGCGTTTTTGGAAAGCCCCGGCGGCGGAGCTTTTTTAACGGGCTTCGGCGCTTTTTCGGGTCTTTCGTTTTTGGCTTCCGGGTTGCGCTCGGTTTTGCGCTTCTGGATTTTATCAAGACTTAAATGCGAAATATATTCTTCGCCGAATTCCATAAGAATATCCTTCGCATCCGCAACGGGAATTGCGCCGGAACGAAGAAGCCGGAAGGTTCCCTGGGAAGTTGTTCGGTTAACGTCCGCCGGAACGGCGAAAACTTTTCTTCCCTGGTCAAAGGCAAGGTTCGCGGTAATGGAAGTTCCGCTTCTTGCGGCGGCTTCAACAACGCAAACCCCAAGGCTCATTCCGGAAACGATCCGGTTCCTTATGGGGAAAAAGCTGGAGCGGGCTTCCGCATCCGGAACGAACTCGCTTATAACCGCGCCGTTCGCGGCGATAAGTTCCTTAAGCTCAACGTTTTCCGGCGGAAAGGTTTTGCAAATTCCACAGCCCTGAACCGCAACGGTTTTTCCTCCTGCCGCAAGGCAGGCTTTATGGGCGGCGGAATCCACCCCCAAAGCCATTCCCGAAACAACCAGCGCGCCGGCGGAGCCAAGCCCCCCGGCAATTATTTTGGACATTTTGTTTCCGTATTCGCTTATGCGCCTTGTTCCGACAACAGCGATAGCCGGTTCCATATTAAGGCAGGTTTCGTCGCCAAGGACATAGAGAACCGGCGGTGCGGAAACAATTCCGAGAAGGTTCTGCGGATAAAATTCGGATTCCTTCGTAAGGACTTTTGCGCCGTAATTTTCCGCGGTTTCAACCGCCCTTTTTGCAACGTCAAGGCTTGTTGCCCGGATTCGAAGGGCATCTTTTTCGTTTATGGTTCCGACTTTTTCAATGCCGGAATCCCCGGAAAGAAAAAATTCTTCCGGGTCGGGGAAAACCCGAAGGATATCGTCAACAATTTTATTGCCGGGTTGGGCGGCAATTCCAAGCCAGGCCCAATGCTCAAGACTCATTTTCGGGTCCTCCTTTCCTCAAAGCCTCCCTTGCCTAAAGAGCAAAGCTTGCGAAGCGCGCCCAGTGGGCGATAAAGCGAGCAAGGTTTGGCGCCGCGGTCAAAATATTCAAGGGCGAACGCCGCAGAATATTTTGGGCACCGCAAGAGTTGGGTGTCAGCCGAAGGCTGACGGAGGGATTCTTTCACAAATTCGTCGATGAATCTGCAGATTCCCTCAAAATTATGATTTATTTCACCGTTCGGAATTCTCAGGACGGTCAAATCACGTTTTTCGATTTTTTCGGTCCGGATTTCATCTTTCAAAAGTCCGTATTCCGTATAATGCTGGCTTCCGTCAAGCTCGATTACAAGCCTTGCCTTGTGGCAATAAAAATCAGCAATATAATCGTCAATTACTTTTTGCCGGAGAAAAGGAACATGATATCCTTTAAGAAAATCATACCAAAGATGTTTTTCCTCTTTGGTCATGTTCCTGCGAAGTTCCTTCGCATTTCCGTAAGTTTCGGGTTATGCTTTCTCTTCAAAAAAATCCCTCCGTCTTTTCGGTCAGTTCCTGACCGAAAATCCACCTCCCTTTAGGCAAGGGAGGCTTATTTCTGCATCGCTGCGGAATAAATCATAATCGCGGCGGCGGAAGCCGCGTTAAGGCTTTCGGCCTTTCCGGGCATGGGGATCATAACCACTTTATCGCAGTCTTCGATAACGCCGTGCTCAAGGCCGTTTCCTTCGTTTCCGATGAGCACGCAGGATTTTTCGCTGAATTTTACCTCCGGAAGGAGAAGGGCGTTTTCTGCCAGGGCAGAAGCGTAAGTGGAAACCCCGGCTTCTTTAAGAAGCGCAAGAGCCTCCGCCGTTTCAGAAAACACCTTTATCGGAAGGCGGAAAATGCAGCCCATTGTTCCGCGCAAAACCTTCGGGGAAAAGCAATCGGCACAGGAGCAAAGGAAAACCCCTTTAACGTCCATGGCTTCGCAGGTACGAAGAATTGTTCCGATGTTGCCCGGGTCCTGAAGATTGGAAAGAAGGACAAAAACGCCGTTTTTTGTTAAATCCAGCGGTTTTTCCTCCATTTTGCAAACCGCAAAAACCCCTTGGGGAGTTTTTGTGTCGCTTATTTTTTCCGCGACGGAACAGGTTATATTATACACCTCTTTTGCTTCGGAAAGAAGGGTTTTAAGATATTCCGGATATTTTTTTTCGGCCTCTTCCGTAACAAAAAGGCGGAGAACTTCCGCGCCGCTTTTGCAGGCTTCGGAGCAAAGTCTTGCACCTTCCACCACAAAAAGGCCGCTCTGGCGCCTTGCTTTTTTGTCGGAAACAAGTGCGGCGGCTTCCTTTATAATTGGGTTTTCGCGGCTTGAAATAAGCATAAAGTCCTCCTGTTTTTTGGAAAAATTGGAAGTAACTGTATGGAAAAACCCTCCATAAAATTACCCGTAAATAAAGCAATTCGCCCGAGCTAATATATAACTCGGGCGTTTATTGTCGAAATTAAAGGGCTGCTTTTGCCTGTGCGCAAAGAGCTGCAAAGCCTTCTGCATCATGGATTGCCATTTCGGAAAGCATTTTTCTGTTAAGGGTTACACCGGATTTTTTAAGGCCGTTCATGAAAGAGGAATAGTTCATATCATTCATTTTG
>JAFXBK010000071.1 GCA_017521825.1 Oscillospiraceae bacterium
CATATCGTCTTCGGTTAAGCCAAAATCATAAAAATCGGTGTAAACGTATCCGTCAGCTTTAGGCTGTTCGATATATCCAAGCATTTCTTCCTTTGTTGTACCGGAAATTTCGGTACGGTAGGAAGCAATTTCCGTTGCCGCTCCGCCGGGATATTTCCGAAGCTCCTTTGGCCAGCCGTTGTTTGCGGCTTCGGCATCCTCGTTTGCCTTCTGAGCGCCGTCGATAAGGTCACCGTAACCGCTTTCCTCGCCGGTTATACCCTCAAGGCCGTTCAGTATCTGTTCAAGCTCGTTCAGATCTTCCATAGCAGGGTTGGTTTCGCTTCCGGTGATTCCTTCGAGAGCATCGAAGATTGCTGAAAGTCCGCCTTTGTTTTCATTTTCGCTCTGCGGTTCGGTTATGGCAGGAGTATCGGTAAAAATTGAACCCGTTGCTGCGGCTGCTACTCCGGCTGTTATGCCGATTATAATGCCGATCATTATGCTTATCACAAGGCTTATTGCCATAAAGATGAGATACGCCCTTGAAAGATTGCGTTTGTTAATTTTTCTGCAGCCTCCGCAGGCCCAGATTATAACAAAAACCAATCCGATTACCGGAATACACATCAGAAGAAGTATTCCCACGTATCCCCAGGTGGTGATCGGTTCATATTTGCTACCCTTTGCCGGAGCATCATCCGCAGGAACAGCTACCGGAGTCGGCGCAGGCGTTTGCATTGTTTTCGGTACCGGTGCCGGCACAGGATTTGGAGCAGGAACCGGTTTCTGAATAGCTTCCGGTTTTATTTCTTCCGGTACTTTGGCTCCGCATTCGGTGCAGAAGGAGATTCCCGGTTTAAGCTCGCTTCCGCATTCCCGACAGAATCTTGCCATTTTCGCACCTCCTTATTTAACTCTTGTATAAGTTACACCATCGAAAACAAGGGTATCGCCGTCAAGGGAATATGTAACGGTAACTTTTTCCTTTGCAAGGCCCATAAGCGCTTTCATGGTAACTTCTATTTCCGTATCGCTTTTGATTTTATATTCCATTTTCATAAGAAAATCAAGAGCGGCAAGGTCCTCTTCGCTGACGTCTTCCCCGAACATTTCCTCCGTAAGTCCGTAGCGAAGGGTTCCGTCTTTCTCAAACTGGATTCCAAGTCCGTATTCCGTCTGAGTTGTTTCGTCAACGATGTGCCAGGTTCCTACAATGTCCTTTTTGTTTCCTCCGCCACAGGCGGAAAGCGAGAGCAGCATCATGGCCGCCAAAAATAATGCCAAAAGTTTTTTCATGGTGTTGTCCTCCTTTTTATATTTTTCTGAATTTTGTTCAGCGTTTAAAAAGTCCTTTAAGGTCTTTAAGTTCAAGCTGTTTTTTCGGTTCCGGTTTTACATAATCAAAACCGCCGTAAGGTTCCGCGGCGTTGAAATATATCTGCGGACAGTCGCTGTCGCCTTCAAAGCAATGCTCCGTATCCACATGATATACCGTTCCGTTTACTCTTTTATAAAGGTGTTCCATATTCGGATACTGACCCGCCTGGCGGAATCCGTTTTGCAAAAGAACTTCTCTGTATTGCCGTACTGCAGC
>JAFXBK010000072.1 GCA_017521825.1 Oscillospiraceae bacterium
AACGGAGCCGGAGGAATGCCCCTATTGCGGGGCCGCTGGAGGAGGAACAAGGCTTGGGAAAATACAGCGAATGGACGTTGATGAAATGGGCGAGTTTTTAATGAAATGGGGCATTGCCTGCATTAAAGACGAAGAACCGAGAGACGTTTTTAAGTGGCTTGGTTGCAGAGGTGGAATATGGACAGAAGACGAATGATGAGCACGGCGGGTTTTATGGTTTTTGTTGTTGACGGAAACGGCAGCAGCACGAACAAAGAAAGCTATGTTGAACACAACGGAACAAGATACACAGTCGGAGAGAAATTCCGCTGCAACGCAAACGACGTTATAACCTGCTATCTTTACGGAAACTGGGACGGCTGCCGGATACTTTTTGAAGGGCAGATCGTGGCGGAAGACGTTAACCCGGTATATAGCTTTGCGGTGAAAAGCGATATAACGGTTACGGTGGAGTTTGAACCCTATGGAAACGCAAAAATGTATATTGAGGCAGGAAAGGAAAACAAATGATAGAAACGGGAGTTATTGTTGCGCTTTGCCTTTTTTGCGCGGGAATAGGAATAGCTTTTTCTGAAACCGTACTTGAAAAAAACAGGCGAAAAGCGAGAGAAACGAAGATTATACACATTGAAGAAGAGCCGGAAGAAGAATTAACGCCCATGACGCTGCGAAACGGCATGGGCATTACACGGGACGAAAAACCGACCTTTGCGGAACAGCTTGTTAACATTATGAACTATAACGGCGAAAACCAGAAGGAGGGCGATTATGACGAAAATTGAACCGCATAAAATCTGGGAAGAATATCTTGCCGGAGAAACGTATCATCAGCAGATAGAGCTGCACGACACGGTTAAAAGGAATGAACAGTTTTATAACGGCGAACAGTGGGAAGGGGTGAACGCTCCGGACCTTGAAAAGCCGGTTATCAATATTTTTAAACGCGCGGTTACATATATGGGCAGTCAGATCATCAGCGACGACATAGGAATCAACCTTGAACCTTTTGCCGAAAGCGACGAAGGAACGGAGCAGTGCCGGATTTTGACAGACCAGATAGAGCGCATTGTTGAGATTACAAAAGCGAAGACAAAAAACAGAGAAGTGATAAGGGACGCGGCAGTTTGCGGCGACGGGTGTTTTTACGCATACTTTGACCCGGAAAAGGGCAGGGACGGAGAAATAGCGCTTGAAACCGTGGACAACGAAAAGGTTATTTTTGCAAATCCTTTTGAGCACGACATACAAAAGCAGCGTTACGTTATTCTTGTAAAAAGAATGATGGTGGAAGACGCGAGGGAGAGAGCGAAGGCGTTTGGAGCTTTGGAAGAAGAGGCAAACAGAATACAAAGCGACGACCACGCGGATTATTCCGGAGAGAAAAAGGACGTTGGCAAAAGCCTTGTTACGGTGCTTTTGAAATTTTGGAAAGAAAACGGAAAAGTTTGGTTTTGCGAAAGCTGCCAGGACGTGTTTATCAGAAAGCCGGTGGAAACTAGGGCAAAAATTTACCACATAGCGTGGATGCCCTGGGACAAAAGAAAAGATAGTTACCACGGAAATTCTGTTATGAAGCCGTATATTCCGAACCAGATATATGTTAACAAAATGTGGGCGCTGGCAATGGTATTCAGCAGCAAGATGGCGTGGCCACAAAGGTTTTATGACGCAACAAAAATAAAAGGCGGACTTACCAACAGGGTGGGACAGGCCATTGGCGTTGCGGGAGACCCGAAGGCGGCGATATGGTTTGACAGTCCATCGGGCAACATGAGCGCACAGGTTTTGGAGCTTGTGGACAGGACCATTGAATATACAAGGCAGAGCCTTGGCGTTACGGACGCTGCTTTGGGCGACGTTAAGCCGGATAACACTTCGGCACTTATTGCGGCGGCGGAGCAGACGGCGGCACCCCTTATATTCCAGAAGCAGGCGAACCATCAGCTTTGGGAAGACCTTGTGCATATATTCCTTGACCTTATAGAGGAATTTTACGGAATAAGAACTATTTACACAGAAGTGGAAATGCCGGACGGCACCAAAATAAAGCAAGAGGCGGAATATGATTTTGCGGCGGTGGATTATGATTCGTTCAACATTAAAGTAAACATCGGCGCGGCAAGCTATTGGAGCCAGGTTATGCAGGTGCGGACCATGGACGCATTCTTCCAGGCGGGAATTGTTGACGATGCGATACTTTATCTTGAACATATTCCGGACGGATATATATCCGGCAAAGAACAGCTTATTAAAGAACTTGAAGAAAGAAGAGAAACGCAGGCGGCAATGATGCCGGCGGAAGGAGTGGGAGCGGCAGCGGGGAACCCGCAGGCACTTGGACAGCTTGCTTCCAAAATATCCGGAATATAGGAGGGCACAAAAATGACAGTTAAAGAATGTTATGAGCGGGCGGTGAGTTTTATTCCGGAGGTGCCGGAAGACAACACCGATATGCAAAAATTTATGGTGCCCTGGTGCAATATGCTTTTGGCAGACACCATAAACGCGGAGAACCTTTTTAGAAGGGCAAACGGACTTTCTATGTTAAACAGTATTCCGAAAGTGAAGAGCCAGACGGACGAAATACCATTTAATGAAGTTTTGGTGGAAAAGGCTTTTCCGTTTGGAATGGCAAGGTGGATATTCCGTGAAAACGACGACATAAGCGGAAGCAGGGAATATTACACGCTTTATGCGCAGGCAATAGAGGAAGCGACACCACCGGAATATACGGAGATAATTGACGTTTACAGATAGAAGGTGAAAGAATGGCGGTTGCCACAAAACAGAGCCTTAAAGCGGCGCAGCTGAAAGAACTTGAAGAAGAACAGAGAAGATTTGAAGAGCAGGCCGCAAAGAAAAAAGCCGCCGAAGAAGCGGCGGCAAAAAAGGCGGCGGCAGAAAATAAAAAAGCAGATCTTCCGGGATACAGACCGCAGGAAACCATAAGCAAAGATGAAATGTATTCCATGCTTGGAATACAGACCAACCTTGGAACGTCAAAACAGGCTACGGGAGATACGATAGCGAAAGCGGCGGGAGCGCAGGGCGGCATTGATAAAATTGAAAACGCCAAAACGAGAAAAGCCGCGGAGCAGGCGAGGAAATATAAAGAAGCTGACCTTGTGGGCGCGAAAAATTCCGATTATCAGAAAAGACTTGAACAGGAGAAAACGGAATATCTGAACATTAAAGAGGCAAGGGATAAAAAATATGCCCTTGAACAGGAGCTTTTGAAAGCGAAGGCCGGAGCAAAGGAGCAGAGCATGAATGCAGGAACGGCGGCTGTTGTGGCTTCCGGCAGAAAGGGCGGAAATTCTGTTGTTGACCTGGAAACAAGGGAAAGGATGAGCGGCCTTGAAAAAGAAATAAGCGACCTTGGCAGAGATATTAATCTTGCAGAGAGGGCACAGAATAAAAAGCATTTATATAATTCTGCATTGAAAGCGGAAGATTTTGAAAAATATTCCTTTGAACCGGAAGAAGAAACAAAGCCGGAAACCATAAAACCGAACAGGCAGAACATTGAAAGAGAAACCGAAACGGTTAAAAGGTTTATGACCGAAGACGAAAAAGCGGTATATAACTATTACCTTAACAAATTCGGAAAAGAAAAAGCGGAGGAATTTTTTGACAGCATTAGGGAGGAACTGAACCAAAGACAGGCCAAAGCGATTTTTGAGGGCAACGAAGGAAAGACAATAAACGAATATATCCAG
>JAFXBK010000008.1 GCA_017521825.1 Oscillospiraceae bacterium
AAAAGCCGCCTTTTCCGAATATCTCAACGATGCAAACCTTGATGAAAGGCAGATATATTTCCTCAACCAGATAATTGAGTATATCGTTCACAACGGCATTATGAAGGATATGTCGATTCTTCGGGAAGCTCCGTTCTCCGACAGAGGAAGCATTGTTGAGATATTTACAGACGTTACCGTTTGGACAGGAATCAAAAAGATTATTGATAAAATAAACGCCAATGCGGTTGTGTGATATAACAGCCAAATTTAGTTTTATATCAATTTTGACTGATAGCTTTGTTCACAAACAAAATACAGAAAATCAAAAAAATCCGGCATAATTCGCCGGATTTTTTTGGTAATATGGAATTGCTCAAAAAGGAGCAAAAAATGAATATCGAAAATCTTCGTAATATGGCGTTGCATAGTTAATGATTTGATGAATGAGATAGGAAAGATGTAAAAGCCGTTGTGTGAGGGCATCGAAAATGAGCAGCGAGTTTCGCTTTTGAAACCCGCCTTGTTTTCTGTACCTCTGCAACGGCTTTTTTTTTGTATCCTTTTTTAAGAGTTGAGTAAAAATTGAAGCCATTTGTGAAATCCGCCTTGCCGTAAGAAGGAAAGTTCTTGCCCTACAGCGCCATAAACTTCAATTTAAAATGGAGATATAATTTTATTGAAATAGTTTTAACCCGACCAAATCGTACAGTACTCTTTCTATGAGAATGAGAGAAAAGAACTCAATGAGAGAATACCTGTTCTTGAAAAGGAAATATCCGAAGGAACGAAACAGACTTCTGATATTGAGAAATTCATAGCAAAAGTAAAACAAATAACGGAAATTGAATATCTTACCCCGGAACTTATACATGAGTTCATTTCAAGAATTGAAGTCCATGCACCCTACCGCAAAGACGGAAAAAGGCATCAGCGAATAGATATTTACTACCGTGATGTGGGAATCCTGAACTTCATAACCGGAGAAAAACTTGAAGAATCTTTCAAACCGCATATCGACGAGATTTTAAGCAAAAGAAAAGCGGTGTCACCCGAGGGTAACACCGCATAAAAGATAAAAATTTAATTAACTAAAGCCCGCCCTTGCCCTGCCTGCTTTATTGCAGGCGGGACAAGGGAGCTTTTTTTAATGTTGTTTTTTATCAGGATTAGTTATATAATGAAAACATAAGTTGAAACAGGAGTTTTAATTTAGAAAAGGGGAAAAGAAATGAGAAAGTTTTGTGTGAACTGCGGAGCGGAACTTGGTAAAGATGCAAAGTTCTGCACAAAATGCGGTTCAAAGGTTGAAAGCGAAGCAAAAAATATTAATACCGTTCCGGCAGTTAAAGAAAAAAAGAATAAAAAAGTTGCTGTAATAGCTGTTGCCGCGGTTATATTACTGACCATAGCAATAATAATTTTTGTTACTTTAATACAGCCCATGCTTAACTATAATTCCGCAATGGAAATTTTTATAAAAGGAAATTACGAAGAAGCAAAAGCCGCTTTTACGGAGCTTGGCGACTATAAAGACAGCTATGAAATGATAACGGAGTGCGATTACCGCATTGCGACTGAGCTTTACGATAAAGCTGAATACGAAGAAGCAATTTCCGCTTTTACTGCTCTTAACGGATATGGCGACAGCGATTATATGATTGCCGACTGCGAATATATGATAGCGGTTGAAAAAATGAAGGCGGGAGATTATAGCGGCGCAATCCATTATTTTGAAAAAATCGCCGACCATAAAGACAGCGAAAAGCTTTTGACAGAATGTAAAAACATTATTTCCGAAGAAAAATATCAGAACGCGCTTTCCCTTCTTGAGGAAGGAAAACTTGACGAATCTCTTAAAGTTTTCGGGGAAATTAAAGATTATAAGGACAGCGGCGAACATATAGAAACCATTAAAAAAGAACAGAAATATCAGAAAGCTCTCGGCCTTATGGATGAAGCAAAATACAAAGAGGCTCTGGAAATTTTTAAGGAAATCGAGGATTACAAGGACAGCGCAAAGAAAATAAAAACATGCAATAATAAGATAAACGGATCTTCGTCCTCCGGAAAAAGCTCAAGCGGAGCATTTAAAGTTGAACGTTCAAAAACCGAAATCGACCAGGGAGTAGTCAAAAAGGAATATCGCGTAACATGCAAAAATTGCGGAGCCACCCAGCATATTACAATTAATTTTGGAACCTACCAAAGCAGTGTTGGCAAAGAGATAAAATGCAAAACCTGCCTTAAAAAAGGATACGTAACGTTCAGTTAAAAGCACCCCACAGGATGAATAAAAAATCCCGCTCTCCGAGCGGGATTTTTATTTTGCATTTATCCGTGATATGTAGTATAATGTCCGTGTACGCGGGAAAAATTCCCATTGTCGAACGCAAAATGTTTTTTAATCGGAGGTTTCTTAATTATGGCAGAAGAAAAAATCCTTAAAAGAAGCGAAGTTCCGGAAGAATATACCTGGAACCTTAAAGATATGTTCGAAAGCGACGAAGCATGGCTTGCCGAATACGAAGCGCTTAAAGCATATCCCGAAGTTGTTGCAAAATATCAGGGAACCCTTGGCGAATCCGCCGCAAACCTTCTTGAATATTTCAAAAAAGAAGACGAACTTTCCGTTCGCCTTGAAACTCTTTATACCTACGCAAGCTGCAGCGGCGACCAGGATATGAGCAACGCAAAATATCAGGATTTCCGCGGAAAAGCAATGGCAACCATTGTTGCTATTGAATCCGCCGGTGCTTTTGCAACTCCCGAAATTATGGCAATCCCGGAAGAAACCCTTAACGCTTTCTATGCGGAATGTCCCGAACTCGAAACTTACCGCAGAAGCATCTATAAAATCCGCAGAAGAGCCGCCCATATCCTTTCCAAAGAGGAAGAAGCACTTCTTGCTTCCGCGGAGGAAATGGCAGATTCCGCAGATAAAATCGGCGGAATCCTTCGCAACGCAGACCTTAAATTCCCGGAAGTTACCGACAGCGAAGGCAACACCCATGCCCTTACCAACGGTTCTTTCGTTCCGCTTGAAGAAAGTTCCGACCGCGTTCTCCGCAAAAACGCTTTTGAAGCATTTTACGGCCGCTACGGCGATTTTAAAAACACCATCGCCATGACTCTTGACGGCGAATTTAAAAAACGCAACTTCTTCGCAAAAGCAAGAAAATATAATTCCACCCGCGAAGCAGCCCTTGACCGTACCGAAGTTCCGGAAGAAGTTTACGATAACCTTATCGAAGCGGTTCACAGCAACCTCGATAAAATGTATAAATACGTCGCTCTCCGCAAAAAAATGCTTGGCGTTGACGAACTCCATATGTACGACGTTTATACCCCTATCGTAGCGGACGCCGCTTCCAAAATCAGCATCGACGAAGCAAAAGCAACCGTTCTCGAAGCTCTTGCGGTTCTTGGCGAAGACTATACCGCACTTCTTAAAGAAGGTTTTGAAAACCGCTGGATCGACGTTTATGAAAACGAAGGAAAACGCGGCGGCGCATATTCCACCGGCCACGGAAAACCCCATCCTTACGTTCTCCTTAACCATAAGGATACCCTTGACAGCATGTTCACCCTTGCTCATGAAATGGGACATGCTCTCCACAGCTACCACAGCACCAAATATCAGCCGGTAAACACCGCAGGTTACGTAATCTTTGTTGCGGAAGTTGCTTCCACCTGTAACGAAGTGCTTCTTATGCGTCACCTTCTCAGCAAAACCACCGATAAGACCGAAAGAGCATATCTTATCAACCACTTCCTCGATTCCTTCAAAGGAACCGTTTACCGCCAGACCATGTTTGCTGAATTTGAAAGAGAAATCGGCAGAATGTCCGAAAGGGGCGAGGCTCTTACCGCGGATGCACTTTCCAAAAAATATCACGAACTCAACAAGCTCTATTTCGGACCCGATATGGTTTCCGATGACGGAATTGCTCTTGAATGGGCAAGAATCCCGCACTTCTTCTACAACTATTATGTATTCCAGTATGCAACCGGTTTCTCCGCCGCAGTTGCAATCGCGAATAAAATCCTTGCGGAAGGCGAACCCGCTGTTGCCGCTTATAAAAAATTCCTTTCCAGCGGCGGAAGCTCCGACCCGATCTCCCTTCTTAAAATTGCCGGCGTAGATATGAGCAGCCCGGAACCCGTTAACTCCGCGCTCAAACTCTTCGGCGGACTTATCGAAGAAATGGAAGCGGTTCCTTTTGAGGAAGTTTCCATAACCACTTTTGACGGGCTGCGGCTTTTTGCAAAATATTATCATCTTTCCGATTCCGCACCTCTCCAGATTCAGTTCCACGGCTATCGAAGCACCGGAATACGTGATTTTTCCGGAGGCTTTTCCCTTGCAAGAAAAATGGGACGCAACGTGCTTGTTGTTGACCAAAGAGCCGGAGGGAAAATGTTGCCCAGAGCAGAGGTCACGGTACCTATCAGTTCTTTCAAAGCTTCCATATCCAAAGTTTCTGTATTCTTGCCCATACTGAAACTACCCACCATGACAACAACCACAAGTCCAATAGTAAGGAAGGTTTCCACCAGGTTTTTCTTTTGCATGCGGGAACTGATGCCTT
>JAFXBK010000073.1 GCA_017521825.1 Oscillospiraceae bacterium
CGGTGATGGAGATATCAACGCCTTCGCTCTGCATAATTGCAACACCTTCGCGGGTA
Source organism: Oscillospiraceae bacterium (assembly GCA_017521825.1). Lineage (GTDB taxonomy): Bacteria > Bacillota > Clostridia > Oscillospirales > Ruminococcaceae > UMGS1668. The sequence goes on from JAFXBK010000073.1 coordinate 57, forward strand.
TCGTTTGCGCCGTAGCAGCGGATGTTGCCGCGTTCGCCTTCGCTGAATCTTACTTCGCGAACAACTTTGAGTTCATCGTGTTCGAAGTCGAAATCGGTTTCAACATAGGTGAAGCCGTTGATTCTGGAGATGATGTATGCGGCGTCTTTTCCAAGGCCGTTAAGGATAACTCTGATAGGAGTTTTTCTTGCTTTGTTTGCGTTTCTTGCAATGCCGATTGCGCCTTCAGCTGCTGCGAAGGATTCGTGACCTGCAAGGAATGCGAAGCATTTGGTTTCTTCGGAAAGAAGCATTGCGCCAAGGTTTCCGTGGCCAAGACCAACTTTTCTCTGTTCCGCAACGGAACCGGGAATGCAGAAGGACTGGAGAGCTTCGCCGATGCATTTTGCTGCATCTGCTGCGGAAGTTACGCCGCGTTTGATACCGATTGCTGCGCCAAGGGTATATGCCCAAACTGCGTTTTCGAATGCGATGGGCTGAACGCCTTTGACAAGGGATTCTACGTCAACGCCTTTTGCAAGGCAAATTTCTCTTGCTTCTTCAAGGGAAGCAAAACCGTTTTCTTTAAGACAGGCTTCGATTTTCGGAAGTCTTCTTTCTTTACCTTCAAATTCTGCCATTGTTAAGCTCCTCCTTTCCTTATTCTTCTCTCGGGTCGATATATTTGGGTGCGTCGGCATAGCGGCCGTAGGTTCCGGTGTTTTTAGCAAGAGCTTCTTCTGCCGGAACGCCGTGGCGGATGTCTTCCATCATTTTGCCGAGGCGAACAAATTTATAACCGATGGTTTCGTTGTTTTCATCAAGAGCGATGGAGCTGATGTAGCCTTCGGTAAGGTCGAGATAGCGAACGCCTTTTGCGCCGGTGGAATAAATGGTACCAACGGAGCTGCGGAGGCCTTTGCCAAGGTCTTCAAGACCTGCGCCGATGGGAAGGCCGTCTTCGGAGAAAGCGGTCTGGCTTCTTCCGTAAACAAGCTGGAGGAAAATTTCCCTCATTGCAACGTTGATTGCGTCGCAGACGAGGTCGGTGTTAAGTGCTTCGAGGATGGTTTTTCCGGGAAGGATTTCGCCTGCCATTGCGGCGGAATGGGTCATACCGGTGCAGCCGATGGTTTCAACAAGGGCTTCTTCGATAATTCCGTTTTTTACGTTAAGGGTGAGTTTGCAAGCGCCCTGCTGGGGTGCACAAGCGCCGATACCATGGGAAAGACCGGAGATATCTTTGATCTCATAAGCTTTTACCCATCTTCCTTCTTCGGGAATGGGAGCCGGTCCGTGGTGAGGTCCTTTGGTAACGGGACACATCCTTTCGACATCTTTTGAGCAGTTCATTTTGATTTTTGCCCCTCTCATTATGTAAATTTTTGCTTTTGCACAAATTCGCGGCGGTTTTCGGGAAAATTCTCCCCGAATTTACGCCATAATAATTATATATAAAAACGGCGGTTAAATCAATAGCCATTTTATTTCCGGTTTTTCCGCAAAATACGGGATTTTTTAAAATTTTAATCAATTCTTCCGTTTTTTATTTCACCGCATTGGCAAAAAGAACAAAAAGCCCTTTTTGCTTTTTCGGCAAAAAGGGCAAAAGGGGCGAAAAAAGGAGCTTTTTTGAATTAAAAATTCTAAAAAGCTCCGTCTTATTTTAATATTCTATCCCCACTTTTTTTATTTCGCTGTTTAACAATTCCACAAAAGGCTCTTCACCGGGGTAATGATTCATTTCAAGTTCGTCCTCAATAGCAAAGATCCTGTTCAGAATATCAACTTCTTTTTTGGAATATTCCGACTGAATACTGTCGATATTTTTTTCTGTTTCTTCTTCGAACTGTTTTAGTTTTTCCTCAAGGCTGTTTCTTTGAGCCGCAATTCCAAGCATTTCTTCCTTGAGGCGTTTTTTCTCTTTTGCCTGGAAGAAATTAAGCTTTTCGGAGCGATCCCATGTTTCTTCCCATTTTTTCTCCAGCTTTTTAATTTCTCTTTTAACTGTCTCGACTTTTTTCTCTTCCGCGTGAACAGCTGTTTTTTCTTCTATCTGGAGTTTTTCTCTTTCTTTTTCAAGCATTTCTTTTTCGTAAACCAGATCATCATAATCTTCCGGATGGCCTTCCCAATATTCTTCCGTAAGTTCTTCCTGCGGTGTATCCATTCTTTCTTCGCAGAAGGAGATGATTTCAAGAATATTCGGGCAGTATTCCTCCATAGAATCTTTTTCAGTACTTCCGGTAAAAACCCGGGCTGCTCTTTCCGCAATCATTTTTGTCAAGGATTCATCACAGATTTTAAGTATCTCAACAAGGAAACGAGCGCAGATATGTTCCAGTTCTTTTTTTGTTCTTTCAATGATGCTGAATTTCTCCATATTACTTCTGAAGGAATCGATGCTTTTCATCATTTCATCAACAGTTTTTTCCTTCATTTTATAAGCACGAATGTTGTTCAACTCATAAGTTTTGTGCCTGAGATATCCTATTGCGGCAAAAAACCTTGCACAAACTGCAAAAATGGCATCCAGACAGCTGTCTTCGTCTTCGAGTTTGGTAACACCATTCAAAGCTTCTGTTCCGCTGGATTTAAGGTTTTCCGCAAGGGTTATTATTTCTTCCGCTTTTTCGACAACAAATATTTTTTCATAATCGGAACGGAATTTTCCCCGGTCGGCAAATTTCTTTGCCTGTTCCGGCTTCGGAGCCGGTTTTTCCACCTTCGGTGCCGGTGCTGAAACGACAGGTGCCGGTTTCGGAACAGCTTTTTCATATCTTTTGCCGCAAAGGTCGCACTCATAGTGGTCGCCGCAATCAACAAGTTCACCGCCGCAGTTTTCACATTCCAAAAGGCGAAGTTCGCCGTTTTCCCTAACGTATTTTGCGCCGCAGTCCCAGCAATAATAGGTACCGTTCATTTCAACAAGGTCGCCGCAACAGCGTTTGCAGGTCAATTTTTCCATAAAATTCACAGCCTTTGATTTTTTGTTATGGATTCAGTATAGCACCAACAAAGTTAAAGACGCAAGGTTTTATCCTTTTTTAAATCGACAAAATGTTTACACATCGTTAATTGACTTTATAATATAATAGGGGTAAAATATAAAATAGATTAATATGCTATTAAACCCAAAAGGAGATTTTTAAATGGGATTTCTTGATAAAATTTTCGGAAACTATTCCCAAAAAGAACTTAAAAGAATAGATCCGATCGTTCAGAAGGTTCTTTCTCTTGAAGAAACTTACCGCGCAATGAGCGAGGAAGAACTTAAAAACCAGACCGCCGTTCTTAAAGAAAGACTTGCAAACGGCGAAACTCTTGACGATATTCTTCCGGAAGCCTTTGCGGCCTGCCGCGAAGCCTGCGACCGCGTTCTTGAAATGCGCCCATATCCGGTACAGATAATCGGCGGTATTATTCTTCACCAGGGAAGAATTGCCGAAATGAAAACCGGCGAAGGCAAAACCCTTGTTGAAACCCTTCCCGCATACCTTAACGCTCTTACCGGCGAAGGCGTTCATATTGTTACCGTTAACGATTACCTTGCCAAGCGCGACAGCGAATGGATGGGAAAAGTTTTTAGCTATATGGGTCTTTCCGTTGGTCTTGTTATCCACGGCGTTTCCAACGAGGAAAGAAGAGAAGCTTATGCCGCGGACATTACCTACGGAACCAACAACGAATTCGGCTTTGATTACCTCCGCGACAACATGGTAACCTATAAGGAAAACCGCGTTCAGAGAGGTTTTAACTATTCCATTGTTGACGAGGTTGACTCCATCCTTATCGACGAAGCCAGAACCCCGCTTATTATTTCCGGCCGCGGCGACAAATCCACCGACCTTTACCAGAAGGCCGACCGCTTTGCAAGAACCCTTTCCGCAATCCGCTTTAAGGAACACGATTCCAAAGAGGAAGTTGACAGCATTGAAGCGGATTATATTATTGACGAAAAAGCCCACAGCGCAACCCTTACCCCCAGAGGCGCAAAAAAGGCGGAAGCATACTTTAACGTGGAAAACATCAACGATGCGGACAACATGACCCTTCTTCACCACATCAACCAGGCCATCAAGGCCCACGGCGTTATGAAGCGCGACACCGATTACGTTGTTAAAGACGGCGAAGTTATAATCGTTGATGAATTTACCGGACGCCTTATGCTTGGAAGACGCTATAACGAAGGTCTTCACCAGGCTATTGAAGCAAAAGAGGGCGTTACCGTTGCAAGGGAAAGCAAAACCCTTGCGACAATCACCTTCCAGAACTATTTCAGAATGTATAAAAAACTTGCGGGTATGACCGGTACCGCCATGACCGAAAGCGACGAATTCCGCGAAATTTACGGTCTTGACGTTGTTGAAATTCCCACCAACAAACCGGTTATCCGCGAAGATATGCCCGACGTTGTTTATAAAAACGAAAGAGGCAAATTTAACGCAGTTATTGACGAAATTGTTGAGGCTCACGCCAAAAACCAGCCCGTCCTTGTTGGTACCGTAACTATTGAAAAATCCGAACTCCTCAGCAATATGCTCAAACGCCGCGGCGTTCCCCATAACGTGCTCAACGCGAAACACCACGACAAGGAAGCGGAAATCGTTTCCCAGGCGGGTACCCCCGGCGCCGTTACCATTGCGACCAACATGGCCGGCCGTGGTACCGATATTATGCTCGGCGGCAACGCGGAATTCCTTGCGAAAGCGGAGATGAGAAAGCTCGGTTATGAGGAAGATATGATTTCCGCCGCCACCGCTTATTTTGAAACCGGCGCGGAAGATATTCTTGCGGCAAGAGCCCATTACGCCGAGCTTCTCCATAAATTCAAGGCGGAAATTGCTCCCAAGGCGGAAGAAGTAAGAAACGCCGGCGGACTTTATATAATCGGCACCGAGCGCCACGAATCCAGACGTATCGATAACCAGCTCCGAGGAAGAGCCGGACGCCAGGGCGACCCGGGCAAAACCCGCTTCTTCATTTCCCTTGAGGATGACCTTATGCGTCTTTTCGGCGGAAACAGAATCCAGAGCATTATGGAAACCCTTAAAATTCCGGAAGACACCCCCGTTGACGCAAAAATGCTCAGCGGTTCCATTGAAGGCGCCCAGAAAAAGGTTGAGGGCAGAAACTTTGAAATCCGAAAAAGCGTTCTTCGCTTTGACGACGTTATGAACCAGCAGAGGGAAATTATCTACGGCCAGCGCGGAAAAGTTCTCGAGGGCGAGGATATCAGCGAATATATCGCCAACATGAGGAAGGAATCCGTTGAAAAAACCGTTGATATCTATCTTGCCAACGACGAAAGCAAGGCGGACTGGAACCTTGACGGTCTTAGGGATTACTACCTTGGCTGGCTCCTTACGGACGGCGACCTTCGCTTTGGCAAAGAGGAATATTCCAAAATCACCAAGGCGGAAATTGCCGAAATTCTCCAAAACAGAATGGAAGAAGTTTACGCCGCAAGGGAAGAACAGTTTGCCCCCGAAATTATGCGCGAACTGGAACGCGTTGCCCTTCTTAAAAACGTTGACCTTAAATGGATGGACCACATCGACGCCATGAGCGACCTTAAGCAGGGAATTTATCTTCGCAGCTACGCCCAGCATGACCCGGTTGTTGAATACCGCATCGAAGGTTTCGATATGTTCGACCAGATGATTGAAGCCATCCGCGAGGACACCGTTAAGATGCTTATGACGGTAAGAGTTCGCACCGCGCCCCAGAGAGAGCAGGTTGCCGTTCCGGTGGAAGCTTCCGGCGACGGAAGCGTTTCCGCAACCGTTGTTAAAAAGAAAAAAGTCGGAAGAAACGACCCCTGCCCCTGCGGAAGCGGCAAAAAATATAAACATTGCTGCGGTAAATAATTATGGCGGAACTTAACCTTGTTCTTGTTGAACCCCAGATTCCCCAGAACACCGGCAACATTGCAAGAACCTGCGCCGTCACCGGCGCAAGGTTACATATAATCCGCCCCATGGGTTTTGTTATTGACGATAAAAAGCTCAAAAGAGCGGGGCTTGATTACTGGGACAAGCTGGACATAACTTTTTACGATAATCTCGAGGATTTTTTCTCGAAAAACGACGGTGATTTTTATTATTTCACCACAAAAGGGCTTCACCGCCATTCCGATGTTTCCTATCCGGACGGCTGTTATCTTTTCTTCGGAAGGGAGGACGCCGGTCTTCCGGAGCGCTTACTTTTTGAAAACCCGGGAACCGCCGTGCGGATTCCCATGAAGCCGACCCTTCGGAGCCTTAATCTTTCCAATTCCGTTGCCATAGCCGCCTACGAGGTTCTTCGTCAATGGGATTACCCGGAGCTTCAGTTTAAAGGCGAGCTTCGGGATTTTGACTGGGCAGACGCGGGGATTAACCAGATTTAAAATAGGCTTCCCCTTGAGGAGACTCCCCTGTTAGGGGAGATGTCATCGCAGATGACAGAGGGGTCTGCCGTCTGCGGCGAGCAAAAGCTGGATTTCGCCGAAGGCGAAAGACTGATGAGGTGTAGTTTTAAGAATCGTTTTTTACCAAAGGAACACCTCATCCGCCTCGTTTCACTTGGCACCTTCTCCTCAAGGAGAAGGCTTATTAAAAAGAAAGGGGAGAGCGACAATTTCCGGCGATAACACTTTACAGAAACTTATGGGCGCCATGCGTAAGGCCATAGAAGATTACCACATGATTGAAAACGGCGACAGAATCGCGGTCGGTGTTTCCGGCGGAAAGGATTCCGTTTCGCTCCTTATCGGTCTTGCGGGACTCCGCCGCTTTATCGGAATTGATTACGAGGTTGTGGCGGTTTGCCTTGACCCCCAATTCGGCGGCGAACCTAACGATTTTTCCGAAATTGAAAAACTTTGCGAAAAAATCGGCGTTAAGCTTGACCTTCGCCGCACACACATCGGCGACGTTATTTTTGAGGACCGCAAGGAAAAGAACCCCTGTTCCCTTTGTGCAAGAATGCGCCGCGGACTTCTTCACGACGTTGCAAAAGAAAACGGCTGTAACAAAATGGCCCTTGGACATAACTTTGAGGACGCGGTGGAAACTTTTTTGATGAACCTTTTTGACGAGGGCAGAATCGGATGTTTTTCGCCGGTCACCTGGCTTTCGAGGAAGGAAATTACCGTTATCCGCCCGCTTATTTACTGCCACGAGGATGAAATTGTTAAAATTGCGGTTCACGAGCATTTTCCGATTGTTAAAAGCCGCTGTCCCGCAGATAAACATACGGAGCGTGAGCACGTAAAAAACCTTATCCACCGCCTTGAGCACGAGGAAGGTTACGATTGCCTTCCGAACAAGCTTTTAGGCGCGATTCAGCGCGGAAACGTCTGCGGCTGGGGCCTCGAAGGGGACGATTCCGCGGAAAGATACGCGAAAATTTAAAGCCTTCTCCTTGAGGAGAAGGTGGCAAAACCGGAGGTTTTGACGGATGAGGTGCTTTAATAAACGCCGCATTCGCGGCTACACCTCATCAGTCTGCTTCGCAGACAGCTTCCCCTCAAGGGGAAGCCTTTTTTTCAGAAAGGCGGTGCTCAAATTGGAAAAGAAGCCGAAAGTTTTTATGATTTGCGGGATTTCCGGAAGCGGAAAAACCTTTTTTTCAAAAAAGCTGGAACTTTGCGGCGTTCCGAGGATTTCCATGGACGAAGAGCTTTGGCCGGATTACTACGTTTATCCGGGTTTGTTTTCCGACGAGCACCTGAATTTTCTTTATAAGCAGGCGACGGAGCGGATTTTTTCAAAAATCCGCAACTTTTGCGCCGAGGGCCGGAGCTGCAGCGTGGACATGCCCTTTTGCAAAAGGGCGCAAAGGGATGTTTTCCGTGCTCATGTTGAAAAATGCGGCGGCGAGCCGGTTCTTGTTTGGATAAACGCCGATTTGCCGGTGCTCAAACAAAGGCTTACGGACAGAGCCGGCAAAAACGGGCCGAACAATCTTCCGGTTTCGGAAGCCGAAATCGAGATGTACTGGCGCGGTTTTGAAAGGCCGGGGGACGAAAAGCACATCAGAATCGACGGAACGGCGGATTTTGATCCGGAAGAATTTTTAAAAATGGTATAAAAGAAAAAGATGAGCACCGAACGGTGCTCATCTTTTTTTGCGGAACGGTTTTGTTGTAAAATTGTAGGGGTACACCGATGTGCGCCCGATTTTATTTTAATTGATTACAACCCCATTTCTTTTGTATCCAAAAGAAACCGGGTTGTGCCTGAAAGAAAAGTTTATCTAACCCCTGCAGTTTGCTCCCGCAAACGCTGTCCCCTTAGCAAAGGGGACTAAAACGCACCACCGAAAGAACGGCAATTTCTATTCTGAACCGCCATCGTTCAGGCCGACGGCGGTTTTCATTTTATCTTGTTGGCTCGGTTAAAGCGGAACGTCGCGGACGATGTTCTCTACGGTAAATTTACAAACGGGCGGGTGATATCCGCCCCTACGGTTGGAATGGCGGGTTTTATTAAAAACGGGGTAGGGGCGACCCTTGCGGTCGCCCGGTATAAAGGAATCCCTCCGTCTTTTTGTTTGCAAAGCAAACAAAAATCCACCTCCCTTTAGGCAAGGGAGGCGGCCCTTCGGGTTATTGGTTATCCCTCTTCCGTCTGCTTCGCAGACATTTTCCCTCAAGGAGAGGTGTTTTAAAAAAAGCGCCCTTGCGGGCGCTTTTTTTAAATGCAGTCTTCAAATTTTGTTTCTATGTCCGGGTAAAATTCAAATTCCGAAAGCTCCGGAAAAAATTCCGAAACCCGCTCCGGCTTCTGGATAAGCAGAAGTTTTTTGCTTTTCGGAAGCTGTTTTATCCGGTATTCAAGTTTTCTTGCGCCGGTTTCGCTTTCCATTTTCCAAAGGGCGGAAATTCCGCAGACCTTGTGGCTTTTGGTATATTTTGCGGCGGATTTAAGCCCGTGGTAATGGGCATGAACCCGGCGTTTTATATCCTCGGTAAAACCGGTATAAAGTGAATTATCCTCACAAAGAAGGGTATAGACCCAGAACATCAGATATCCAGAACCGCAAGAACGTTTCCGTCCTCGTTTGCTTCGCCAACAACAAATCCGGCATTTTTGAAAAGCTTGTTTGCGCGGCTGTTTTCAAGGGAATATGCGGCGCAAAGTTTTTTTGCTTCGCCAAGGGGCATTTCTTTTACGATTTTGATAGCTTCCTGAAGGGCGGCGGTGCCGTAGCCCATTTTCTGGCAGTTTGCGTCGGTCATGATTCTCCAGATGCAATAAAAAGGTTCCGTAAGGTCCTCGTCGCCTTCTTCGGCGTAGCCGATCATAAGGAAGCCGACCATGTTATCCTGTTCCGCATCGTAAACGCCGTAAGGCATCGGAACAACCGGGCCAGAAGTCATTGCAACATAAGCTTCCGCAAGGGAACACATATTTTCGGCGATGAAATCCTGCTGTTCTTCGCGAACGTCAAGGTTAATGCAATCTTCAAAGTTTTCTTCGGTAATGGGTCTTAATTCTACCATTTTTAAAGCACCTCTTTCTTTTAATAAGCGCCCCAAAGGGGGAGCTGTCAGCGCAGATGACTGAGGGGGGATATCCCCGATAAAGTCAGATTTGCGAATAGTTTTTATAATCCCTCCTCCGTCATTTCCTTACGGAAATGCCACCTCCTCCTCTGAGGAGGTATATAAACGGGAGAAGCCTTAATCTTTCGGGGTTTCGAGAATATATACGTCAACCTTGCGAAGGCCGTTGAGCACACATTCGTAATAAGTATCGTAATAAAGGTCAACAAAGTTTTTTCCGGAAAGCATTGCGCCGCCGGTATCCGCCGCAAGGGCATAGCCATAGACAAAACCGGTACTTTTATCGTGCGCGACTATCCACATTTTTGTTCCGTAGGGGATTATCTTGGGGTCAACGGCAACGTAGCCCATCTGGGCAAGCCTTCCGGTGGCGGTTCCGGCTCCGTAAGGAGCATAGTAACCGGTTGCGCGGACGTTTGTATAGACTTTTTCGTAGGTTGTGGGAACGCCGTTTACTATTTCAAAGCCGTAATCCAGCGGGGAAGCCGGGCTTCCGTCGCCGACAAGGTAGATATCGTTTATTGGGTTTTTGATTACCTCTTGAGAAACAAGTTCTTTTTCCTGATAAACCCCATCCACAACCTTTTGCTGATAGGTTTTAAGAAGGGTTCCATTTTTTCCGTAGGAGATAATAACCGCCTTCTGGCTTTTTAAAAGGGAAGTTCCGCGGATTGTTTCGCCCCTTTGGATTGTTTCTTCCTCGGTTGTGACGATATAATCAACCCTGGTTACTTTTATATCGTCCCCTTCGGAAAGTTTTTTTGTTTCCTCAACGTTTAAAAAATCGTGCTCCCGAATTTCGAGCCCGGAAATTTCAAGAGCGTCCGAAACAGTATCGCCTTCCGCGACGGTTACGTGATATTTAAGGCTGTCCGCCTTTATTTCGACGTTTACCGCGCTTTGTATCTTAATCTCCGCCTCGTTTTGCCCAAGTTCGCCGAAAAAGCCGCCGCTTCCGAAGCCGGTTATGGTAACCTTATCTTCCGGGTTAATCTCGATTTTAAGCTCATCGAGGATTTTATACGGATCCGGAATTATTGTTACAACGGTTTGTTTTTCGCCGTCAACATCAATGGTGACGTTTTTTATTCTTGAGGCAGACCAAAGCATTATAAAAGCCACCAGAATCAGAAAAAAGGCAACGATAAGGTGGCTCCAGCGGAGCTTTGATACAAGGACTTCTGCTTTTGTAAGGATTTTTTGCATAAAGTCCCTCCTTTACAACAGACCTATTATATTAAAATTTGGCTTGGTTGTCAAATTTTCCCCCACTTTGGGTGTTTTTTTGCGCTTTTAAGGAAGGTTTTTGTGGTTTTTTTGATGGGAAATAAAAGGAAAGGAATCCCCACGGCGCTTTGGCGGTTTTGCAAAACGGGCGGATGATATACGCCCCTTACGGTTGGTATGATTGGTTTATTTAATGTAGGGCGGGGGTACCCCAAGGGCATTTCCTCGCACTTCGTGCTCAGGGCACCTGCTCCCGCCGCCTTTGTTTTAATTAAATACAACCCCATTTCTTTTGTAACCAAAAGAAACCGGGTTGTTCCTGAAAGAAAAGTTTTCTATCCCCTGCAGTTTGCTCCCGCAAACGCTGTCCCCTTAGCAAAGGGGACTAAAACGCACCACCGAAAGAATGGTGTTTTCTATTCTGAACCGCCATCGTTCAGGCCGACGGCGGTTTTCATTTTACCTCGTTGGCTCGGTTAAAGCGGAACGGCGCAGATGACGTTCCATAAGGCGGTTTTTGCTAAACGGGCGGATGATATCCGCCCCTTGCAGTTGGAACGGTGAGTTTATTTAAAACAATGTAGGGGCGACCCTTGCGGTCGCCCGGTTGGAAAGGAATCCCTCCGTCTTTTTGTTTGCAAAGCAAACAAAAATCCACCTCCCTTTGACAAGGGAGGCTTACCCTCCGGGTTCCTGGTTATCCCTCATCCGTCAGCCTGCGGCTGACACCTTCCCCCAAAGGAAGGCTTTTTCCACCCTTCCGTCTGCTTCGAAGACACCTCCCCTGATAGGGGAGGCTTTTGCGGAACGGTTGGTGCGGCGGTTTTTTAATTTGCATTGACGGTTTGGGGAAATGTTGGTATAATTCATATAGATTTATTTTTATGAAAAGGATTTGCCCTATGGAACATAAATGCAGATGCAAAAACGGCGGGAAGGGCCACAACTTTATTCCCGGGCGCATAACCGTTACCGGCGAAGGCGGAAAGGAAATTTCCAACCGGGACCTTGTTTGTCACCATTGTGTTTATAAAAAGCGCGGGGATACTTCTTCCTGTCTGCGTTTTGATAAAAAGCCGGCGGAAGTTCTTTCCGGCGGAAAATGCGAAGCCTTTTTGAACGGCGACCTTGACGGAAAAAACCACGGCTGCGGCGATTGCGGTTCCTGCGGAAACGATTGCGGAAACTGCGGCGGATGCGGAGATTGCTCCGATTGCTCCGATTGCGGCGGCTGTGAACATTGATTTTTACTTTTTTGAGAGGTGACGTAAAATGCCCATGAACATTATTTACCGCGAGGCGGAACCTTCCGACGCAGGAAAATTCCTTGAATACTGCAAAAGGGTCGGCGCGGAAAGCGATAACCTTACCTTCGGGGCGGAGGGAATTCCTTTTTCCATCTCCCAGGAGGCGGATTTTATCCGCAAATATTCCGGAAACCCGGATTGCGTAATGCTTGTTGTTTTTGATGAAGGGGAACTTATCGGAACCGGGGCTGTTTCCGTTGTTGACGGAAGGCCGCGCTTTGCTCACAGAAGGGAAATTGCCATTTCCGTAAGAAAAGATTATTGGGGAAAAGGAATCGGTTCCGGGCTTATGAACCTTCTTATCGATTTTTGCAAAAAATCCGGGGTTGAATCCGTTGAGCTTGAAGTTCGCTCCGACAACGAAAGAGCCATTTCCCTTTATAAAAAATTCGGTTTTGAAAAAATCGGCCGGAACGAAAAATTCTTTAAAATCAACGGAGAATTTTTCGCCGCAGACTATATGAATCTTTATCTCTGATGAAAATTTTTGGTTTTGATTTCAGCAATCTTTCCTTTTCAAAGGAAGAAAATTTGAAGCACAACAGGCGCGTTATGAAAACCCTTGAAAAAACCGTTAAAAACGGTTTTTCCCCGGACGGTTTTATCGAAAACCAGAACCGCCTTTCCTGCATAAAATATTCTGCCCGGAATTTTGCCTATTGCGGATGCGGTTGCATTGCCTATTGGAACATTCTTTTTTCAAGGGGAAAAGTTATCGGAATTCCGCGCCTTGCTTCGGAAATGGAGCGCGGATGCGTTTTCCGCGGCGTTTTCGGAACAAACGCTTACTTTATGAAGCGTTTTATGGAGAAAAAGGGCGAAAAAGTGGAAGTTTCCCTTTCGCCGGAGGATATTCTTGAAAACGGCGCCAAAGAAGCCATTATTATGTATTACAAAAAGCCGCGGATTGCCCACTACGTTGCTTTTACCGCCGCCGGAACCGACGAAAACGGAAAAAATCTTTACCGTTTTTACAACGTCGGCGGAAGGCTTATGCGGAAATTCGGGGAAGGGAACCCGGTTGTTATGACCCTTGAGGATTATATCAGGGAAACGGCGTATAATTTTTGCATTTACTTTAAACTGAACTGAACAAAAAACCGGAAGAGCGAAAGCTCTTCCGGTTTTGTTTTTTATAAGGCGGGTTTTAATAAAACGCTGTAGGGGCGACCATTGCGGTAGCCCGTTTTTGTTTTAATTGAATACAACCCCATTTCTTTTGTAACCAAAAGAAACCGGGTTGTTCCTGAAAGAAAAGTTTTCTAACCCCTGCAGTTTGCTCCCGCAAACGCTGTCCCCTTATCAAAGGGGACTAAAACACACCACCGGAAAAATGGCGATTTCGATTCCAAAGTCGCCATCGTTCAGGCCGACGGCGGTTTTCAATTTAATAAAACGGCTCGGCTAAAGATTAAAAACCGGAAGAGCAAAGGCTCTTCCGGTTTTGTTTTTTTATAGGGCGGGTTTTAATAAAACGCTGTAGGGGTGGCCCTTGCGGTCGCCCGCTATGAAGGAATCCCTCCGTCATCGCTGCGCGATGCCACCTCCCTTTAACAAGGGAGGCTACCCTTCGGGGAGGTTTAGAAAATTTCCGCTTTGGATTTGATAAGCTCGATTATTTCCTTTTCGTTTTCGATTTCGGCGGAATAGGGGTAGGTTTTAACGGTTTTTTCAAAAACCTCCAGGCATTTTTGCGCCATTGTAAGATTTTTGAGGTAAAGAAGGTTATAGGCGTAGGCAAGGCGCCGGCGGGAAACGTAGTTTGCGGTGGCCTTGATATATTTATCCAGTTCCTTTGTATAGAGCGAATCTATTTCGGAAGGTTCCGCGCCACGGAAGATTTTTAAAAACAAAAGCTCGCAAAGAAGCTCGTTTTTGTGGATTCCGAGAAGTCCCGGCGCCCGAAGCATATATTCCGCGGTGATTTCCGCGCTTTTGAAATCGTGGGTATCGTAATAATAGTTATATTTCATAACGCCGACGGTACAGATCATCGGGTCAAAAAGATCCTCGCCGCTTGGAAGGAAAAACCATTCCTCCGGCATATTACGCATTCTTTCCCCGGAGGACATAAGGCCGTTTACGTAAAGCTGGAGCCAGAACGCCCGAAGGGCAACCGGGTTTTTCCCGAGAAGAAAGGCGTTTCTTCCGTCGTTGGAAATTCCGCCAACCTGGAGCGGGATACCGTTTATCAGAACGTTTCCGAAGCCGACGGCTGTTAACATTCCGAAAAGCATTGCGAAAAAACTTCCTTTTTCCGCAAAGATGAACAGAACAAGGAAAATAAGCGAGGAAACAAAGTTTAAAATACATCCGCCAAAGTTATAAAGCACCGTCGGAAGTTTTTCGTTCCAGGGCGGGGGCATCATAAGGCACTGGCCGCCGGTTCCAACAATGTTATAAAGTTTTACCCGGAGTTTTCCGCTTTCCTTAATAAACATCACGTTTCCTATGCGGAAGGAGATGAATTTATAGCCGGTGAAAAGGCCGAAAACAAGGTGGCCGAATTCATGGATAACCGCCTGGATAAAATACGCCGCAAAGATAAGCACCATGCAGAAAATCATCTGCAGGGCAAAATCCCCTGGCGTTCCGCCGAAGAATTTTTCCGGATCGGAAGAAAGCACCATAAAAAATCCGCAGACGGCGCCGACACAGATATAAAGAATTCTTGCGATTAAATTATCGCGTTTTTGCTTTTTCAAAAAAACGCCCCCTTTTATAAATGTATTATATAATAAAACAATGGCGGAAATAAAGACGGTTTGTTAACTTTTGGAAAAATTTTGTTGATAACGGGGGTTGGGAGAATAAAAAAGCTCCCCTTTCAGGGGAGCGGTGGATTTTATTGGAACAATGTAGGGGCGACCCTTGCGGTCGCCCGGTTGGAAAGGAATCCCTCCGTCATCGCTGCGCGATGCCACCTCCCTTTGACAAGGGAGGCTACCCGGGTTACTTGGTTATCCCTCATCCGTCAGCCTGCGGCTGACACCTTCCCCCAAGGGAAGGCTTTTCCACCCTTTCGTCTTTTGCCAAAAGCAAAAGCCACCTCTCCTATTAGGGGAGGCTATTCGCCGGGGAAGCTTATTTTATATCGATAATAACAAGTTCCGGGCGGTTGAAAATCCGGGGGATAAAGCTGGATTCCTTCGCAAGGCCGCGGCTGACGATCATCGTGGTTCCGTCCTTTTCAAAAAGGCCGCCGGAATATTTCGGGAAAAGGCCCTGGTCCGGGGCGTAGATTCCGTTCTGGAAACCGGGAATCCGCCACTGGCCGCCGTGAGCATGGCCGCTGAGCACCAGGTCAAAACCGAGCTCCGCATAGTGCTCAAAATTAAGCGGGTTATGAACAAGAAGGATGTTGAAGGATTCTTCAAAATGGAAATTCTGAACAGTTTCCTTTATATGTTCAAGCTGATAAAAATGGTCGCCGTAGGCAAGAGCATCGTCAAAACCATAAATATCCGGCGTTCCGCTTGTGGCGGAAATCGCCATTTTTGTGTGTTGGCCATCGAGCACCGTTATTCCGCAGGAACGGACGATTTCCTTATAATAATCAAGTTTTTCGTGCCTTACCTCGTGGTTTCCGCTTACGTAATAACATTCGTATTCCGCGCCGAGAGCCTTAAGGGCGGTTATTCCGCCATCATCCGGCATCCTTCGGCTGTCGAAGATATCCCCGCCGAAAAGCACCAGATCCGGATTTTGAGCACGCACCGCTTCGATAAGGTCACTCTGGTCGCTTCCGCCGTAAAGGCAGGAATGAAGATCGGAAATAAAAGCTATCCGCAATGGGGTTTCGCTCTTTGGATTTTCGATTTCGTAATATACGGTTTTCATTCTTGAATCGATCGCGAGCACCACAAGACCAAGGGCGAGCACGATTGTGAGCACCATTAAAATCAGTTTTTTGTTCATTCTTAATCCTCTTGAAGGGTCGGTCGGCTTATTCCTTTGAATCGCCGATATAGGTGAAGCGCTGATAAGTTTTTCCGTCGCGTTCGACGGTTTCCTCCCACATTGATGCGGGACGGACCCAAAGACCGAATTCCCCATAAAGCGCCCGGTAAACAACCATTTCCTCAAGGGTTTCGCTGTGCTTTGCGGTTCCGATGACCTCGTATTCGTTGCCTTTGAAATGGCGGTATCTTCCGGGTTTTATCATTTTTTCGGTCTCCTTTTCTGTTGATTTTATAAAATTGGGTTTTATTTTAAACGTTGCAGGGGCGCACCCTTGCGGTCGCCCGCCATGAAAGAATCCCTCCGTCTTTTTGGTCACAAAGTGACCGAAAATCCACCTCCCTTTAACAAGGGAGGCTACCCTCCGGGTTCTTGGTTATCCGTCATCTTCCCCCAGGGAAAGGCTGTTTTGCGGAACAGGCGGATAATATCCGCCCCTACAGTTGGAATGGCGGATTTTATTAAAACAATGTAGGGGCGCACCTGTGTGTGCGCCCGTTGGGAAAGAATCCCTCCGTCATCGCTACGCGATGCCACCTCCCTTTAACAAGGGAGGCTACCCTCCGGGTTCTTGGTTACCCGTTATCCTACCCCAGGGAAAGGCTGTTTTGCGGAACGGGCGGATAATATCCGCCCCTACAGTTGGAATGGCGGGTTTTGTGAAAAACAATGTAGGGGCGACCCTTGCGGTCGCCCGCTATGAAAGAATCCCTCCGTCTTTTCGGTCACAAAGTGACCGAAAATCCACCTCCCTTTAACAAGGGAGGCTACCCTCCGGGTTCTTGGTTATCCGTTATCTTACCCCAGGGGAAGGCTTATTAAATCTCTGACGCATTTTCCGGCAAGAAGATAGCCGGCCACCGGCGGAACAAAGGATATACTTCCCGGGGCGTGGCGTCCGTTTTCCGAATCTATGGCGCATTTTTTTGCATCTTCGGTGCTGAAAAGGACGGTTTGTTTTAAAATTCCGCGTTTTTTGAGTTCTTTTCTCATAACTTTCGCAAGGCCGCAGCCGCAGCCAGCAGTTTCGGAAATATCGCCGATTTTAAGTTTTTCCGGGTCAAGGCGATTTCCGGTTCCAAGGCACATCAGTAGATTTATCCCGCGGTTTTTACATTCCTCCGCAATATGGAGCTTCGCGGTAACGGTATCGATTGCGTCGATTATATAATCCGGATTCCAGTTATAGAGGAATTCGGAATTTTCCGGAAGGTAAAACTCCTTAAGATAGGTGATTTCCGCTTCCGGGGCAATTTTTTCAAAACGAAGGCGGGCCGCTTCGATTTTATCCATGCCGACGGTTTCGTAAGTTGCAAGAAGCTGGCGGTTTATGTTGGTTTCGTCGAGCGTATCGCCGTCCACAAAAAGAAGGTGACCGACGCCCGCTCTTAAAAGCGCTTCGGCGGCGGCGGAACCCACCCCGCCAAGGCCCATTACGGCAACTCTTGCGTTTTTAAGTTTTTCAATTGCCGCTTTTCCGAGGAAAAGTTCGGTTCTTTCAAGGCGGGACATCTTTTGGTTTCTCCTTTCTCGGATTTTTGTTTGGTTGGATTCAGGCGGAACGGGCGGATAATATCCGCCCCTACGGTGGATACGGCAGGTTTTATTGGAACATTGTAGGGGCGCACCTATGTGTGCGCCCGTTGGGAAAGAATCCCTCCGTCTTTTCGGTCACAAAGTGACCGAAAATCCACCTCCCTTTAGGCAAGGGAGGCTACCCTCCGGGTTACCTGGTCAACACCCTTCCGTCTGCTTCGCAGACACCCCCCTGATAGGGGAATCTTCTTTACACAAGGGAGCCTACCCTTCGGGTTACTTGGATATCCCTCATCCGTCAAAACCTTCGGTTTTGCCACCTTCCCCCAAGGGAAGGCTTTTGGGGAACGGCGGATTTTTTGATAAAAAATACCCCGCGTTGCCGAACAGTCCATCGTTGAAACCCGGTCTATATGACAAGGGTGGGTAAGTTCTCCCGACAGTTTCACGTTCCCCTGATCCATTAAGGCAGGGCCTACATTACAAAGCCGGAGCAGGACTCCCGTTTAACGATTTGTTGGATTAAAAAAACGGACGATTCTCGCACAAAGCAGGGTGTTTTTCATTATTATTTTTTTACGGCAAAAATTTATGCCTCGTAGCCTTCGCCGAAATAAATTCCGTAAATTTCGTCATATTCGTCTTCATCGACGATTTCCTCGAGGTAATCGCAGTCGCCGTCGATAACGTATTCGAGAATTACGGGTTCTTCGAGTTCGCGTTCTTCTTCGGAAAGGCCTTCCGGATAAAGGACGCAATATTTTTTTCCGTTATGCTCAATGGCGTCAACAAGTTCGAATTCAATATCGTTTCCGTTTTCGTCGGTTAAGGTAACGGTGTTATATTCTTCAAATTCCTGCGGCATAAAAATCAGCTTTCCTGTTCGTTTTCGAATTCATAAAGTTCTTCAAGGCGGTCGATGAAAATTTCGGCAATTTCGTTATATTCATCGTCATCTTCGATGGTATCGAGGAATTCCTGGCCGTCCTCTTCAACAACTTTAAGGATAACAAGTTCGCCGCTGTCGTCCGCAAGGTTCTCCGCGGTTTCGGTAGGGATAAGGGCAAAATATTCGTTGTTTTCGGTTACAAGGGAATCTACGATTTCGAATTCGGTTTCTTTTCCGTTTTCGTCAACAAGGGTTACAATATCGTTGCCGTAATCTTCGGTTTCGGGGATGTTGTTCTGTTTGCTCATTTTTAATTTCTCCTTTTTTGGGGGATTATTTTTTACATTTATTATATTATAATAATCCGGCGTTAAAGTCAACGCGTTTTTTATCAGTTTGTTTCGGTGGGGAAAGAAATTTCCACGGAATTTATTTTTACCGGTTCCAAGGGGGAATATCCGCCGGTGTAACCGGAATTTTCTCCGCCGGAGATTTTTTCGATAACTTCCGCTCCGGAAGAAACCATTCCGAAAACAACGATTTTTCCTTCCAGTTCCGGAACGCCGCCGAAGGTTTTATAAACCCCGGTTTTTTCCTCATCAAATCCGCTTTGGGAAAGGAAGCCTTCCGAAATTCCGGAAAGTTCTTTAGCGGTTATTATAACAAGGGAAGGGGAAGCTTTTTCTTCCTCGTAAACAAAGCCGACCGCGCCGTTTATCGGAATAAGTTCCGTTTTTTCAAGGGAAAAACTTTCGCCGGAAGGGGAGGTTTGTATAAACATATTTTCCGCAAGGACGGAAAATTCCATTCCGTCGAAAATCCCGGCGTTATCCAGTTCGATAAATTTTTCCCCGGCGGCAGAGCCGCTTAATTTTACCTCGAATTTTCCGGCGGTGGTTTTAAAAACCGCGGTGATATCGCCTTCGGTTTCCTTTGTTTGCCATTCAAGGGATTTGTTTTTTATTTCCGCCGGGGTAAAGATTATTTCGCTTTTTCCGGATTCATCGGTTTCGATTTTAAAAATTCCGAGGGCGGCAAGAACGGCAAAAACGGCGATTATCAATACAAGAAAGACCGTTGAAACGATTGCGAGGATTTTTATTTTTTTCACGGCGGAGCCTCCTTTTTTATATAAAACAGGGTGGTGTTATTTGGAATAATGTAGGGGCGCACCTATGTGTGCGCCCGGTTTTAATGGGACAGGGTTACAATCCCTCAGTCAGCTTCGCTGACAGCTCCCTTTACACAAGGGAGCCTGCCCTCCGGGTTCTTTTTTAACGGAACGTCGCGGACGACGTTCCCTACGGTGAATTTGTGCTTTGCTAAACGGGCGGATAATATACGCCCCTGCGGTTGGAATTGTTGGTTTATCAAAACGCTGTAGGGGCGACCCTTGCGGTCGCCCGGTTGGGAAGGAATCCCTCCGTCATCGCTGCGCGATGCCACCTCCCTTTAGGAAAGGGAGGCTGCCCTCCGGGTTCTTGGTTATCCGTTATCTTACCCTGGGGGAAGGCGTCTTCCACCCTTCCGTCTGCTTCGCAGACACCTCCCCTGATAGGGGAGGCTTTTTTTGTGGGATGGATCAATACAAAATTTCCGCGGTAAGGGCGTTGGAAAGAAGGAAGCCCTTGGGGGTGAAGGAAATTTTGCTTCCGTTTATTTTTAAAAGGCCGGGTTTTTCGAAAGGTTTTGCGTTTTCGAGAATTTCTTCCGGGGAAACTTCCGGAAATTTTTCCGCAAGCTCAAAAACGTCGAGACCGTCCGTAAGCCGAAGGCGGAGCATTGCGAATTCTTCCCAGCCGCCGCCGGAAGATTCCTCCCGCTCCGTTTCCTCAAAAGGTTTTTCAAGAAAATCCCGGATGTTCCGGTCAAAAAAGTACCGGCGGCCTTCCATAAAGGAATGGGCCGAAGGGCCGATTCCCACATATTCATCGTCCAGCCAATAGCGGCTGTTATGGAAGGCGCGTTTTCCTTCCTTTGCGAAGTTCGAAATTTCGTACTGGGCAAAACCCCGCTTTTCCAGTTCTTCGCAGGCAAAAAGGTAAAGGTCGGAAACCTTTTCCTCGTCCGCACAGAGAAAGCGAAGGTCGCTTCTGGAAAGGGGCGTTCCTTCCTCGATTTTTAACATATAGGAAGAAATATGCTGAATTCCGAGGGAAGCGCAGAAATCTATGCTTTCCAGAAGGCTTTTTTCCGTCTGGTAGGGGATACCGAGCATTAAATCCAGGGAGATGTTATCAAAACCGGCGTTTTGGGCGGCTTTTACTGTTTCCGCCGCTTCCTTTGCGGTATGGATTCTTCCAAGGGCGGAAAGTTCCCGCTCGTTGGAACTTTGTAAACCGAAGGAAAGGCGGTTTATTCCCGCTTCCCGGAGTTTTTTGAAATCCACCCGCTCCGAAACGCCGGGGTTTCCCTCCGCGGTAACTTCCGCATCTTCCGTAAGATAGGGTTTTGCCGCCGCCATTATATCGCAAAGGTGTTTTTCACCCAAAAGCAGGGGCGTTCCGCCGCCAAAATACAAAGAGTTATAGCACCTTGCGTATTTTTTTGAGTAAAATTCAATGGCTTCGATAACCCGGTTTTTATAAACTTCAAAATATTCTTCGCCCTTCGGGAAGGAATAAAAATCGCAGTATCTGCATTTTTGGGCGCAAAAGGGGACATGAATATACAGCCCAGCCGGGGATTTTTTATTCATGGTGCTCCCTCCCTTTTTTCGGCGGATTTTTGGCAAAAACGGTGCTCATTTTTTCCTTTTCAAGGCGGAAAAATTTATCAACATGGAAAACTTTTGTTGATAAATCGCTTTAAAACGCGGTTTTTTTGAGCACTTTTCAACATTTTCCACATTGGGTATGTTGAAAACTTGGGTTTTTGTTATGATTTTTTATGAAAATCATAACTTTTTCAACATTTTCCACAGAGTTCTGCACCAAATGGCTTAAATATGCCATTTGTTAATAAATTTTTTGTGGAAAAGCTGTTTTTGATACTTTCGGGTATATTTTTCCGGGTTATTGGAAAAATATGGATAACCTGTATAGGCTGTTTTTTCTATTCATCAAAAGGTGAAAGATGCTCAAATTTCTCCTTCATTTTCCGCGGAAAGAAGGACCCGGTCGATTAAATTTTCAAGGTCTTCCGGGGTTTCGAGCGCGCCGCATTCCCTTCGGAATTCCGCCGCGCCGCGCATTCCTTTAATATACCAGGAGGAATGTTTTCTTGCTTCGCGCATTCCGGTATATTCGCCTTTATACTTACAGAGAAGTTCGATATGTTTTTTAAGGACGGCCATTCTTTCTTCCGGGGTTGGTTCCGGAAGAAGCTCGCCGGTTTCCATATAGTGGGCTATACGCTTGAAAAGCCAGGGGTTTCCCATGGCGCCGCGGCCGACCATAACAAGGTCACAGCCGGTTTGTTCATAAAGAGCTTTTGCGCTTTCCGGCGAAACAACATCGCCGTTTCCGATTACGGGAACGGAAACCGCTTCCTTTACCTGGCGGATGATATCCCAGTTGACCGGCGGCGCATACATCTGGGTTCGGGTTCTTCCGTGGACTGTTAAGGCGGAAGCGCCGTTTGCTTCGCAGATGCAGGCGAATTCCACGGCGTTAAGATGTTCGTTATCCCAGCCGGCGCGGAATTTTACCGTTACCGGGATATCAACAGCGTCCACCACCGCCCGGACAATTCTTCCGGCAAGTTCCGGGTCCTTCATAAGGGCGGAGCCGCCGCCGTTTCCGGCGACCTTTGGAACCGGGCAGCCGAAGTTTATATCAATGGCGTCCGGCTTATATTGGAGCGAAAGTTTTGCCGCTTCGGCCATAACTTCCGGTTCGCTTCCGAAAAGCTGAACGGCGCAGGGACGCTCCGCTTCGTTTATCTCCAGAAGTTCGGCGGATTTTTTGCTTCCGTAGGAAAGGCCTTTGGAGCTGGTCATTTCGCCAACGGTCCAGACAGCGCCGAATTCCCGGCTTATTTCCCGCATGGCGCGGTCACCGACACCGGCCAAAGGCGCAAGGGCGGCGTGTTTTGGAAGTTCTATGTTGCCGATTTTCATTCTTCGCTCTCCTTCCAGAAATCTATATCCGGTTCGGAACCCATAAGCTCCATCGGGTCAACAAAAGTTCCGCCGATGGTTATTCCGAAATGAAGGTGGTTTCCGGTGGAAAGGCCGGTTGTTCCTACTCTTCCGATAAAATCGCCTTTTTCAACCCTTTCGCCGGCGGAAACGTTCCTTGTGCTGAGGTGGTAATGCCAGCTTAAAACGCCGAAGCCGTGGTTGATAACAACGGTGTTTCCGGTAAGGCCAAGGTAATCCGAAAAAAGGACAACGCCGCTGTTGGTGGCGTAAATCGGCGTTCCGCCGCCGACGGCCATATCTGTTGCGTCGTGCCATTCGGTTTTTCCGTTGGAGAAGGTGCGGTAGGTTCCGAATTTGGTTGTTTCCCTATACCAGGAATCCCCAAGGGGCTTCATAAATTCCCCTTCCCAGAATTTGACCCCGGTTTCGTACCAGCGGTATTTCTGATAAAAATCGTTAAAGGCGGCGCGAACCGCTTCGTCCTCAAGGGTTTGTTCAAGGGTTGCCGGCGCGACGGTAAGGTACTGGGTGTTTATGTTGCGTTCGGTAACGATTATTCTTTCGGAAAAGCTGTAATCGCCGACATTGAAGGAAAGTTCATAGCTTTTGGGGTGGGTATCCGTTTTTATCGGAACAAAACAGATCCAGCCGCCTTCAGTCGCGATAAATTCCCGGCGGTAACCGAGAAAATCCACGAAGGAATAATCGGAAAGGTCGATATTTTCCGCACGGATTATAAAATAGCTTCCGCGCTTTACTTCGTTTGAGGAAAGTTTAAAAACCGGTTCCGGAACCGGCTCCGGTTCGGCAATTTCTTCCGGTTCGGAGGAAATTTCCGGAAGGCTTTCGCTTTCGGAAGAAGAACTTTCGGAAGAGGAAATTTCCGGTTCGGAGCCGATTGTTGGGGTGTTTTCCGAAAATTCGCAACCGGAAGAGGATATTATAATTGCGGAAAGGATTACTGCGGTAAGAAGTCGTTTAAATTTTGTCACTTTGTCCTCCGGGAAAAAATATTTATGGAAAATGGTTTATGATTATCTGGGTGATTAAAGGTTGGCGCGGCGGGTTTGCAAAACGGGCGGATAATATCCGCCCCTACGGTTGGAATGGTTGGTTTATTAAAACACTGTAGGGGCGACCCTTGCGGTCGCCCGTTGGGAAGGAATCCCTCCGTCATCGCTACGCGATGCCACCTCCCTTTAACAAGGGAGGCTTGCCCTCCGGGTTCTTGGTTATCCCTCATCCGTCACCTTCGGTGACACCTATACTCTTGCGGTACCCAAAATATTCTTCGGCATACGCCTTGAATATTTTGACCGCGGCGCCAAACCCTGTTCGCTTCATCGTCCACAGGACGCGCTTCACAGGCTTTGCTCCAAGGGAAGGCTGAAGAGGAATTTTATTATAATATTATAGCATAAGGAAAATTTATATGCTATAATAAGTTATTATATTATTATTAAATATTCCGATAAATCATATTTTTTGGGGAGGCTTCGCCCTATGAAGATTCTGGCTGTGGATTCCAACAGCATTATGAACCGCGCTTTTTACGGAATTAAGGTTCTTACGACGAAGGACGGTTTTTTTACCAACGCAATTTACGGTTTTCTTTCGATTTTGCTCACCGCAATTTCCGAAACAAAGCCGGACGCAATTGTTTTTGCATTTGACGTTCACGCGCCCACCTTCCGCCACGAATTTTATAAAGAATATAAGGCCGGCCGCCACGCCACCCCCCAGGAACTTATTGACCAGTTCCCGGTTATGAAGGAGCTTCTTGGCTATCTTGGCTACCCGGTTATTGCAATCGAAGGCTGGGAAGCGGACGATATCCTTGGAACAATTTCGAGGATTTGTGAGGAAAACGGCGCGGAATGCGTTATTTCCACCGGTGACCGGGACAGCCTTCAGCTTATCGGCGAAAAAACTTCCGTCCGCCTTGCGACAACCAAAATGGGTGCGCCGGTTTCCACCATGATGGATATTCCCGCCGTCCATGAAAAATACGGCGTTGAACCCCTTGAACTTATCGAAGTAAAGGCGCTTATGGGCGACACCAGCGACAACATTCCCGGCGTTCCGGGAATTGGCGAAAAGACCGCCCTTGACCTTATCCAAAGATACCACAGCGTGGATTATATCTATGAGCATTTTGACGAGCTTGAACTTAAACCCGCCCAGAGAAAGAAGCTTTCCGAAGGAAAGGATTCCGCATATCTGAGCAGAAGGCTTGGCGAAATCAACCGTCATGCTCCCATTTCCGAAAACCTTGAGGATTACGTGCTCAAAAACCGGGACGAAGCGGCGGCGGTCGCACTTCTCACTAAGCTCGAGATGTATAAAATGATAGAAAGACTCGGACTCGACGCAGCCAAAGTTCCGAAACCAGAAGAAACGAGCACCGAACCGAAGAAAAAACTTGAGGTTATCCTCGGCGATGTTTCGGATTTTAAGGGTTCGGAAGATTTTAAACCTGTGGATTTCCTTTTTGAAAGCGAAGGGGACGACATCACCTGCTGCTGCCTTGTTAACGGCGGATATGCGGTGCTCATCGAGAACGACGGGTTCTTTTTCGACGCCGCTTTGGCGAAATTCCTTTGCTCAAAAACAGAAAAACGCACCGATGACCTTAAATTCCTTTGCCGCTGGGCGGAAAACCACGGCAGCGAAGTTAAAAACTGTTCCATGGACACCTCCCTTGCGGGATATATTCTTAACGTTTCCGGCGACGATTATTCCGCCGGAAGGCTTGCTTCCCTTTACCATGCTCAAAGCGACGTTTTAAGCGGAAACAGCGAGGATATCCGTGCTCATTCCGGGATTCTTGAAAAGGCGGCGGTTTTTCCGGACCTTTGTGAAAAGCTCCGGGCGGAACTTAAGGCAAACGGCGAAGAAAAAATTCTTGACGAAATTGAACTTCCCCTTGCGAAAATCCTTGCTTCCATGGAACTTCGGGGTTTCAAAATCGACCCGGAAGGCATCCGTACCTTTGGCGACGAACTTTTGAGCACCATTTCCGAAACGGAAGAACGCATTTATGAACTTTGCGGGGAAAAATTCAACATCCTTTCGCCGAAGCAGCTTGGGGTTGTTCTTTTTGAGCACCTTGGCCTTCCGGCGAAGAAAAAGACAAAAAGCGGCTATTCAACAAGCGCCGACGTTCTTGAGGATTTGAGAACCTATCACCCGGCCATTGACGAAATTCTTGAATACAGAAAGCTGACGAAGCTTAATTCCACCTACGTTGAGGGACTTCTTAACGCACTTGCGCCGGACGGAAGGGTTCACACCCGCTTTAACCAGAAGGAAACCCGAACCGGGCGCATAAGCAGCCTTGAACCGAACCTTCAGAACATTCCGATCCGCACCGAACTTGGCGCGAAGATGCGCGGATTTTTCGTTGCGAAGGAAGGTTACACCTTAATTGACGCGGACTATTCCCAGATTGAACTTCGCGTTCTGGCGCATCTTTCCGGCGACGAAAACATGATTTCCGCCTTTACCGGCGGAACCGATATCCACACCCAGACCGCGGCGCAGGTTTTCGGCGTTCCGGAAGATTACGTAACTTCCCAGATGCGAAGCAGGGCAAAGGCGGTCAACTTCGGAATTGTTTACGGAATCGGTGCCTGGAGCCTTGGGGAAAACATCGGCGTTTCCACAAAAGAGGCACAGCAATATATCGACAGCTATCTTAACCATTACAGCGGCGTTGACCGTTTTATGAAGGAAAGCATTGAAACCGCGAAAAAATGCGGCTACGCCGTTACTTCCTACGGAAGGAGAAGGTATCTTCCGGAACTTTCTTCCAGCAACTTCAATCTCCGTTCCTTCGGGGAAAGGGTTGCAAGGAACATGCCCATTCAGGGAACCGCGGCGGATATCATCAAGCTTGCCATGGTAAAGGTTGAAAACCGCCTTGCGGCGGAAAAGCTTGACGCAAAGCTTATCATGCAGGTTCACGACGAACTTATTGTTGAGGCAAATGAAAACTGCGCGGAAAAGGTTGCGGAAATTCTTAAATTCGAAATGGAAAACGCGGCAAAACTTTCCGTTCCCATGGAAGTTGACGTCGGAACCGGAAAAACCTGGCTTCTGGCGCATTGATATAGCTCCCCTTGAGGGGAGCTGTCACGGCTTGCCGTGACTGAAGGGTGTTTTTTCACCCTTTCGTCTTTTTTGGCATAGCCAAAAAATCCACCTCCCCTCAAGGGGAGGTAAAAGAAGGAGAAACTATGAGCGACATCTGGAGTTTGTTCGATAAAATCAAAAAAACGGAAAAAGTTTCCGGTCCGCCGGAATATATTATAGTCGGCCTTGGAAACCCGGGAAAGGATTATGAAAAAACCCGCCACAACACCGGGTTTATGGCCCTTGACCTTATTTCCGACAAGCTTTCCGTCCACATTGACCGGCTTAAATTCAAGGCGCTTACCACCACGGCGGAACTTTGCGGCCACAATGTTCTTTTTATGAAGCCCCAGACTTTTATGAACCTTTCCGGCGAAGCGGTTTTTGCCGCCATGGATTTTTATAAAATCCCTCTTGACCACGTAATCGTTATTTTTGACGACACCACCCTTGATGTCGGCAAAATGAGAATCCGCAAAAAGGGAAGCGCCGGCGGCCACAACGGCCTTAAAAGCATAATCGCCTGTTGCGGCGGCGACGGTTTTCCGAGAATCAAAATCGGAATCGGCAAAAAGCCGGAAGGTTGGGACCTTGCGGACTGGGTTTTGGGAAAATACTCCGAAGAGGATTTGAAAACCCTTCAGGGAATGTATGAAAATTCCTTCGAAGCGGCAAAACTTATGGTTTCCGGAAAACTTGACGAAGCGATGAATAAGTTTAACTAAGCCTTCCCCTTGAAGGGAAGGTGGATTTTTCGCCTTTGGCGAAAAAGACGGATGAGGTGTTATTTTGTAAAAAATACTTTTGCGGACAAACACCTCATCACCGCCTTCGGCGGAGCTTCTCCGGCAGTAATTGTCCTCCGCTCGCTTCGCTTGCGGGACAATCTTGCGTGGGTGTTGTTAACCAAATCAAAGATTTGGACAACACCGCATCAAGGAGAAGCCTAATATTGTTTAACCACCCCCCCTTCTTTTGAAGGAGGGTCATTACCGATTATGGAGGTGTGCTATGTTACAGAATTTTCTGGATTGCGTTCCCCAGTTCCGCCAGGTGCTTTCAGCCCTTGGCCGGAGCTTTGATATGCCCATTTTTGCCGCCGGAGTTTCCGGCGCGGAACGCGCCATGCTCATTTCCGGAATTGAAAAAAAATACGGAAAACCGGTGCTCGTAATAACGCCGGACGAAGCTTCCGCCACAAAACTTTCGGAAGATATTGCCCAACTTTCCAAAGCGGAAAACGTTTCGCTTTACCCGATACGCGACCTTCGGTTCAGAATGGCGGAAAGTTCCTCCGCGGAATATGAACAAAAAAGGCTTGCGGTGCTCGGCCGGGTGCTCGAAGGTTCCGCAAAAATCGTTGTAACTTCCGTGGAGGCGGCCTTACAGTTCACAATTCCCCCGGGCACCTTTAAATTCAACACTTTTTCCATCGAACGCGGACAGAGTTATGATATGGAGGACCTTGCAAAAAGGCTTTCCCGGGCGGGTTATGAGCGCAGAAGCCAGGTTGACGGCCCTTGCCAGTTTTCCGTCCGCGGCGGAATTTTAGACTTTTTCTCGCCCCAATCCAAGGACCCTGTTCGAATTGAATTTTGGGGTGACGAAGCAGATTCGGTGGCATATTTTGACCTTGAAAGCCAGCGCAGAACCAAAGAAATCGAGGAAGCTTTTATCGCCCCGGCAAGAGAAGTTCTGCCGGATTCCACCGATAGCCTTGTTAAGATGCTCAAGGATGCTCACGCAAGGCAAAGGGGAAAACACGGCGTGCTCGTTAAGCAGAACATTGAAAAAGACCTTGAGCGAATCGAGGCCGGACTTTCCGTTTCCGCCCCGGACCGCTATATTCCCCTTGTTTATAAGTTCCCGGCGACCATTTTTGATTACTTCCCGGACGGGGTTTTTGTTTCCTCGGAATTCATAAAGCAAAAAGAGGTGCTCAAAAACCTTCAGAGCCAGCAAAGCGAGGATATCTCCCAGCTTTTTGAGGAAGGAATCCTTTTCGGCGGCTGTGAAAAATTCAGCCTTGATTTTACGGAATACGTTTCCCTTCTTGACGAAGGCACAACGGTGCTCATGGATTCGTTCATCCGAAGCATGAACGACCTTCACGTTCGGACTCTTGCGGATTTTGGCGCGGTTTCCCTTTCCCATTGGGGCGGCGACCTTGAAACACTTCTTGAAGATTTGCGCGATTACGCTGACAGAAAATTTTCCGTCGCGGTTCTTTGCGGAACGGAAAGGGCGGCGCATGCCCTTACGACCGACCTTCTTAACCACAACATAAACGCCGCTTTTTCGAAGGAAGCGAAAATTTCTCCCGGAACGGTTTTCGTTCTTGAAGGAAGCCTTTCCACCGGTTTTGAATTCCCCCTTGGAAAAGTTGCGGTTATAAGCCAGGGGCGCGCCGGCGTTTCCGAACGGAAGCGCAAAAAATTTAAGAAAGCGGAAAACCCGCTCAAATCCCTTTCGGATATCACCCCGGGAGATTACGTTGTTCACGTTACCAACGGAATCGGAATTTTCCAGGGCATTGTAAAACAGGATATCCGGGGGGTTGTTAAGGATTATATCGCAATCCGCTACGCCGGAACGGATATGCTCTATGTTCCGGTAACCCAGCTTGACCTTGTTTCAAAATACGTCGGCCCAAGGGACGACAAATCCGTCAAGCTCAACAAGCTCAACTCCGCCGACTGGCAGAAAACCCGAAGCAGGGTAAAGGCCGCGGTAAAGGATATGGCGAAGGAACTTATTGCACTTTATTCCAAGCGAATGAGGACCGAAGGCTACGCTTTTTCCGAGGATACGGACTGGCAGAGGGATTTTGAGGAACGGTTCCCTTACGAGGAAACGGACGACCAGCTCCGGTGCATTGAGGAAATCAAGCACGATATGGAAACCGCAAGACCCATGGACCGGCTTCTTTGCGGCGACGTTGGCTTCGGAAAAACGGAAGTTGCCCTTCGCGCCGCTTTCAAGGCGGTTATGGACGGAAAGCAGGTCGCGGTACTTGTTCCTACCACCATTCTTGCCTGGCAGCATTACCAGACCTTCCTCCAGAGAATGGACGGATTCCCCATAACCGTTGAACTTCTTTCCCGTTTCCGCACCCCGAAACAGCAGGAAAAAATCCTTACAAGGCTCAGAAGCGGCGAAATTGATATTATAATCGGCACACACAGAATTTTGCAGAAGGACGTTCTTTTCAAGGACCTTGGACTTTGCGTAATTGACGAGGAACAGCGCTTTGGCGTTGCCCACAAGGAAAAAATGAAGGAAATGAAGGCTTCCGTTGACGTTCTGACCCTTTCCGCAACGCCGATTCCGAGAACCCTTAACATGGCAATGAGCGGAATCCGGGATATGTCCACCATTGAGGAAGCGCCCACCGACCGCCACCCGGTACAGACCTACGTTATGGAATACGACAGGGGAGTTGTTCTTGAGGCGATAAAGAAGGAACTTCGCCGGGGCGGCCAGGTTTTTTATCTTCATAACAACACCGAAAGCATCATGAGCTGCGCCGCGAAACTTCAGGAAGACCTTCCGGACGCGAGAATTGCTTACGCCCACGGAAAAATGAGCGAAGAACAGCTTTCGGATATCTGGAAGAGCCTTGTTGACCAGGAAACGGATATCCTGGTTTGCACCACCATTATCGAAACCGGCGTTGACGTTCCTTCCTGCAACACCCTTATCATAGAAAACGCCGACCATCTCGGTCTTTCCCAGCTTTATCAGCTCAGGGGAAGGGTCGGCCGTTCCAGCCGCCACGCTTTTGCATACTTCACCTTCACAAGGGGAAAATCCATTTCCGATATTGCACAGAAGCGCCTTTCCGCAATACGCGATTTTACCCAGTTTGGCTCCGGCTTTAAAATTGCCATGCGCGACCTTGAAATCCGCGGAGCGGGAAACATTCTTGGCGCAAACCAGCACGGGCACATGGAATCCGTAGGTTACGAGATGTACGTCCGCCTTCTTTCCGAAGCCATTGCGGAAGAAAAGGGCGAAGCGCCGCCGCCAAGTTCCGAGGACTGCGCCATCGATATCGCTCTTGACGCACACATTCCGGAAAAATATATCAGCTCCCTTAACCAGAGGGTTGATATGTATAAGCGCATTGCGGCAATCCGCAACCAGGACGACGCGGCGGACGTTATTGACGAGCTTATCGACCGTTTCGGCGACCCGCCGATTTCCGTCATGGGACTTATCGAAGTGGCGACTCTTCGGAACATGGCTTCCCATCTCGGAATCACCGATATCCGCCAGTTTGATTCGGAAATGAGGTTCTATCCGAAGGAGCTTGACCTTGAGCGCATAAGCATGGCGACCCAGAAGATGCAGGGAAGGCTTTCCATGGATCTTAAAGGAAACAAACCGCATCTTACCATAACCCTTAAAACCGCGGAAAGACCGATTGAGCTTATGAAAAAGGTTTTGCTTGCCATGAGATATGATAATGAATAAAAAAACAACAACAGAGGGGCGGATTTATCCGCCCTTTTTTGTTAACATCGCACGCCACAGTAGGGAACGTCGTCCCCAACGTTCCGCAGATTATCCTTTTGGTTTGAAAATCGGTGTTATCAAAACCTCCTTGGAGGAGGGATTTATAACAAGTAATATTTCCGATGGAACACCTCATCCGTCTTTTCTGCAACAAGTTGCAGAAAATCCACCTTCCCCTCAAGTGGAAGGCTTTTTCCACCCTTCCTCCTGCTTTGCAGACACCTCCCCCGATAGGGGAAGATTTTTAAGAAGGTTTCTTGCGGCGGACAGTTGTTTTTATACAGCAGAATATTTTATTATGATAAAGCGAAAAAGCGCATATTAAAGCGGTTTTTTTATAATTTTATTGTTTTTTGCGAAAGAATTTTTATTCATTTTTTGAATATTATACAATTTTCCTTGATTTATTTTGAATATTCCTTTTCAAATTTTGCTAAAATTTTCATTTTTGTGCAGGTTGCACAGTTTTTGCCATTCATTTTCGTTAGTTTTCTCAGTTGTTGCCACTTGATTTTGCAGGAATTGTTGCGTTATAATGTACTCGACGAACGGACAGTTCATTAATAAATTTGCCGGCAGCAAGGGAACGCCTTGCGCCTAATAAGTAACGAAAGGATCTTGATTTTATGTTCTCTAACATTTCTTTTAATGATTATCGCTGCCAGCTCGAAAGCCGTCATCCGGTTGCTCCCAGCTGGGCAAAACACGAAAATATGGCTTACTGCGAAGGTTTTTCCGCTCTTGTTGCTGAGAAAAAGAGCGTCAGCCTTACCAAAACTCTTATGACCCTCATTCTTTCTATTGTAAAATAAATGTAGTAATAAAAAAGGCCGCCTTCCATCGGGCGGTCTTTTTTTGTTTTAATCTGTCCTTCTGTGGCGTACAGTTGCAAATCCAAAATGCACGTTTTGCAGGATAAATTTTATTCATCCTGCAAAAAATTATTCATTTTTCGCCAATTTGGCCTGCGGAAGGTTTTCTTTGCAATTTTGGCGGTTTTTGGCGGCGAAAGTTTAGCGTAGTCGCTTATTAAAGCAAAAAAGGCGGGTTGCGGAGGTTTTTTTAAGTGCCACCGTAGGGGCGACCCTCGCGGTCGCCCGTTTGGAAAAGAATCCCTCCGTCTTTTTGTTTGCCTTGCAAACAAAAATCCACCTCCCTTAAGGCAAGGGAGGCTTGCCCTCCGGGTTCTTTTTTATCCCTAATTCGGCAGACTTCGGCTGGCACACCCAAGGGAAGGCTTTTCCACCCTTCCGTCTGCTTCGCAGACACCTCCCCTGATATGGGAGGCTTTTTCGGAACGTCGCGGACGACGTTCCCTACGGTAAATCGGCGGGTTTGCCAAACGGGCGGATGATATCCGCCCCTACGATTGGCGCGGCGGATTTAATATAACATTCTATAGCGGCGCAAAAAAAGGCGGGTAAAACCCGCCTTTTTTATTCGCTTTAAAGCCTTGATCCGCAATATTCACATTCGGTATCCCTTTTGTGGATCGGTGCGCCGCAATAGGGACAGCGGAGTTCTTCTTTTTGAGCACCGGTTTTTTCAAATTCCTGCTCGCTGTAAAATTCCTGATGCTCATGCGGTTTTTCGGAAGCTTCCTTTATTGTTTTATATGTATTATAAGCATTCACCGCGCCGATTGCGGTAAAAAGAAGTCCGAAAATCGCCATTGGCGGAAACATTGAACCCGCCATAATCGTCCAGAAAATTCCGAAACAGACCACAAAAATCCCGATGAGCATTGCCGCAAGGGGAGATTGGGGTTCGGAGTTCCTTCTGTTTCTGTGCATGGAGGTTGCCTCCTTTTTATTTATAGGCGGGAGAACCCCCCGCCTTTTATTAATATCGAAATGCTTTTTTAAAACGCCGTTTGGGCGCACCTGTGTGTGCGCTCGTTGGGAAAGAATCCCTCCGTCTTTTCGGTCACAAAGTGACCGAAAATCCACCTCCCTTTAGGCAAGGGAGGCTTGCCCTCCGGGTTACTTGGTTATCCGTCATCTTACCCCATGGGAAGGCTTTTAACACCCTTCCGTCTGCTACGCAGACACCTCCCCTGATAGGGGAGGCTGTTATCGTTCCCTGCGGTTGGTGCGGCGTTTTTTATTATAACATTGTAGGGGCGCACCTATGTGTGCGCCCATTGGGAAGGAAACCCTCCGTCATCGCTTCGCGATGCCACCTCCCTTTAGGCAAGGGAGGCTTGCCCTCCGGGTTCTTGGGTTATCCCTCATCCGTCAAAACCTTTGGTTTTGCCACCTTCCCCTCTGGGAAGGCTTTTTACACCCTTCCGTCTGCTTCGCCGACATTTCCCCTGATAGGGGAATCTTCTTTGCACAAGGGAGGCTTATTCGGTTTCGGGTGCTTCTTCGGAAGGAGCTTCTGCGGTTTCCTCGGTTTCGCCTTCGGATTCTTCTTCATCTTCGCCTTTGGGCGCAACGGTGAAGGAAACAACGCGGGAATCTTCGGAAGCAAGGCGCATTACTTTTACGCCGGAAGCGCTTCGGAACTGGACGTTAACTTCCGCAACGGAAAGGCGGATGATAATTCCGTCGGAGCTGATGGCGATGATGTCATCATCATCGGAAACAGCCTTGATTCCGGCGACGTTATCGGTTTTATAGTTCTGAATACCCTTACCGCCGCGGTTCTGGATGCTGTAATCGGAAAATTCGCTTCTGCGGCCTTTTCCGCCTTCGCTTATGGTAAGGAGTTTTTTGCCTTCCTCGACAATTTCCATGCCGACTACTTCGTCGCCTTCACGGAGTTCGATTGCTCTTACGCCGCGGGCGGTTCTTCCAAGTTCGCGTGCGTCGGTTTCCTTAAAGTGGATGGCGTAGCCTTTTCTGGTTGCGACGATAAGCTCGTCTTCGCCGCCGGTAAGGCGAACCCATTTAAGCTCGTCGCCCTCATCAAGGCTGATGGCGTTAAGT
This sequence comes from Oscillospiraceae bacterium, assembly GCA_017521825.1. Classification (GTDB taxonomy): domain Bacteria; phylum Bacillota; class Clostridia; order Oscillospirales; family Ruminococcaceae; genus UMGS1668. The sequence goes on from JAFXBK010000073.1 coordinate 34,177, forward strand.
CCGCTTTTGCGGACGTTGCGGTAGGCGGAAAGGCGGGTGCGCTTGATTACGCCGTTTTTGGTGACCATGGTAAGGTAGGTTCCTTCCTCGTCAATAACTCCGCCGAGCTTGATAAGGGTCGTAACTTTTTCGTCCTGTTCAAGAGGAAGGACGTTAACGATATTGGTTCCTCTTGCGGCGCGCTGGCTTTCGGGAATTTCGTAACCTTTGATACGGAAAACCTTGCCCTTATCGGTGAAGAAGAGGATATAGTCATGGGTGGAAACGGTGAAGAGGCTTTCGACATAGTCCTCGTCACGGCGGGTCATGCCGGAAATTCCGCGGCCACCGCGGCGCTGGGCTTTATAAGCCTCAACAGGCTGGCTCTTGATATATCCAAAATGGGTAAGGGTAACAACTCTGTCCTCAACGGGGATAAGGTCTTCAAGATCCATTTCGCCGCTGATGGTTTCGATTGCGGTGCGGCGGTCGTCGCCGGATTTTTCCGCAATTTCGCGCATTTCGGTTTTGATGATTCCGTCAACAAGGTGCATATCCTTGAGAACTTCTTCGAGTCTTGCAATTTCCGCGCGGATTTCGGCAAGTTCGTTTTCAATTGCTTCGCGGTTAAGGGAAGAAAGGCGTCCGAGGCGCATCTGGAGGATTGCGTTGGCCTGGATTTCGGAAAGGCCGAAGCGTTCCATAAGTCTCGGGCGGTTTTCGTTATCGTCCTTACCGCTTCTGATGATGCGGATAACTTCGTCGATGTTATCCTGGGCGATTTTAAGACCTTCCAGGATATGTTCGCGTTCACGGAGTTTTTTAAGTTCGAACTTTGTTCTGCGGATTATAACTTCGCGCTGGAAATCGATATAGTTCTGGAGAACTTCCTTAAGGGAAAGGATCTTCGGAACGCCGTTAACAAGGGCGAGCATAATTACGCCGCAGGTATCCTGGAGCTGGGTATAGGTATAGAGCTGGTTAAGAACAACCTGGGCGTTGGCATCGCGCTTGAGCTCGATAACAATGCGAAGTCCTTCGCGGTCGGATTCATCGCGAAGGTCGGAAATTCCCTCGACGCGTTTTTCCTTAACAAGGTCCGCAATGCTTTCAATAAGTCTTGCTTTGTTGACCATATAGGGAATTTCGGAAACGACGATTCTGTAACGGTCGTTTTTCCATTCCTGGATTTCCGCCCTGGAACGGACTATAAGTTTTGCGCGGCCGGTGGCATAAGCGGCGCGGATTCCCGCGCGGCCCATAATAACGCCGCCGGTGGGGAAGTCGGGACCTTTGATATGTTCCATAAGGTCATCAAGGGTCGCATCCGGGTTATCGATAAGGCAGCAGGCCGCCTCGACAGTTTCCCTAAGGTTATGGGGCGGAATGTTTGTTGCCATACCGACGGCGATACCAACGGAACCGTTTACAAGAAGGTTGGGATATTTTGAAGGGAGAACAACCGGTTCTTTACGGCTGTCGTCATAGTTTCCCATAAAATCAACGGTATCCTTATCGATATCGGTGAGCATTTTGGTTGCCATTTTGCTCATACGGCTTTCGGTATAACGGTAAGCTGCGGGCGGGTCGCCATCGATTGAACCAAAGTTTCCGTGGCCGTCAACAAGGGGTGCTCTCATGGAAAAATCCTGGGCAAGGCGGACCATTGCGTCATAAACGGAAGCGTCGCCATGGGGATGATACTTACCGAGAACGTCGCCGACGGTGGCGGCGCATTTTTTATATGCTTTTGTCGGTTCAAGACCGTTTTCATACATTGTATAAAGAATTCTTCTGTGTACCGGTTTTAAACCGTCGCGTACATCCGGAAGAGCACGTGAAACGATTACGGACATGGAATAATCCAGGAAGGATTTTTTCATTTCCTTTTCGATATCAACGGTTATAAGTTTTGCCTTGGGCATATCGTCTTCAAGTTCGATTGCCGGTTCGGGAATTTTCTTTTCGTTTTCTTCCAAAACGGGTTCCTCCGTTCTTTTAATATCGGCTCCCTTGTGTAAAGGGAGCTGTCAGCGAAGCTGACTGAGGGATTGTTTTACTTTCTTATCGATATATTCGCATATTCCGGTAAAATTATTATTTATCTCGCCGTTTGGTATTCTTATAATTTCAAGACCGTATTCTTCAAGAAAAGCTGTTCTTTTTTCATCATAAATCCGGTTTTCATTATCAAAATGTTGTGAACCGTCAAGTTCTATAACAATTTTAGCTTTTGCTGAATAAAAATCCGCAATATATTTTCCGAGAATTTTTTGTCTTGAAAACTTAACAGAATATCCACGAAGAAAATCATACCAAAGGTGTTTTTCTTCTTTTGTCATATTGTTACGGAGAAGTTTTGCATTTTCAACAAGGTCCTTATTGTGTTTGTATTCCATCGGACAATCCCTCCGTCACGGCAAAGCCGTGCCACCTCCCTTTACTCAAGGGAGGCTTTTTTATTAATCGTCGAGTTTTTCTTCGAGTTCTTCGGCTTTTTCCTCAAGTTCCTCGATTTTTGCTTCGATTTCTTCCTCGCGGGAATCGTCATCATCAATTTCGTCAAGTTCCGCTTCAAGGGCTTCGATTTCTTTTTCGATTGCCTCAAATTCCTCTTCGGCGGCTTCCTCTTCGGCTTCTTCGGCGGCTTCGCGCTCTGCCATTATTTTTTTGCCTTCTTCAATTTTTTCGTTGGCCCAGGCCATAAATTCTTCGATGTTTGCGCCGGCTTCGAGCATAACTTCTTTTGCTACGAAAAGCTGGTTTGCAAGGGTGAATTCAAGATAAACAACGTTTTCGGATTCCCAGCAGCGGTTGAACATTCCCCATTCAAAAAATTCATCGCGGGGTGCCGCTTTTTCGAGAACGCCGTCCTCATAGCAGGCAAGGATGATTTCGTTAGTGAGGTATGCGCTGGATTTATAATATTCAGCGGTTGCTTTTTCAAGGCGTTTCGGGAAATAGTGATAATAGGTAAGAAGGTGGTAGCAAAGATAAGCGGACATAAGGGTTACAAGGAAATAGAACATAAAACCAGTGTAGCTTATCCATTCAAAGAAGGTTCTTCCTTTTTCAAGGAATTCCGGAAGGTCAAAGTTAAGAACGGAAAGAACCGCAAAAACAGCGGTGATTACGCCCATGATAAGGCCGAAGGCGCGTTTAAGAACTTTATCCCTTGCGATTGCCGGTGCGGAAACGGTGTCGTTATATTCGCGGTAAACTTCAAGGGTGGGAATATGTTTGAATTCATATTTCGGTTCGCCGTAGGCGGAAACTTCGAGTCTTTTGATTTCGGGCTTCGGTTTCGGTTTTCTTCTGAAAAGGTTAAATGCCATTTTAAATTTCCTCCTGTTTCTTAAACGTCAAGGTTCTGGACGTATTTTGCGTTTGTTTCGATAAATTCTCTTCTGGGTTCAACTTTATCGCCCATAAGGATTGTAAAAACTTCGTCCGCTGCTGCGGCATCTTCAAGTTCAACACGGAGCATTATTCTGCGCTCCGGATCCATTGTGGTTTCCCAAAGCTGCTGGGGGTCCATTTCACCAAGACCTTTATAGCGCTGGACGTCGCTTTTTTTGGTTCCTTCCGGATTAAGCTCCGCAAGGATTGTATCGCGTTCCTCGTCGGAATAAGCGTAGCGGACGGTTTTTCCCACAATTATCTTATAAAGAGGCGGCTGGGCGATATATACATGTCCTTCTTCGATAAGAGGACGCATATAACGGAAGAAGAAAGTTAAAAGAAGGGTTCGGATATGGGAACCGTCGACATCCGCATCGGCCATGATTATTACTTTTCCGTAGCGGAGTTTTGAAAGATCGACTTCGTCGCCGATTCCGCAGCCGAGAGCGGTTACAACGGGGGTTAACTTATCGTTGTTATAAACCTTATCGATTCGGGCTTTTTCGACGTTGAGCATTTTACCCCAAAGGGGAAGGATTGCCTGGAAGGTTCTGTCGCGTCCCATTTTTGCGGAGCCGCCTGCGGAGTCGCCCTCGACGATATAGATTTCGGTTTTGGTAATATCGCGGTCGGAGCAATCCGCAAGTTTTCCCGGAAGGGAAGAGCTTTCGAGCACGGATTTTCTTCTTGCGTTTTCTCTTGCTTTTCTTGCGGCTTCCCTTGCCCTTGCGGCACCGAGAGATTTTTCAAAAATTGCCTTCGCAACGGAAGGATTTTCCTCAAAATAGGTCTTGAGCTTTTCATAAAGCATTTTATCGACCATTGTTCTCATTTCGGTGTTGCCAAGCTTGGTTTTGGTCTGGCCTTCAAATTCCGCATCGGTAAGCTTTACGGAAATAACCGCGGTAAGACCTTCGCGGACGTCTTCACCGGAAAGGTCTTTATCGTTATCCTTAAGAAGCTTATGTTCACGGCCGTAATCGTTGAAGACTTTACGAAGGGCATTTTTAAAGCCGGTTTCGTGCATACCGCCATCGATAGTATGGATATTGTTCGCAAAGCTGAGGATAACTTCGTTATAGCTGTCGTTATACTGCATTGCGACTTCGGCGGTGCAATCTCCGTTTTTTGCGGAGAAATAGAGAACGTCCGGATGGACGGTTTCAAGACCTTTTTTCTTATGGATATATTCCACAAAGGATTTGATACCGCCTTCGTAATGGAGAACCTCTTTTCTTTCGTTTTCCGGGTCGCGTTTATCGGTAAAGATAATTTTAACGCCGGCGTTAAGGAAAGCCTGTTCGCGAAGGCGAACAAGAAGGGTATCGTACTCATATTCAAGGGTTTCGAAAATCTGGTTATCGGCCTTGAAAAGAACCGCGGTTCCTTTTTCGGAAGTATCGCCGATTATTTCAAGGTCGCCTTCGGCAACGCCGCGTTTAAAACGCTGTTTATAAACGTGCTCGCCGTCCCGGACTTCGACCTCCAGCCATTCGGAAAGGGCGTTAACAACCGAAGCGCCGACGCCATGGAGACCGCCGGAAACTTTATAGCCGGAACCGCCGAACTTACCGCCCGCATGGAGAACGGTGAAAACAACGGTTACCGCCGGGATTCCGAGCTTTGCGTGGATACCAACCGGAATTCCGCGGCCGTTGTCCGTAACTCGAACAAGGTTTCCGGGAAGAAGTTCCACGTTGATATCGGTGCAATAGCCGGCCAAGGCTTCGTCGATGGCGTTATCGACAATTTCGTAAACAAGGTGATGGAGACCCTTCGGTCCGGTTGAACCGATATACATACCGGGTCTTTTTCTTACTGCTTCAAGTCCTTCAAGAACCTGGATCTGGCTTTCGTCGTAGGCTTCCTTCATAGGTTCTACGGCAAACGGAGTATTTTCCACAATTTACCTCCTGAATATTTTTCCGCAAAAAGCGGTGGATTTTTTGATTTAGCCTTCTCCTTGAGGAGAAGGTGGCATTTCCGAAGGAAATGACGGATGAGGTGCTGTTTTTAATTAACGCCGCTTCTATGAAATGCGGCTACACCTCCTCAGTCACCTTCGGTGACAGCTCCCCCGGCAGTAATTGTCATCCGCTCGCTTCGCTTGCGGGACAATCTTGCGTGGGTGTTGTTAACCAAATCAAAGATTTGGACAACACCGCATCAAGGGGAAGCCTTTATTAAATTCCCGTTCCTCTCTTCTTTAAGGTTGAAGGAGCAAGCTGGGAAATATAAACCTTTTCCTTTCCGTTTTCGGTTGTTAAACAAAAGCTTCGGGGAAGGTCATAGGTTACGTTTATTACGGAACCTTCTTTCTGGTTCCGGGAAAGAAATTCCCTTGTTGATTTTGCGACGGTTGTGTTATCCATATCAAAAACGCCAATTACGTCGTTTTCCCAAACGGAAACATCGCCGCCGAGGAAGAGATACATTAAAATACCTCCTTTTTATTGGCTCCCTTCTTTTTCTGTAGGGAACGCTGTCCTCAGCGTTCCGCGGACCGTCGAGGACGACGGTCCCTACAGTAAAATCAGGTTTCCTTAATTTTTCCTTTTTCCATTATAAAAACTTTTCCGTCCGCAAGGCCGGAGAAAAGTTCCTTATCGCAGCAGGTGAGGAAGATCTGGCTTTCGCCGATTGAATTCAAAAGATATTCCCGGCGGATAAAATCCAGTTCGCTCATAACGTCATCAAGAAGGATAAGGGGCGGTTCGCCCATTGCTTCGCCCAGCATTTTTGCTTCGCCGAGCTTAAGCGAAAGGATGCAGCTTCTTTGCTGACCCTGGGAACCGAATGAACGGACGGGCATTTTATCGAGGGAAACTTCCAGATCATCCCTATGGGGTCCGACGGAAGTTGCGCCGTGCTCAAAATCGTAATTTCTGGTTTTTTGGAGCGCATCATAAAATTTTTGCGCCCATTCAGCGGTGCTCATGGAAGAATTTGCGTGCTCACCTTCCGAAAGAACGGTTGTTACGTATTCAGCAAGAAATTCTTCCCTTCCCCGGGACATTCCTTTATAAATTTCCGAAGCCTTTTTATTAAGGCTTTCGCAATAATTTACCCTGGTGCGGATTATTGAACCGCCGAGGCGCGCAAGCTGTTCGTCATAGATATCTATCATATCTATTAAACCCGAATGATATTTTGCGTCCTTGAGCACGGTGTTCCTTTGGTCGAGAACCTTTTTATAATCCGCGAGCACGGAAAGATATTTCGGATAAAGCTGGCAAAGGGAAGTGTCGATAAGCCTGCGGCGTTCCTTCGGGCCGTCCCGGAAAAGGTTCATGTGGCTTGGGGAAAAAACAACGCCGCCGATTGTTCCGGCATATTCCGCCGCGGTTTTTATATCGATTCCGTTTTTCTTGATGGATTTTTGGGTCAAAAAGGAAATTTCGGCGGTTTGCTCCCGGTTTTCGGAAAAAAACTCCGCCTTAAGGCTTGCTTTTTCCGTTCCGAAGCGGATAAATTCCGAATCCTTGGTCTGGCGGAAACTTTTTGCGCCGGTAAAAAGCCAAAGGGCTTCGATAAGGTTTGTTTTTCCCTGGGCGTTTTCGCCGCAGATTATATTTACTTTTTCGCCGGGTTCTATTTCAAGGCTTTCGATGTTGCGGTAATCCGAAAGCGAAATTTTACGGAAAATCATTCTTCTTCAAAAGGTTCTTCGGAAGCGACCATGTAAGATTTTCCGTAAACTTCGGCAACGTCGCCGGGGCGCATTTTTTTGCCGCGCATTTCACAGGTTTCGCCGTTTACCTTAACTTTTCCTCCCTGGATAAGTTCCTTTGCTTCGCCGCCGGTCATAACCGCTCCGGCGAATTTAAGGAAGGAATCGAGCTTTATATATTCGTCGCGTATTGCGACGGAAACCGGCGCCTGGGAAGGCGAGGGCCTTCTTACAAGTTTAAGCTGAATTTTGGCCATGTGGCACCTCTTTTCATAATTTGGCGCCCCTGAAAGGGGAGCTGTCTGCAAAGCAGACTGAGGGGTTTTATTTCAAACCCTTCCGTCAAAACCTTCGGTTTTGCCACCTCCCCTGTTAGGGGAGGTTTTTTTATCAGATATCCGCTTTCATTCTTACGGGAAGAACGAGGAAGAGGAAGCTTTCGCCCTCCATCGGAACGATTTTTACCGGGGAAAGGGGGCTGTTGATTATCATTTTTACTTTGTCGCAGCCGGTTGCGCGAAGAGCTTCGAGAAGGTAGCGGTTGTTAAAGCCCATATCAACCGGTTCGCCTTTGATGTCACATTCAACAACGTCGCTTATCTTACCGAGGGCGGTGGAGCAGGAAATTTTAATTTCGCCGCTTCCTATGGAAAGGCGAATGGGACTTTTGAGCCTGTCGTTGATAAGAAGGCTGGTTCTGTCGATGGAGTTGAGGAAATCTCTTACTTTTACTTCAACAACGGTGTTGGAAGAAGCAGGAATTGAAGAGCGGAAATCGATAAAATCACCTTCGAGAAGGCGGGAAACAACGTCGTATCTTCCTACGCGGAAAATAATATGTTTCTGGGAAAGGGCAACAAGAACGTCCTCTTCGCCTTCAAGAAGTTTGGAAACTTCGGAAAGGGTTTTTCCGGGAACGATAAAATCAAGTTCGTCGCCGTAGGAAACCTGTTCCTGGCGGATTGCAAGGCGGAAACCGTCCACGGAAACAACGGAAAGAACATGATCCTTGATTATGAATTTGGAGCCGGTGTGAACGGGTTTAAAATCGTTCACAGCTACCGCAAAGATAGTCTGGTCAATCATGCTTTTAAGAGTTTCTTCCTTGATGGTAAAATTGATTTTTTCGTCAACGGAAGGAACCTGGGGAAATTCTTCCGCTTCGATTCCGATGATGTTATATTCTGCGGCTCCGCCGCGGATTTTTGTAAGGAAACGGTCGTCGCTTTCGATTTCGATTTTTTCGGAAGCAAGGCGGCGAACCATATCAAAGAAAAGTTTTGCGTTAAGAACAATGGAACCGTTTTCGGAAATTCTGGCGCCCATATAGGTGGTGATTCCAAGTTCCATGTTGTAACAGCTTAAGGTAAGGCGGTCGTCCTCGGCGACGATTAAAACGCCTTCCATTGCCGGGTGGGTTGTTTTGGAAGCAACGGCGCGGGTTACATTGTTAAGCGCTTCGGAAAGTTCCTGGCGGCTGCAAGAAAATTTCATAAAAAATCCTCCAAACAGAAAGAAAGAATAGTATTATTAAGTAATAATAGTAGGGGGTGTTAAAAATGTTGAAAAGTTTTGTTTTTCCTTTTTTTAAGCCTTTTTAGGAAGATAAGTTTTCAGTTTTGGAATATTGAAAAAATCTTGAAAAGTTGAAGGCAAATTTAAGGAAAAAGAGGATGTTGAATAAATTAAGTTATAATGTTCAAACTCTGTTAAATTAACATTGTTTCAACATTTTTCAACATGTGGAAAAGTTTACATATCTTTTATGTTTTTTGTGATATCTTCGATGATTTCACGGAGATGGGAATCGGTTTTCATCATTTTTTCCGTCTGGCTTATGGCGTAAACAACGGTGGAATGGTCCCTTCCGCCGAATTCTTCGCCAATGGCGGCCATGCTCATCTGGGTGATATCTTTTATTACGTACATGGCAATCTGCCTTGCACGGCTTATATTTGCGGCGCGCTTGTTGCTTTTGATATCCTGTTCGGAAATATTGAAGGTTCTTCCGACTTCGCTGATGATTTTGCTTATGGTTACGGGAATGGGCTGGGTATCGTTAAGGATATCGCGGATGGCAGTCTGGGCCATCATAATGGTTATGGGTTTGTTTTCATAGATAAGGGAATTTGCCTTTATGTTTTTAACGGCGCCTTCCAGCTGGCGGATATTGCTTTTAAGGTTGTTGGCGATATATTCCGCAACGTCGTTAGGCATATCCATTTTTAAAAGGTCGGCTTTTCTTTGGACAATGGCAATTCTTGTTTCAAAATCCGCCGGCTGGATATCCGCCATAAGACCCATTTCAAAACGGTTGCGAAGGCGGTCCTCAAGGGTTTTGATCTCTTTTGGAGGGCGGTCGGAAACAAGGACGATTTGTTTTCCGGATTCGTAAAGGGCGTTGAAGGTGTGGAAAAATTCTTCCTGGGTGGAATCTCTTCCGGCGATGAACTGGATATCGTCCACCAGAAGGTAATCTACCTTGCGGTATTTTTCACGGAATTCCGGGGTGGTCTGGCTTCGGATTGCGGCGATAAGCTCGTTTGTGAATTCTTCGCCTTTTACGTATTTAACAAGGGCATCCGGTTTTCTTCTTTTTACCTCGTTCATAATTGCGAAAAGAAGGTGGGTTTTTCCAAGGCCGGAATCGCCGTGGATGAAGAGCGGGTTATAGTTGCGGATATCGTGGGTTGCAACGGCCATTGCGGCGGCATGGGCAAACTTGTTGGAAGAACCGACGATAAAGGTATCGAAGGTATAGGCATATTCGCCCGGTTCCATAACCTTCGGTTCTGGAATTGGCGGATAATTTTCCACAATTCTTTTTGGATTGTGGACATCCTGGAGAATTACAACCTCCACCGGGAAACCGAGAACGTTTTCAAAACCTTTTGCCAGAAGGTCGCTGTATTTTTCGGAGACTATGTTCTGTTTAAATTCGGAATTGACGCTGAGTTCCACTTTTTCGACGGTGAGTTTGACCGGTTCGATATCTTTTATCCAAAGATTATAGGCAACTTCGGTCATCTGAGTCTTGCAAAAATCTTTTACAAGATCAAAAATTTCATCGAAAGAATTCATTGATTTTTTCCTCCGTTCTTTTTAGATTTTTTTGTCTTTTTATATATGAGGAAAAGAGAAATATAAATTATGACAGATTAAATTATAGCACAAAAGAAAGCAAAAGAAAAGGTTTTCCACATATTTTTGGCGATATATTTATAATGTTATTATATTTATAAAGGGATTTGTGGAAAACGCAGGGTTTTAGCGGAAACAATGTGGGGGTGAACCGATGTGTGCGCGTCCGTTTTTTGTTTTAATTGATTACAACCCCATTTCTTTTGTAACCAAAAGAAACGGGGCTTCGGCCTGAAAGAAAAGTTTTTCTATCCCCTGCAGTTTGCTCCCGCAAACGCTTTCCCCTTACATAAGGGGACTAAAGCGCTCCACCGAAAGAACGGTGATTTCTATTCCGAACCGCCATCGTTCAGGCCGACGGCGGTTTTCATTTTATCGCGTTGGCTCGGTTAATGCGGAACTGTTGAAACAATTCCCTACTGTGGATGCGGCGGGTTTTATTAAAAACCATGTAGGGGCGACCCTTGCGGTCGCCCGGTAGAAATGAATCCCTCCGTTTGCTTCGCAGACACCTCCCTTTAGGCAAGGGAGGCTACCCTCCGGGTTGCCTGTTATCCCCCATCCGTCACCTTCGGTGACACCTTCCCCCAAGGGAAGTCTAAACGGAACGTCGAGGACGACGTTCCCTACGGTGGATGCGGCGGGTTTTATTAAAAACCATGTAGGGGTGACCCTTGCGGTCGCCCGGTTGGAAAGGAATCCCTTCGTCTTTTTGTTTGCCTTGCAAACAAAAAGACACCTCCCCTGATAGGGGAGGCTTTTTTGGGTGTTTTATAGAAAAATGTAATTATTTTCTTTTATATAATAATTATAAATATAAAATTAATATTGACATTTTTGAAAAAGGGCATTATAATCTAATTTTGCAAGGCAATTTCGAAAGGAGGGAAAATCAGAGATGAAAAGAACCTATCAGCCCAAAAAACTCCACAGACAGAAAGTACACGGCTTCCGCGCAAGAATGGCAACCAAATCCGGCCGCAAAGTTCTCGCAGCAAGAAGAGCTAAAGGCAGAAAACACCTCAGCTACTAATTGACCGGCGGTTTTAACCGATGAAAACACTTTCGATTAAAAGAAACAACGATTTTTTGCGTATCTATCGAAGAGGAAAAAGCGCCGCAGACAGCCACGTTATCTGTTACGTTTTTCCAAACCGCCTTGGCAAAGTTCGCCTTGGCCTTACCACCAGCAAAAAAATCGGAAACGCCGTTGCAAGAAACAGAGCACGGCGGGTTTTAAGGGCCGCATTCAGGGAAGTTTACCCGATGGTCAAACCGGGTTTTGATATTATCCTTGTTGCGCGCACAAAAACAACATTTACCAAGTCTACCGCTCTGACCCCCATCCTGACCGCCCAATTAGGTAAATTGGGCGCCTTACAGAGCACAAAAGAACTATGAAAAAGCTGTTTCTGTTATTGATTAGATTTTATCAGACAGCAATTTCTCCTTATAAAAGGCCTTGTTGCCGGTATTATCCCACCTGTTCTTCATACGCATATACTGCAATCAGTCGATTCGGTGCGATGAAGGGCGGGTTACTTGGCTTTCTGAGAATTTTGCGCTGTCACCCTTTCCACAAGGGCGGGTTCGACCCGGTTCCCGAAAAGTTTGACCTTTTTTACTATTCAAAACAACAAAAGAAAAAAACAGAAAACAGCCTCTCCCAAAATCAGGAGGAAGGTAAATAATGCAGTTTATTATGAAAATTTTCGGTTGGCCGCTTGGCTTTGTAATGCTGGGCTGTTATTTGCTTACCGGAAACAACTACGCGCTTGCTATTACCGTTTTTACCCTTATCACAAAGCTCGCGCTTCTTCCTCTTTCTGTAAAGCAGCAGAAAGAACAGGCCAAAATGGCCGTTTTTCAGCCGAAACTTAAAAGAATCCAGGAAAAATACGGCAACAACAAAGAAAGATATAACGAAGAAATTCAGAAACTTTACACCGAAGAAGGCTATAACCCCATGAGCGGTTGCCTTCCTTCCCTTATCCAGTTCCCGATTCTTTTCGGCGTTATCGACGTTGTTTACAAACCTATCTACCACATCTTCCGTGTAAGCAACGCTGTTATCGAAGAAATGATGGCTGTGGCTTCCGCCGCAGGCCACGCTTTTGAAGCACATTCCTACTACAACCAGATCAAACTTCTTAAAATTATCCAGGAAGAAACCGCTCTTTTCGCGGATTTTGACCAGGAAGTTATCGCTAAGATCGCCGATTTTGATATGACCCTTTTCGGTCTTGACCTCGGCGTTGTTCCCCAGTTTGCCCTTACTTATGAAGGCTCCTTTAACTGGTATCTTCTTATCCCGATCCTCTGCGGCGTTTTCCAGCTTGGAATGACTTTCTACATGCAGAAATCCAACCCCAACGCAAACCAGGGCGGCGGTGCCATGAACATCATGCTTTATACCATGCCCCTTATGTCCGTTTACATCGGTTTTATCGTTCCGGCGGCGGCAGGTTTTTACTGGACCCTTTCCGCAGTAGCACAGTTTATCCAGAGCGTTGCTTTTAACATCTTCCTTAACCCGAAAAAACTTGCCGAACAGGCCGAGGCGGAAGCGGAAGCTGTTAAAGAAGCAAAAAAACAGCAGAGAGCAGAAGCAAGAGAAAGACTTAAAGAACTCCAGAGGGAAAAAAGCGCAAAATACGCCCAGAACGACGACCCCGAACAGAGAGAAAAAAATAAGAAAAAACTTGCCGAAGCAAGAAAACGCGCCGCTGAAAAATACGGCGATTCCTACGAAGAAGTTAAAGACGAAGACCTTAAATAAGCAGGAGGCTTTTTTTAAAATGGAAAGAGAGTTTTTAGCCACGGGCAAAACCGTGGAAGAAGCGATCGAAGCCGCCTATGAAAAGGCCGGCGTTGACCGCGAATATGTTACTGTTGAAATTGTTGAAAGACCCAAGAAAAAATTCCTTGGACTTATTTCCGTTCCCGCAACCGCAAAGGCAACCATCGACGAAGATTACTGGAACAAGATGTTCGGCGTAAAGGAAAAAAAGGCGGAAGCTCCCAAAAAGAAAAAAGAAAACAAGGAGCAGAAACCCAAAGCCGAAAAACCGGTTCAGGAACAGCCCAAAAAGCAGGAACCCAAACAGGAAAAACCCAAAAAAGAACAGAAACCCCAGCAGCCTAAAAAACCCGAAACCAAAAAAGAACAGAAACCGGCGGAAGTGAAAATTGAAGAAGCTTCCAAGGAGGAAAACAAAACCATTGCTCCGGAAGTTCTTGAAAGAAAAGGTTCCGACGCTGCAAATTATATCAAAGAGGTTCTTGTTGCTCTCGGTTATCCGGAAGCGGAAGTAACCTACACCCAGAAGGACGGAATGATCGTTCTCCAGCTTTCCGGCGAAGAAATGGGCGCCGTTGTTGGAAGAAGAGGCGACAACCTTGACGCAATGCAGTACCTTGCTTCCCTTGTTGCAAACAAAAGCGAAGGAAGCTACGTCCGCGTTGTTCTTGATATCGACGATTACCGCAGCAAGAGAGAAGCAAGCCTTCGCGCTTACGCAAGAAAAACCGCTTCCCAGGTTGTTAAATCCGGCCGTTCCATCACCCTTGAACCCATGAACCCCTATGAACGCAGAATCGTTCATTCCACCGTTCAGACCGTTTCCGGCGCAACTTCCAAATCCATCGGAAGCGAACCCAACAGAAAAGTTGTTATAAGCCCCATCGAAGGCGCAAAATTCCGCGGCGAGAAAAAATTCCGCGACGGAAAAGGCGAAAGAAGAAACGGAAGAGGTAACCGCGCTCCGAAAGAAAGCCAGAAAGTTATCGTTCCGCCTTCCAACGAACCGCCCAAGAACGACGCAACTTCCCTTTCCCTTTACGGAAGAATCGATCTGGACTGATAAAATTTTATAAAAAGTTTAGCCGGCACTTGATTTCAGTGCCGGCTCTTTTTATAATATATAATAGGATATTATGTATGTTAAACCGTAGGGACCGTCGTCCCCGACGGTCCGCGGAACGCTGGGGACAGCGTTCCCCACAGTAATTGTTTGCTGCTGAAAGCAGGAGGTTTTTTCTATGAGCACCATTGCCGCAATTTCAACGCCGCTTTCCGCCTCCGGTTTGGGAGTTATCCGAATTTCCGGGGAAGAGGCGGTTTCCATCGGCGAAAAAATGTTCCGGCCTTTTAAGGGCGGAAAGGAACTTTCCACCCTTGGGGGATATTCCTGCGCCTACGGAAGGGTTTTCGATTCCGAAGGGGACATTGACGAAGCGGTTGCAACCGTTTTTCTTGCGCCGAAAAGTTACACCGGCGAAAACACCGTTGAATTTTCCTGCCACGGAAGCCCCGCGCTTTTAAAACGCGTGCTCAGAGCGGCGCTGGATTCCGGCGCGGGTCTGGCAGGCCCGGGCGAATTTACAAAAAGGGCGCTTCTTAATGGAAAACTTACCCTTACCCAGGCGGAAGCGGTTATGGACCTTATCTCTTCAAAATCCGCCAGCGCCGGAAAAGCCGCCCTTGCCATGCGCGACGGCACTCTTTACAGAAAAATCCGCTCCGTTACAGAAGAACTTACGGAGCTTGAAACCCACCTTGCCGCCTGGAGCGATTACCCGGAAGAGGACGTTGAGGAACTTTCGGACGAACACCTGGAAAGCGTGCTCAAAAAAACTTCCGCCGTGCTCAAGCGCCTTATGGAAACTTACGACGCGGGAAAAATTATCCGCGAAGGAGCAACCACCGTTATTGCCGGAAAGCCCAACGTTGGAAAATCCACCCTTATGAACCTTATTTCCGGCCGCGACAGAAGCATTGTTACCGAAATTGCCGGAACCACCAGGGACGTTGTTGAGGAAAGCGTGCTCGTGGGCGATATTCCCATACGCCTTCTGGATACCGCCGGACTTCGGGACACCGAGGACGCGGTTGAACGCATTGGCGTTGATATGGCGAACACGGAAATAGACCGCTGTGACGTTGTAATCGCGGTTTTCGATTCCAGCCGGCCTTTTGATGAAACGGATTTTGAGCTTATCGAAAAGCTAAAAGGCCGCCCGGCTGTGGCGGTTATCAACAAATCCGACCTTGAAATTCAGGCGGACGTTGATGCGGTTAAGGCTGGATTTGAAAACGTTGTTACAATTTCCGCAAGGAAGGGCGACGGGGAAGAGGAATTCCGAAACGCCCTTGCTACGGTGCTCAAAACCGCCGACCTTGACCCGGCGGAACCGGTTATGGCGAACGAGCGCCAGCTGGACTGCGTCCGCCGTGCTAAAAAAGCCATTGACGAAGCGCTGGACGCGGTTGCCTTCGGAATGACGCTGGACGCGGTTGGAATCTGCATTGAAACTTCCCTTGACGCGCTTTATGAACTCACCGGCGAAAAAGCCAGCGACGCGGTTATCGAAAAAGTTTTCGAAAAATTCTGCGTTGGTAAATAACCTCCTCGGAGGAGGAGGTGGCATCGCGAAGCGATGACGGAGGAGGGATAGCCTTGCCAAGGAATTTTGATGCAAATCCGAATTTAAGGGAATTATCCCGGGAACTGCGGAAAAACATGACGCCGGAAGAAAATAAACTATGGTATCAGTTTTTGAGAAATTACGATATTCATTTTTCAAGGCAGCGAGTTATCGGAAATTATATTGTTGATTTTTATTGCAGGAGAGCAAATCTTGTTATCGAAATCGACGGTGCTCAGCATTATGAACACGAAGCGATGGAACATGATAAGGAACGAACGGAATATTTAAAAACTTGCGGGATAGAGGTTTTGCGGTTTTTAAATAAGGATATAAATTATGATTTTGAAAATGTGTGTGCATACATTGATAAAATCATAAAACAGAGGTTGGGTTAAATCCCTCCTCCGTCACCTTCGGTGACACCTTCTCCTCCGAGGAGGTAAATACATTTGGAGAATTTCAGCATGAATATTGACGAAATTAAGCTTTTGGATATTCAGCCTTCCCAGTTCTATATTTCAGCAAAAAAACTTGAAAGGGTGAAAAGTTGGTTTGATCCAAACGACTTTTCTAATTTTGAGCCTTTGCCGATTTTTGAGCACGGCGGAAAAATCTTTTTTACCGACGGACACACAAGGGCGCTTGCGGCGTTTCTTTCCGGGCTTGAAAAAGTTCCGCTTGTTTGGGATTCGGAAGAAAAAATCGGAATTACTGAATATAAAATTTGTATAAAAGCCTGCGAGGGTCGCGGGATAAAAAATATCGCAGACCTTGAGCACCGGGTTTTGCCCCATGATGAATTTATTGCAAAATGGGATAACTGGTGCGACGGAATGCAGGAAGCTGTTTTATACTTTAATGAAAAATAATAGCGGCGGGAGCAAGCCCCCGCCCTACAATAGTTTTTATAAAAAAAGAGGTTTATTTTATGGAAGAATATTTTGCGGGAAAATATGACGTGGCGGTTGTTGGCGCAGGGCACGCAGGAGTTGAAGCCGCTTTGGCCGCCGCAAGGCTTGGTGTAAAGACATGTATCTTTACACTTAATCTGGATAAAATTGCGAATATGCCCTGCAACCCTTCCATCGGCGGAACGGCAAAAGGACATCTTGTTCGCGAAATTGATGCCCTTGGTGGCGAAATGGGAAAAGCGGCGGACAAAATGATGATCCAGAGCCGTATGCTCAACCTTGGAAAAGGCCCGGCGGTTCATTCCCTTCGCGCCCAGGAAGACAGAGCCTATTACCACCTTCTGATGAAAAAGACCCTTGAAAACCAGGAGAATCTTGACATCAAGCAGGCGGAAATTGTTGAAGTCCGCCCGGACGGAAAAGGCGGCGTGCTCGGGGTTACCACCCACCTCGGCGCTTTTTATGAAGTTCCGAACGTAATCATCTGCACCGGAACTTATCTTAAAGGAATTATCTACGTCGGCGACAGAAAATGGGAAAGCGGCCCGGACGCAAGCTCCCCGGCGAAGCCCCTTTCCGATTCATTGGAAAAACTGGGCATCAAACTCCGCCGTTTTAAAACCGGAACCCCGGCGCGCGTGCTCAGAAACAGTATTGATTACGATAAACTTGAAATCCAGCACGGCGACGAGCACATTGTTCCCTTCAGCTTTGAAACCAAGGGCGAACTTAAGAACAAAGTTGACTGCTGGATTGGCTATACAAACGAGGACACCCACGAAGTTATCCGCAAAAACATCGACCGTTCGCCGCTCTATTCCGGAAAAATCGAAGGCATCGGACCTCGTTATTGCCCGAGCATCGAAGATAAGGTAATGCGCTTCCCGGATAAGATCCGCCACCAGTTCTTTGTTGAACCCATGGGTCTTGATACGGAGGAAATGTACCTTTCCGGACTTTCTTCCTCCCTTCCGGAGGACGTTCAGATTGCAATTTACCGTTCCATAAAAGGTCTTGAGCACGTGAGCATCATGCGTAACGCTTACGCAATCGAATATGACTGCTGCGACAGCCTTGACCTTCGGCCGACCCTTGAATTCATGCAGGTAAAAGGTCTTTTCGGCGCCGGACAGTTTAACGGAACCTCCGGTTACGAGGAAGCCGCTGCTCAGGGACTTCTTGCAGGTATCAACGCCGCAAGAAGGGTGCTCGGAAAAGAGGAAATCGTGCTCGAAAGGAGCAATTCCTATATCGGAACCCTTATAGACGACCTTTGCACCAAGGGCGTTCTTGACCCTTACCGCATGATGACCAGCCGAAGCGAATACCGCCTTGTGCTCAGGCAGGACAACGCGGACATGCGCCTTACCCCCCTTGGAAGGGAAATCGGACTTATTTCCGACGAAAGATGGGCGGATTTTCTTGAAAAACGCCGCCTTCGCGACGAGGAACTTGAAAGAGTTAAAACCGCGAGCATAAGAATGAGCCCGGAACTTGACGCAATGCTCATCGAAAAGGGAACCGCACCCCTTACAGAAGGTACCAAAGTTTCCGAACTGCTCAAGCGCCCGCAGATAACCTATTCCGACCTTGCGCCCTTTGACCTTAACCGCCCGGAACTTCCGGAGGACGTTATCGAGCAGGTTGAAATTGAAATCAAATACGAAGGTTACATCAAAAAGCAGCTGGCGCAGGTTGAACAGATGCACCGCCTTGAGGAAAAGAAGATTCCCGAGGACATTGATTATAAATCCATCCACGGTCTTCGCCTTGAGGCCATTGAAAAACTCAACAGGGTAAGACCCATGAACATCGGCCAGGCAAGCAGAATTTCCGGCGTTTCGCCGGCGGACGTTTCCGTTCTGCTCATCTGGATACAGAAATGAGGTAGCCATGGTAACAGAAATTCTTAAAAATTACATACCCGAGCACGCGGAGCCTCTTTCGGAAGAACAGTATGCTCAGCTGGAGCGCTACGCCGAGCTTTTGATTGAATGGAACGAAAAAATGAACCTTACCGCCATCACCGACCCGGAAGGAATTGCCGTTAAGCACTTTCTGGATTGCCTTGCTTACCTTAAAAGGGCGAAGATTCCAAAAGGCGCAAGGGTTGCGGACGTTGGAACCGGCGCAGGTTTTCCGGGGGTGGTGCTCAAAATTGCAAGGCCGGATATTGAATTGGTGCTCATAGATTCCCTTCAGAAGCGCCTTAATTTCCTCGAAGCGGTTCTTAACGAAATCGGGGTTAAGGCGACCCTTGTTCACGCAAGAGCCGAGGACGCCGGACACGACAAAAACCTTAGGGAAAGCTTTGACGTTGTAACCGCAAGGGCGGTTGCAAACCTTGCGGTGCTCAGTGAATACTGCATTCCGCTTGTTAAGGTTGGCGGGGTTTTTGCGCCCATGAAAACCGCGGAAGTTGCGGAAGAACTTGAAGGCGCAAAGGCCGCGGCAAAGATCCTTGGCGGAGAAGTTAAAGAGCCGGAAATTTATGAAATTCCCGCCGGCGGAAGATCGGTTGTTTTTATCGAAAAGAAAAACGCAACCCCGGCCAAATACCCCAGGCAGAGAGTTAAGATAAGCGAAAAACCGCTGAAATAAAATTAAGACAGCCGTAAGGTTGCCTTTTTTTATAACGATCTTTTATGATACCCCATTTCTTTTGTAACCAAAAGAAACCGGGTATCGCCTGAAAGAAAAGTTTTACACCCCTGCAGTTTGCTCCCGCAAACGCTGTCCCCTTTTTAGGGGACTAAGATGCACCACCGAAAAATCGTGCTTTTGAATCCCGACCGCCATCGTTCAAGCCGACGGCGGTTTTTTGTTTAACTTTTAGGCTCGGATAATTTTAAGCGTTATTAAAATAAGCGAAAAATCGCTGAAATAAAAAAGACGCAGATTTTTCTGCGTCTTTTTTATGTTATTTTTCAGCATTTTCCTGGTTTTCGAATTTCTTGCGGTGTTTTTCCTTCTTTTTGGCTTTTGCGGCTTCTTTTTCGCGCTTCTTTTTGTCGAATTCGTAGCGGCTTGCGTTGATATAGCTTAAAATCATTACAAGGAAGAAAAGAAGAACCGGAAGGAGCATGAACCACATCATTCCGCCAAGGCCCGGGTTAACGTACTGGAAGTTATCGAAAAACTTGAAGAACCAGACGATATCGCAGATAAGGGTTGCGATTGCGCCGGCGATAAGGGCGGTTTTTAATTTTTGTTTTCCCCGGTTTGCTTTAACAACAAAGAAAAAGCCGAGATAAAGAATCCACATTGCGCCGATAATTATCAGCAAAAGGTTGCTTCCTTCGATTTTCTGGATAAGCATTGTAAGCCAGGTTATCATTTTTTAAAAACCCCTTTCAGGTATCGAGTTCGTAATAATAGACTTTTTCGCCATCGAAAAAGGCGAAAGAAAAATTATAGGAATATAATGCGTCGTTCCGGTTTTTATAAAACCAAAAACCTTCCGTTCTTGGGATATACTTTGTGAGTTCAAGTCCATTATACTCGTTTTCCGGAAAAATTAAAGGGGCAATTCCGAAATCTATTGGAGTTTTTTGCCATTCCGCTTCGATTTTTTGTATTTGCTCCTGGTTCGGGCGGAAAATTATAATTTCTTCGCCGTCGCCGTGGAAGCCGCCGTGGGTATCCTCGTGGAATTCGATATAATAGGATTTTATATTCATATCGAGGTTTTCGCGGATTTCGGCTTTTGGGGCGTAATTCGGAAAAAGGAAACCGAACAGGGAAGCAAGGCAGCCATAGATAAAAGCAAGGATTATTGCGATTATTCCGAAAATTATCTGCATATTATTCCTCCTTTTTGGAAGGAATCCCCCCGTCTGCTTCGCAGACACCCCCCTTTAGGCAAGGGGGGCATTTATAGGTGAGAATATCGCCGGGCTGGCAATCAAGCGCTTCGCATATTGCTTCGAGGGTGGAAAAGCGGATTGCCTTGGCTTTTCCGGTTTTTAAGATGGAAAGGTTTGCCATTGTTATTCCAACTTTTTCGGAAAGTTCGGTCATGCTCATTTTTCGCTTTGCGAGCATGACGTCGAGGTTTACTTCGATTGACATGAGCATGCCTCCTTTTTTAAATAGTAAGGTCGTTTTCCGCCTGCATTACAGCGGATTTATAAACAAGGTGGGAAAGGGCGGCGCAAACCACCGCAACGGCTATTCCAACAAAAATCACCAGCGGAGCAAAAATAATCGCAACGCCCGGATGGCTCATGTTCATAAAAAGCAAAGCCCAGTTCCCAAGGAAGAAAAATGCGGAATCTCCCGCCGCAAGGCAGGAAATTATTTTAAGGTTTTTGGCGTTTTCAAAGCTGAAGGAATTATCGTTGCCGATATTTTTTGCGATTTTCCAGCCGAAAACAAGGGAAACAAAGCAGGGAAGGGAACAAAGCCAAAGGAAAATCTGCCAGGGCCAATAGCAATAGGCAAATTCCGGCGCGGTTGATGCAAGGCTTTTTCCGTAGGCGGGAATTATAAGGAAAAAGACGGCGATTCCGAAAAAGCCGGTTCCGATTATTACGGCTTTGAGCCAGGTTGAAAGATTTTTTTGTGTCATGGGGAAGCCTCCTTTTTTGTTTTCAATTTATATATACCACCAAAACTTCCGAAAGTCAATAAAAATTTATCGAAAAACGATAAATTTTTAAATATTCAAAAACTTTTCGCAAAAAGCGGCAGGGCTCGAAAAGGTTTTTTCTTTTTCGATTTTTTATCTGTCGGGGTTTGTTTTAATTGCTGTTACGGTGGGGTTTTTTGCGAAATGTTTCTATGGAAAAATCTGGAAAGATATGCTAATATGTTTTTGGGAGGCGATGAGCATGTTTGAGAGTTTTAAAAAACAGGGACTGGTTATGAGCATCGCCCTTTCGGAAGTTTTTCCGAACCCTTTTCAGCCAAGGCGGATTTTTGACGAAGGGGAGCTTTCCGCCCTTGCTGAAAGCATCCGCGAAAACGGACTTATCCAGCCGATTTCCGTCCGCCGGGTTAAGGGCGGATTTGAACTCATCGCCGGTGAGCGCAGGCTTAGGGCCTGCAAACTTATCGGCCGGCAGAAAATCGAAGCCATTGTTTATGATATCGGCGATGAGGATTCGGCTGTATGGGCGCTTATCGAAAATCTTCAGCGGAGCGATCTTTCGCCTTTTGACGAGGCGGAAGCTATGGCAAAGCTTATTTCTGCATGGAAGGTTTCCGGGGAGGAAGCCGCAAGGCGCCTTGGGCTTGCGCCTTCCACCCTTTCGAACAAGCTTAGGATTTTGAAGCTTGAGCCGGCGGTTCGGAAAATCGTCACCGAAAAAAACCTTACTGAAAGGCACGCAAGGGAACTTCTTCGGATTGAACAGGGAAAGGGAAGAGAGGAAGCCGCAAAATTTGTTGCGGAAAAGGAACTTAACGTTCCGGAAACGGTAAGGTACATCGACCGGCTTTTGGAAAAGGAAAAACCGGCGAGGAAAAAGCCGAGATATTTTGTAAAAGACCTTCGGCTTTTTATAAACACCTTTGAGCACGCGGTGGAAGTTATGAATTCCGCGGGGCTCGGTGCGAAAAGCACCGTTTCCGAAACGGAGGAAAACATAGTTTATTCCGTTGCGGTTCCGAAGGCGAGAGCTTTTAAAAAAACCGAGGGATCCGCCGTTTAATATTTTTGCACTGCTCCGGCGCGTTTCGCATCCGCGCCGACAGTTATATAAAAAGAAGCAAAACGCTTCGCCAAAGACACATTCCCCTGAAAGAACACAAAAAGCCGCCGCAAGGCGGCTTTTTGTGTTCTTTGTTCCACGTGGAACTTTTTTGGATGCGCTTCGCAGAATATACCCACTTCAATGCGGAGGATACCATTCTTGCGGTGCCCAAAATATTCTGCGGCATTCGCCTTGAATATTTTGACCGCGGCGCCAAGCCCTGCTTGCTTCATCGTCCACAGGACGCGCTTCGCAGGCCTTGTTCCACGTGAAACATTTTGAATAAAATATTATAATTTTGCAAAACATCATTGAAAAAAACGCCGCGCTCTATTATAATAAAAAGGTAATAATAATAAACGGAGGAAAGAATGGGCAAAATTATAGCATTTGCGAACCAAAAAGGCGGCGTTGGAAAAACGACCACCGCGGTTAACCTTTCCGCAGCGCTTGCATACAGAACAAGGGGAAGGGTTCTTCTTGTGGATTCCGACCCCCAGGGAAACGCAACTTCCGGTCTTGGAATCAACAAAAGGGAAGTTAAACATTCCGTCTATGACGTTGTTATAGGAAATTGCGGCGCAAAGGAAGCGGTTATCCGCACCAAATATAAAAACCTTGACATAATCCCTTCCAGCATTGACCTTGCGGCGGCGGAAATTGAACTTGTTGATATGGAAAACCGGGCGCTCCGGCTTAAAAATTCCATTGCGGCAATCCAGAAGGATTATGATTATATCTGCATAGATTGCCCGCCTTCCCTCGGACTTCTTACTCTTAACGCCCTTGCGGCCTGCACCAGTATTCTTGTTCCGATCCAATGCGAATTTTATGCGCTGGAAGGTCTTTCCCAGCTTATGGCGACGGTCCGCACCGTTAAAAGACTTTATAACAGCTACATCGATATGGAAGGTGTGCTTTTAACCATGTATGACGCAAGGCTTAACCTTACGATGCAGGTTGTTGAGGAAGTTAAAAAATATTTTCCGCAGAAAGTTTTTAAAACCGTTATTCCAAGGAACGTCCGCCTTTCCGAAGCGCCTTCCTTCGGCGAACCGGTAATTTATTACGATTTTGCTTCCAAAGGAAGCCAAAGTTACCTTGCGCTTGCGGACGAGATTATTGCCAACAACAGAACGGAGGGATAAAATTGGCAAAATCCAGAGGACTTGGAAGGGGACTTGATACCCTTTTTGCTGACCAGACGGGTCTTTCCGGTGAAGATTCCGGAATTTCCACAGTAAGACTTTCGGAAATTGAGCCGAACCTTTCCCAGCCGAGAAAAGAATTTGACGAGGAAGCCCTTAACGAGCTTGCGGATTCCATCTCCGCCCACGGAGTTTTACAGCCGCTTCTGGTCCGACCCATGAAAAACGGAATGTACCAGATAGTCGCGGGCGAAAGAAGATGGCGCGCCGCAAGGATTGCCGGACTTTCGGAAGTTCCGGCGCTTATCCGGGAACTTTCCGACGAGGAAACCGACCAGGTTGCCCTTATCGAAAACCTTCAGCGCGAAGACCTTAACGCGGTGGAAACCGCCGAGGGTTACCGCAGACTTATGGATAAATACGGCATGACCCAGGAACAGCTTTCCGAAGCGGTTGGAAAATCCCGTCCCGCCGTTGCCAACACCCTTCGAATCCTTAACCTTCCGGAAGAGGTTTTGCCCCTTGTTTCCGCCGGAAAACTTTCCGCCGGCCACGCAAAGGCAATTCTTTCCGCGCCGGAAGAAAAACGCACCGAACTTGCAAAAATAATCGTTTCCGGGGAACTTTCCGTTCGTGAAGCGGAAAAAATGGCCGCCAAAATCGGAAAGGAAGCTCCGGAAAAACCGAAAAAGAAAAAGGATTCCTTCCCGAAGGATAAATTTTACCGGGAGATGCAGGTTGCCATGACGAACGAACTTGGCAGACCTTTTAAAATCACCGAAAACGAAAAAGGCGGAACCATCGAGTTCCAGTTTTACAACAAAAACGAACTTGCAGATATCTGCGAGCGACTTCTTAATAAGAAAATGTATAAGTAAGGAGAAAAACCGATGCTTGATATCAGATTTGTAAGAGAAAACGCGGAGCTTGTTAAAGAGGCTTGCCGCAGAAGATTCAAACCCATGGACGAGGCTGTTGACGAACTTGTTGAAATCGACGCAGAGCGCAGAAAACTGAACGCAAAAACCGACGACCTTAAAGCACAGCAGAACCGCGCCAGTAAACAGATCCCCGTTATGAAAAAGAACGGCGAGGACACCACCGCACTTATGGCGGAGATGAAACTTATTGCCGAAGAAAGCAAAAAATGCGGCGAAGAGCTTGCGAAACTTGAAGAACGTCAGCTTGAACTTATTCTTAAAATTCCGAACATCCCCAACGAGGCTGTTCCTTACGGAAAAGACGATACCGAAAACGTTGAACTCCGCCGCTGGGGCGAACCCCGCCAGTTTGATTTTGAGCCGAAAGCACATTGGGACCTTGGTCAGGATCTTGGAATTCTTGACCCGGAAAGAGCGGGTAAAGTTACCGGCGCAAGATTCCATTTTTATAAGGACCTTGGCGCAAGACTTGAACGCGCAATTATGAACTATTTCCTCGATACCCACACCGCAAACGGCTACACCGAGATTTTCCCGCCTTTTATGGCAAACAAAGCTTCCATGACCGGCACCGGCCAGCTTCCGAAATTTGCTGAAGATATGTATAAACTCGAGGGCGAAGACCTTTATCTCATTCCCACCGCGGAAGTTCCGGTAACCAACTTCCACCGCGGCGAAGTTCTTGACAGAAGCACCCTTCCGATTAAATACTGCGCTTATTCCGCATGCTTCCGCGCAGAAGCAGGCTCCGCAGGCCGCGACACCCGCGGTCTTATCCGCCAGCACCAGTTCAACAAAGTTGAGCTTGTTAAATTCGCGGATCCGGAAAAATCCTACGAAGAACTTGAAGAACTTACCGGCGAAGCGGAAAAAGTTCTTCAGGGTCTCGGCCTTCCTTACAGAGTTGTTGTTCTTACAACCGGCGACCTTACCTTCAGCTCCGCAAAAACCTATGACATCGAAGTATGGATGCCTTCCTACGGAAGATACGTCGAAATTTCTTCCTGCTCCAACTTCGAAGATTTCCAGGCCCGCAGAGCGAACATCAAATGCAAGGATAAGGACGGCAAGGCCGTTTTTGCACACACCCTTAACGGTTCCGGCGTTGCAATCGGCAGAACCACCGCGGCAATTCTTGAAAACTATCAGAATGCCGACGGCAGCGTTACCATTCCGGAAGCACTCCGCAAATACATGGGCATGGACGAAATTAAATAAATATGGGGAAGGAGCGCCAAACGGCGCTCCTTTTTTTGATAAAACAAAAAACGTAGGGACCGTCGTCCTCGACGGTCCGAAAAACGGAACGCTGGGGACAGCGTTCCCTACGGGTTGATTATATGGAAAAATATTCCAAATAAACTTATGCAAAACGCACAAATAACGTTACCAATTTTCGTTTAAGATGAGCAATAAAGAAAATTGAAAAACTTTTTTAAAAAACTGAAAAAAAGGCTTGAAATTCCCGTGTAAAGGTGTTAGAATAGTTAAAATTTACACGCGAACATAATAAAAAATATAAAATTCAGGAGGAGAGCGCAAACATGGTAAACCCGAACACCAATGAAAAATTCCTTTACGAAGGACTTACTTTCGACGACGTACTTCTTATTCCTGCAAAATCCGACGTACTTCCGAAAGACTGCTGCACCAAAACCGTTCTTGCAAGAGATATCGTGCTTAACGCACCTATCATGACCGCCGCAATGGATACCGTTACCGAAGCAAAAATGGCAATCGCCATTGCAAGGGAAGGCGGCATCGGCGTTATCCACAAAAACATGCCCATTGAAAAACAGGCAGAAGAAGTTGACAAGGTAAAACGCAGCGAAAACGGCGTTATTGTTAACCCCTTCTATCTTGCAAAGGAAAACACCGTTGCCGAAGCAAACGCTCTTATGGCAAAATTCAAAATCAGCGGTGTTCCGATTTGCGACGAAAACAAAAAACTTGTCGGTATCATCACCAACAGAGATATGAAATTCCTCGAAAACTTCAACGTTGCAATCGACGAAGTTATGACCAAGGAAAACCTTGTTACCGCTCCCATTGGAACCAACCTTGAGGAAGCACAGAAAATCCTCCGCGCACACAAAATCGAAAAACTCCCCATCGTTGATGAAGAAGGCAGACTTGCAGGTCTTATCACCATCAAGGATATCGAAAAAGCTGTTCAGTACCCCAACGCCGCAAGAGATAAAGGCGGCAGACTTCTTTGCGCCGCGGCTCTTGGCGTAACTTCCGACGTTATGGTTCGCGCAAAAGCACTTATCGAAGCCGGTGCGGATGTTCTTGTTCTCGACTCCGCCCACGGCCACAGCGCAGGCATCATGAACTGCGTAAGAATGATCAAAGCGGAATATCCCGAAATCGCCCTTGTTGCTGGTAACGTTGCAACCGCCGCCGCAACCGAAGACCTTTTTGAAGCAGGCGCAGACGCAGTTAAAGTTGGTATCGGACCCGGTTCCATCTGCACCACCCGCGTTGTTGCAGGTATCGGTGTTCCCCAGATCACCGCAATTTATGAAGCAGCAAAAGTTGGCGCAAAATGGGGCAGACCCATTATCGCAGACGGCGGTATGCAGTATTCCGGCGATATCGTAAAAGCTCTTGCCGCAGGCGGAAACGCTGTTATGCTCGGTTCCATGCTTGCAGGTTGCGACGAAGCTCCCGGCGAAAGCGAAATTTATCAGGGCAGAAGATTTAAAGTTTACCGCGGAATGGGCTCCCTTGCAGCAATGGCAAACGGAAGCAAAGACAGATACTTCCAGGAAGACAACAAAAAACTTGTTCCGGAAGGCGTTGAAGGCCGCGTTCCCTGCAAAGGCACCGTTGGCGAAGTTGTTTACCAGATCCTTGGCGGTCTCAGAGCAGGTATGGGTTACTGCGGATGCGGCACCATTGCCGACCTTCAGGAAAAAGCCCAGTTCGTAAGAATCACCGGCGCAGGCCTTAAAGAGAGCCATCCTCACGATATTTACATCACCAAAGAGGCTCCCAACTATTCCACCAACGTTTGATTTTTGGCTTGAGCATCAAATAAAAAGCGAGCACGGCTTTTGCCGTGCTCGTTTTTGTTGCGTCATTTTATAATGGATTTTATTGTGATGTTGTAAGGGCGACCCTGTGTGTGCGACCACTATGAAGAAATCCCTCCGTCATCGCTACGCGATGCCACCTCCCTTTAGGCAAGGGAGGCTACCCTCCGGGTTCTTGGTTATCCCTCATCCGTCATTTCCTTACGGAAATGCCACCTTCCCCTCTGGGAAGGTGTTTTCATATTTCCGCCTTTTGTGGAACGGCAGGATTTATTGGAAACGCTGTAGGGGCGACCCTTGCGGTCGCCCGGTTGGAAAGGAATCCTTCCGTCATCGCTACGCGATGCCACCTCCCTTTAACAAGGGAGGCAATTTTTTGGGAAGGCTTAATTCTGTTCCGGGAAAAAGCCGGGGAGTTCGTTATAATCGGAAATATTCCGTTCGTGGGCTTTTTCGCGCATAACCTGGTAAAGTTCCGCAAAGGTGGTTTGTATATAGGGTTCCACGAAAAGAACGCCGATTCCGCAGGCAAGAGTTCCGAGAAGAATCCAGCCGAAGAAGGAAAGACCAAGCCAGAAGATATCGAACTTTTCGCCGTCGGTCATTTTTTTGGAAATTTCGAAGGCGCGTTTCGAGCTTATTCCCGGGTTTTCCGCAAGGATATAGGGAACCATATAATACTGATAGGATTTGATTATTCCGGGAATTAAAAGAAGAAGGCTCCAAAGAAAGACTTTAAGGTTCATAAGGAACATTGTTTTTACAACGTTAAAATAGTTTCCGCTTTTGAAAACCCAGAAAATGCGTTCGATTTTTGAACCGGAAATTCGGTTTTCCATAAAGAAACGGTTCATTCCCACAAGAACCGGATAGCCGATGAAGACGTTAAAAAGGTAGGAGAGAAGAACGAGAACGGGAACCGCAAAGGTGACGAAGGTTGCAATCTCTTCGTTTCCGTAAAGAGCGTTTTCAAGTTCCGGATTTTCGGCGATTACTGAAAGGATGCTTCCCGGGTCGGTCATCAAAAAACCGCAAAGGATTGTTGCAAAGAAGGGTGTCCAAAAGCCAAAGCGGCTGAGCACGGCTTTTGCCCTTTGTTTAAGTTCGGAATTTTCCCACATAAAAACACCTCCTGTTTTTCTTTAATTTTATATTAGCATACAGAAAGATTTTTGTAAATAAAAAAAGCGGGAGAAAGTTCCCGCCGCTTGCATTTGGAATTATTACAATTCTGTAGGGGCGCACCTATGTGTGCGCCCGCTATGAAGGAATCCCTCCGTCATCGCTACGCGATGCCACCTCCCTTTAGGCAAGGGAGGCTTTTTTCCACCCTTCCGTCTTTTGCCGAAGGCAAAAGATGCCTCCCCTAATAGGGGAGGCAATTTTTTGGGAAGGCTTTAATTTTGTTCCGGGAAAAAGCCGGAAAGCTCGTTGTAATCGGAAAAACCAAGGCCATGGGCTTTTTCGCGCATAACCTGGTAAAGTTCGGCGTAGGTTGCTTCAACATAAGGCTGAAGGAAAATTTCGCCGACGCAGCAGCAAAGAACGCCAAGGATTCTCCAGCCGATGAAGGAAAGATCCAGAACGAAAATCTTCCATTTTTCGCCGCGGGTCATCTGCTTGGAAAGCTCGAATGCGCGTTCGGAAGAAATCCGGGGATTTTCCGCAAGGATATAGGGAACCATGGAATATTCATAGGATTTTATAATTCCGGGAATTACGAAAAGCAGGCTCCAGAGGAAAATTTTGATATCTCTCCAGAACATAATTTTAACCACGTTCATATATCTTCCGCTTCTGAATGCCCAAAAAAGACGCTCGAACTTTGAACCAAAGGCCCGGTGCTCCATAAAATAGCGGTTTTTGCCAACAATAACGGGGCTTGCGACAAAGGCGCTCCAGCCGAAGGCAATTACAAGGCCGATTATAAAGCCGAGAACAATTACGAAAATTGTTGTCATGGCGATGAGCGGGTTGCTGAAGAAGTTTTCGAAGGCGGCACCGATTTCGCCGAAGAATTCGCCGAAAAACTCATCCATGAATGCGGCAAAGCCGGCTGGGGTTAAATCTCCGCCATATTCGGAAGTATATTCCGTGGTGATGCTGCTTGTTGAAGTATTTCCGGTAACCATTCCGCCGGAAACCAGGCCGGTAAGGAAAGTTACCAGAAGCGGCATCCAATACCCAAAGCGGCGAAGGCTGTTTTTTGCCTCCTGTTTAATTCTTGCGCGTGTCCACATATAAAAACACCTCCCTGATGTTTTTATTATAATGTGTTTTTCTTGGAATTAGTTAAATAAATTGTAAACTTTTTGGGAGAACGGGCGGATTTTTTTATTTTAAAGGGAAGATATCTTCCGCTTCCTGGGAAATATCTATAACGGTTTTTCCGGAAAGGCGGGCTTTTGTTGCAAGTTTTAAGGAATTCCCCAAAAGGGAAGGATAGGTTATAACAAAGGAGGAACGCTCGAGCATCCAGCGGTTGCGGTGATTTATTGCGTAACGGGGCGGAACTTTTTCAAGACCTTCCGGATAAAGCGTTTCCAGACGGGAGGGGAATTCATAGGGACTTTCCTTACCGGGGATATAGGCAAGAACGGTATAGGCCTTTATTTCCGGATATTTTTGTTTAAGGTGAAAAAGAGCCTTTTGAGCAAGGTTATCGAAAGTTCCGTTGTTCCCGACGTAAAAAGTCGAAACTTTTTCCTTAAGGATAAGTTCTTCCGTTACCGCAAGCAAGGTTAAATATATCTCTCTGGAAACGGCGTGGTCGCCGATAAACATACAGGACGGCATAGCTATTCTCCTAACTGAACTCATAGTGATGTCATAAAACATCCATTTTCACATATGATTATAAAGTGAAGGTATAATAATGTCAATATTAAGTCATAGGTGATAATTATGGATAATGATAAAGCGAGCTATACTTTGAGAGTTTCGCCGGAGCTTTTGGCAAAGCTGGGTTTTGTTGCGGAATATGAAGGCAGAACCAAAAACAAACAGATAGAATATCTTATTAAAAAATGCATCGCGGATTTTGAACGCGAACATGGAAAAATTGAAGAAGAATAAAAATGCCGTGCTCGTTTTTTTGAGCACGGCTTTTTATATTAAGAAAGGGTTTTGGATAAAAACAAAAAGAGCACCGAAAATCGGTGCTCTTTTGTTCTGGTGACCCGTGCGAGAATCGAACTCGCGTTACAGCCGTGAAAGGGCCGTGTCTTAACCGCTTGACCAACGGGCCATTATGGTAGCGGCGACTGGATTCGAACCGGTGACACTTCGGGTATGAACCGAATGCTCTAGCCAACTGAGCTACGCCGCCATTACTTTTTTAAAGCCTCAAGGCGAAGATTATTATACAAAACAAATTGCAGTTTGTCAACCCCTTTTTTGAAAAAAATCTTAATTTTTTGAAATTATTTTATTTATGGCGAAAAAGAGGAAAAATCGCCGGAAAACAGCCTATATATAATAGTATTATATATATTATAATATATATACATTATAATATAGTCAAGCGCCGCCGGACAAAAAAGAACCCTTGCTTTTTTTGGCGATATAATATATTATTAATAATACAATTATAAAAGGGAGGAAAGCCAATGGCAAAGAAAGTTCTTACCGAGGAAGAAAAGGCGGCAAGAAAGCAGCATATCAAAGAAGAGATCCAGGCTTATGTCTGCATGTTCCTTTTTATTGCGCTTTTTGTGGTAATGTTTGCAATGTTCGGAAGCCAATCCAGCATTTTTAGCAGATAAAATGGCTTGATTATGCGGTTTTTAACTTTTTAAAATTTTTTGAAATTTTTTTGAAAAAAGTGTTGACAAGCCGTCCATAATTTGCTATAATAACAAAGCTGTCACTTCGAGTGACACGGTTATGAAAAGGACCTTGAAAATTGAACAACAGATATGAAGAAAAGAATTAAACCCTTGTATTCATTTGAGTAAATTCCAAAAGTAATAGCAAGTCAGTGAGACTTGAAGCTTAGGAAACAAAGACTTTGATTTGTTTAGCCGCCTAAGGGTGGTTGAATATATAAACATTATCAAAGAGTTTGATCCTGGCTCAGGACGAACGTTGGCGGCGCGCCTAACACATGC
>JAFXBK010000074.1 GCA_017521825.1 Oscillospiraceae bacterium
AACGCAAATTTCCTTGTTCCTTACCGCGATAAAGTTAATAAGATTCCGCTTCTTGATATTAAGGATAAAGGAAAAATGATTCCGATTTTTTCAAGCTTTTCCGCTTTTGAAAAAAGCCCTTTGCCAAAAGATAAAGCGAATATTATGCCTTTTTCAAAAATTGACGAAATTGTAAGGAAAAGCGACGGAAAAATCGCCGGAATAATCATCAACCCCCATGGGAAATCCATGGTTTTCCAGCGCAACGGAGGAAAATCCACCGAAAAAAACGAAGGCGGAGTAAGGCTTATAAAACCGCCCTTTGTTCCGGAAAAATTTGAAAATTTTATAAAAGATTTCTTCCCGAAATGCGAAAACGTATATTCCGCCTTCCTTCTTTGGGCGCAAAAGGAAACCGACCTTGCTCCAAAGCTTTTTCTGCTTATTGATTTTGACGGAAAAAGGGAAGAATTTTTCCCGAAAGTTGCCGAAGCGCTTAAACCGGTGCTTAAACCCGGCGATAATATAGAGTTGGCAAAAGCGGATTTCAAACTTCTTAAAGCCGCGGAAAAACTTGTTAAACCAATATATAGAAAACCTTGATATTTTGTTTTTAAAGGTGTATATTTAGCTTGTAAAAATCTGTAAAGGAGGCGTTTTCTTTTGAATAAAGGCATTGTAAGACTTTATACCGGCGACGGAAAAGGCAAAACAACAATGGCTCTCGGCCTTGCGTTAAGAGTTTTCGGCGAAGGAAGACGCGTCTTTGTCGGACAGTTTATCAAGGATGACCCCAAAGGGGATATAATGGCGCTTCGCAAGGCCATTCCGGGAATCGTTACCGCCCAGTTCGGCTGCGGAACCGGCTGCATTGCCGGAAGGGAGCCGGACAAAACCGATTTGGATTGCGCCAAAAAGGGTATCGAAAGAGCAAAACAGGCGCTTAAAAGCGCAAATTTCGGCCTTGTTGTTCTTGATGAAATTACAATTCCGATGTATTTCGGCCTTGTTACAATAAAAGAAATCGAAGAACTTATTTCGCTTAAATCCCCGGGAACGGAACTTGTTTTTACCGGCCGCTACGCTTCCGAAGAACTTAAAAAACTTTGCGATATGGTAACGGTTGTTGAAAGCGAAAAAATGCCGAAACATGTTCCGGAACTTTAATTTCAGCAAGTTCGGACTTGATTATAAAAACACGCAATGATAAAATTAAATTGCAGTTTGAAAAGTTAATATCGTGGGTCTTATGGTTGCCAAGAATGGCTTTCGCTTTTGCGAAAGGGAAAACGGTGAGAATCCGTTACTGTTACCTCAACTGTATTTGCGGACGAAAAAGGCATTGTGCCACTGTTAAAAAAACGGGAAGGCGCCTTTGGAGGATGATGCATAAGTCAGGATAATTTCCGTAAGATCGTTTTTTTCTCGGGTTAAGGGGAGTCCACGGTTTTTAAAAAGCGCAATTATAAAAAGGGCTGTCGTTTAATCGGCAGCCCGATTTTTTTAGCAAAAACGGACTTTCCCGAATCGGGAAAAGTCCGTTTTTGCTTTTTTTATTTAAATAATAAACTGTCATCTCCGCCCGCTCGGCGCAAAAGTTAAACTCACTCCGGCTTTTGCGCCGACCTCCCGAATTTTAAACCGAAAAGAGGTTTTATATATGAATTATTCCGAAAGCATCGAAAAAACAAAAAATTATATTATGGAGCATCTTTCCGATGAACTTACCGCGGAAAACATAGCTTACCAGGCGGGTTATTCGGTTTTTCATTTTTGCCGTGTTTTCAAGGAGGAAACGGGAAAAAGCCTTATGAGCTATGTCCGGGAAAAGCGACTTGAACTTGCGGAAACCGATATTGAAAAAGGGGAGCCGGCGCTGGACGTTGCGCTTAAATACGGCTTCGAAACCCAAAGCGGATTTGCAAGGGCCTATGAGCGTAAATTCGGCGAAAGGCCAACGCGGAAAATGCACGCATAAAATATAGGACGGCGGGATTGATACCGCCGTTTTTTTATGATAATATAAAATCATAAAAGGGGGGCATTTGATGAACCTTATTCACCATATTGCAATAATTTGTTCGGATAAAAATTCGGCAATGGATTTTTACGTAAAAAAGCTCGGTTTCCCGGTTGTCCGCGAAAATTACCGTCCGGAAAGGGAAGACTGGAAAATCGACCTTAAGCTGAACGATGAAACGGAAATCGAACTTTTCATTATGAAAAACCACCCAAAAAGACCTTCGCC
The DNA here is from genome assembly GCA_017521825.1 of Oscillospiraceae bacterium. Lineage (GTDB taxonomy): Bacteria > Bacillota > Clostridia > Oscillospirales > Ruminococcaceae > UMGS1668. Next base: position 2,228 of record JAFXBK010000074.1, read on the forward strand.
GGAAAGCTATGGCCTGCGCCATCTTGCCTTCAAAGTCGATGACATTGAACTTGCGGTAAAGGAACTTGAGGCAAAGGGAATAGTCTGCGAACCGGTAAGAATGGATGAATTCACAGGAAAAAAAGCAACTTTTTTCAAGGATCCGGACGGACTTCCGATTGAGATACATGAATAAAAAATTTGTTTAAGCTGGTGATTTTATGACCGTTAAGAAAAAATTTGGTACAGCAAAAGAACTCCGCGAATTTATCGAACAGAACCATCCGGAATTTGAAAAAATGTATGTTAAGGAAGTTTATAACCTTGGCGATACCCAGCCCTATGAATCTCCGCTTTTCATCTATTCCGGATATTCCATAATCATGGCATATCTTTCGGAAGAAAACCTGTCTTTGAATATATACGATAAAGATTTTTTTATCCGCAACATCCGCGGCGGAGTTTTCCGCGAAGAACCGGATTCTGAAAAATTCAGCTACGTTTATTTCCCCGGTTCAAAGCTTATCAACAGCGCTGTTCAGGATATTGAGATAAAGGAAACCGAAAACGGCGGAATCGAAAGCATTGATCTGGCTTTTAAAGACGGCCGCCATCTTCATATCGAACATTCCGGTTTGTTAGATGGAACAATGAATTCATATATTACCGATTAAAAAGAAAAAAGTCCGGCTTGCCGGACTTTTTGGTTTATTCGAAATCTTCTTTATTATTTTCGGAAGAATTTTTGTTTTTCTTTCGGTTTTGCGCATCAATTAAAGCACCTATGCAAAGTCCGATACTCATTCCGGTTGTCATAAAAATAGGCATATTATCAGTGGCAACACCGATTGCGGTGCCGATGCTTATACCAAGGCACATACCGATGGGCATATAATAAACTTTCTCTTCAGAATCTTTTTTGTTATTCATAAACTTATTTTCCTTTTTTAGTCAATTTTTTTGCCGCAGTGTGAACAATAAGCTCCTTTTATTAACATAATCTTTCCGCAGTGCGGACATCTGTCGGTAAAACTTCGGATCAAAACGCCGGCGATGATAACTATAAAGCAGGCAAGGCCTATATATGCTTCGGCCGTAATGTTGTAATCATTATCGAGCAGTTTTATGCCAATAACGCTCCAATCTATGAGAAATATAACAAAAGCAATGGCTAATGCCCAATTCGCAACTTTTCTCATAAAATCACCGCCCTTGAAAAAGTATGATTTATTATAACATATTGCCCGGCGTTTTGAAATATTTGGATACAAAAAATCCGGCGGACATTTTGTCCGCCGGATTAAGCTGGTAACAGTTGATAATAATGATACGGTTTTATATGGTTGCATTGGAACTGCAACCATAAGAGCGAAAAATGCAACTCTCAAAAAAGAGTTAGATAAATTGGGATTTACTCAGTTAGTAATCTTTCGGTTTCTTCCATATCCTTTTCAATCAGCGGACGCATACTGTCTTTATACTTCGACAAATCAGCGCCATGAAAACATGATAGTATCCTTGGAATGTATTGTGGTTTTGCCATACCTACTTGTGCAAGAGCTTTAATACACTGTCTGGCAGTAATCGGTTTTTCATCCGTAATATGTGACAGATACTCTGATAAAATAGCATCAAAGCGGTTATCATCATCCCACTTAGCATTGGCGGCAAGAATATACAATGCACGATTTCTTACCAAGGAATTAGGATGATTAAGCAGCGAAGCAAATGTATCAAAGTATT
>JAFXBK010000075.1 GCA_017521825.1 Oscillospiraceae bacterium
CGCGGCAAATAAATATTCCGGCGCTTCCACGGGATCTACGGAACTGGCCGTCAATCAGCAGCGCTTCCGCGTAAATCAAATGTGTGTAACTGCAAACGAAGCGGCAATCATAGACGACTTTTTCGATATGTTTGGTTATGCCGTAAACCGTGTAAAGATCCCGAATATTTTTTCCCGTACACAATGGAACTACGTTAAAACGAACGGCTGCAATTTTACCGGATCCGTACCGGCGGAAGCTCTGGACGTGTTGAAACGGGTCCATGATAAAGGTATTACGTATTGGGCGAATCATGCAAACATCGGAAATTATAGTTTATCGAATCCGATCGTATCATAAGAAAGGAAGGTAAAAAATATGTCGCGATGGAAGACAAAAAACAAGTATGGAAAGATCACGGACTTTTTCCAGTCCTTATTTAATAACGCGATAGCCCACAATATTTATTATGATCATTTAAAGGAAGTGACGATTGGTCTTTACCAATGGCTGAACCTGCCGAAAGAGATCGACGAACGGTTTTTAGAATTAACCTTATTTGAGCAGGGACACGTGCTTTTCTTTTATGACGAGATCATGCAACAATATGTTGTTACAAAGGCCGCGCTGGAAGGGAAATGGAACATTTACAATATTCCGATCCGGCGCGACGCTTACGCGTCAAATGGTTATAAAAATAGAAAGACGTCCCGCGATTCAATCATTATTTATAATAACAACCTGCACACAAGCAGCGAAAACGAAACGCTTTACTATGCGGACAAGATCGGTTTTTATGACCGGATCATTGATCTTAACGTAAACGCACAGAAAACGCCGCTGCTGATCAAGTGCAGCGAAAACAAGCGGCTTTCCATGAAAAACCTGTATATGAAATATGAAGGAAACGAGCCGGTTATTTTTGCAGATGATTCGATGGACGTTTCCAACCCGATCCAGGTCCTTAAAACCGACGCGCCGTTTGTGGCCCCGGATATCTACGAGCTTAAGGTAAAATACTGGAATGAATTTTTGACGTTCAAGGGTATTTCCAATGTGGCGCAGGTGAAAAAAGAACGCATGACGAACGACGAAGTATACCGGCAGCTCGGCGGATCCTTTGCCGCCAGGGGATCCGGCCTTAAAATGCGGCAGCAGGCAGCAAAGCAGATCAACGAAATGTTTAATCTGGAAATCGACGTAATATTTAACGAAGATTATCAGATCAAGGTTAACGACGCGAACGACGAAATTTTCGATCCGGAAGATGGAAACGAGCCGGGGCCGGATATGGAAGGGGGTGCAGCAAATGAGTAAATTTACAACGGAAGTGCGCTGGATATGCGAAAGCAAAAGCGGCTTTTCGATTGATCAGCTTCCGAATAAAAGCGTCGATCAGATTATCGACGCCGCCTGGGATAAGATCTTCGATTTTACGTTTGATTTCTATAACGCAACCTGGAACGCTACAATTGCGAAGTTTATTTTAAAGTATTACTACACCAGGGAAATCGGATCCGAAACCGTTGGCCTTTGGAAGCTGCGTCTTAACACGCGCTGCGAGGAGATC
>JAFXBK010000076.1 GCA_017521825.1 Oscillospiraceae bacterium
AAACGCTGACGGAAAATCAGCAGAAATAAACCTTTAAAAAAGCGGAACGGGGATGAATATATGGATTGTGAGATGGTTTTATGTGTGGAATAGTCGGTTATACAGGTTTTCAGGAGGCGGCGCCCATCCTTTTGGAGGGGCTTAAAAAGCTGGAATATCGGGGATATGATTCGGCGGGTATTGCGGTGCTTGATGATGATCGGATCTCTGTCAGTAAAGTTACGGGAAGGATAGCAAATCTTTGTGAAAAAACGGCTGACGGAAAGAACTGCCCGGGTACTGTTGGTATCGGGCATACCAGATGGGCTACTCACGGTGCGCCTACCGATACAAATGCCCATCCGCATATGAGCAACGACGGGAAGTTTGCCGTCGTTCATAACGGCATTATCGAAAACTATATTGCTTTGCGTGAAGAACTGACAGAGAAGGGTTATCGCTTTGAAAGCCAGACGGATACGGAAGTAATCGTGCACCTGATTGAGATGTATTATTCCGGTAATCTGAAAAATGCCGTCATTAAGGCCTCATCAAGACTGCGGGGTTCCTATGCGCTTGGCGTTGTTTGCACAGATGAACCTGAAAAATTATATGCGGCGAGAGAAGCAAGTCCCCTGATTCTCGGAGTCGGAATCGGCGAAAACTATTTTGCCTCCGATGTCACGGCGCTGGTTCCGTATACGAGAAACGCAATCTATCTGGATGACGGAGAGTTCGCGGAAATAACGCCGGACTCGATCACGGTTTTTGATCCGGCGGGTCGGCCTGTCAATAAAAAAATCAGCCGCATAACCTGGGATGTTCAAGCGGCGGAAAAAGGCGGATATGAGCATTTTATGCTCAAGGAAATCATCGAGCAGCCGGGAGCAATTAAAGCTACCATTGCACCGAGAATCAAGGACGGAAAGATTGTTCTTGATGAAACCGGTCTTACGGCAGAGTATCTGAAAAGTATCAATAAAATTGTGATTACTGCCTGCGGTTCAGCATATTACGCCGGGTGCGCAGGCAAATATGCAATTGAAAAATTATGCCGGATTCCCGTTCAGGTGGAACTGGCAAGCGAACTGCGTTACAGCGATCCGATTATTGATGAGCACACGCTGGTTATTGTATTGTCACAGTCCGGAGAAACCGCCGATACCATAGCGGCAATGAAAGAATGTAAAAAACGCGGTGCCAAAACGCTGGCTGTTGTCAACGTTGTGGGAAGCACGATTGCAAATATTGCGGATCATACGCTTTATACCTGGGCGGGTCCGGAAATAGCTGTGGCAACAACAAAAGGCTATACGACACAGGTTTCGGTATTATATTTGTTTGCTTTATACGCCGCTGAAAAGACAAACCGTATTGATGGGAAACTTTATAAAAGACTTCTGGAATCATTGAATACTTTGCCTAAAAAAATACAGGAAGCGCTGGATATGAATCCGCAGATTCCCAATCTGGCAAAAAAATATCACAATGCATCCTCCTTGTTTTTCATCGGCCGCAATACCGACTATGCCGTGGCGCTTGAAGGCGCCCTTAAAATGAAAGAAATATCGTATATCCATGCGGAATCTTATGCCGCGGGCGAATTGAAACACGGAACAATTGCTCTGATAGAAGAGCACCAGCCCGTTATTGCGTTGTGCTGTAATGAAAGCATTATGGAAAAAACAATGAGCAATATTATCGAAGTAAAGGCAAGAGGGGCCGAAGTTCTTGCGGTTACATTTAAAGATAATCAAAAAATCGTATCTTTGGCGGACGATATGATATATGTGCCGAAAACAGAGACAATCTTTGCGGCGGCAGCGGAAATTGTTCCGTTACAGCTGCTTGCATATTACGTTGCGAAGGAAAACGGCTGCGATATTGATAAGCCGAAAAATCTGGCAAAATCAGTTACAGTTGAGTGATAGGTTTGGAGGAAATTGTCAATGACAAAATATATATTTGTTACGGGAGGCGTTGTATCGGGTCTTGGCAAGGGTATTACCGCCGCTTCCTTGGGAAGATTGTTAAAATCGCGCGGCCTTAAGGTCGCCGCACAGAAGCTGGATCCGTATATCAACATGGATCCCGGTACCATGAGTCCTTTTCAGCACGGCGAAGTATATGTTACTGAAGACGGCACCGAAACAGACCTTGATCTCGGACATTACGAACGCTTTATTGATGAGGACCTCAACAAATATTCGAACCTCACCACCGGTAAAGTTTACTGGAATGTGCTTAACAAGGAACGCCGCGGTGAATATCTCGGCTCCACGGTGCAGGTCATTCCGCATATCACAAATGAGATTAAAGATTTTGTTTACAGCTTGGGTAAGAAAACGAATGCCGATGTGGTTATTACCGAAATCGGAGGAACAATCGGAGATATTGAGTCGCAGCCGTTCATCGAAGCGGTGCGCCAGATTTCTCTTGAAATAGGCAGAGAAAACAGCCTTTTTATCCACGTGACCCTGGTTCCTTTCCTTAAAGGCTCAGATGAACATAAATCCAAGCCTACTCAGCATTCGGTAAAAGAACTGCAGGGTATGGGTGTGAAACCGGATATAATCGTTCTCCGCTGTGATGAGCCGCTGGAAGAGCCTATATTCAAGAAAATTTCAATGTTCTGCAATGTTAAGCCGGACTGCGTTATTGAAAATATCACTCTGCCGAATCTTTATGAAGCACCGCTTATGCTGGAAAAATCGAATTTTTCTTCGGTTGTTTGCCGTGAACTTGGAATAGATGC
>JAFXBK010000077.1 GCA_017521825.1 Oscillospiraceae bacterium
AAAAAAATTTTTAAAATTTATGCTATAATATTTTTGGTGATGTTTATGAATTATAAAAAATACTTTAAAGAGTTCTGCGAAAAAGAAAATCTTGATATAAAACTTTCTTCAAAAATGCCATCGGGATACGAAGAAGCCTTCGGGACTTTTGACGTTTTGGAAAACACGCTTTTTTTCAACGAAGAAAAGGCAAAAGATATGCCGGAATACGAAACGCTGTTCTGCCTTTTTCACGAACTGCGCCACGCCTGCCAGTATATTTATCCGGAAAAATTCAGCGAAGAAATACAAAAAAGTCGTTTTTACGTTATTCTTTATAACGGCATCTGTTACAGACTTTGCGAAAAAGAATGGAAGGAATGTATTATTAAAGAAAGCGAAGAATATCTGCAAAGTCTTTATATAAATCTTCCTTATGAAAAAGACGCCAACACCTTTGCCTATATAGAAACAAGAAAAATCTGCGGAGATTCCGAACAGCTTAAAAAGCTTTATTCATACTGGGTGCCTTGCTGTTCTTTAGGAATGGACGATTATAAAAAGATATTTGATTATATAGATAAAAACTGCATTTAAAAACTGCCCGCGATTTGTGGCGGGCAGTTTTTTGTTATCTTTTTTTATAAACTATAAGTTCCGGGTTTTCGCCGTTTTCATCATAGGTGCAGACCAAAAGAAAATCCATGTTTGCGGCAAGGCCAAAACATTTTCCGGGGCCGAATTCGCTTTCAAGCTGGGTTCCAAGATATGTTGCCCGGTCATCAAGAAATTTAACGGTTCTTCCGTTGGGAAGGCGGTATTCAAGATTTATAAAATTGCCCACCAGCGCGTTAAGGCTTTCTACGATGGGCATACCTTCTATATGCAGTTCGTTAAATTCATCAATGATCTGCTTTTTAAATTCCTCGAATTTTTCTTTTCCACCCACGTTAAGATATTGCTTCCAGTAATTAAGGCCGGGAAGCATATTTTTCATATACTCGCGCACCTGTTCGGCAGAAAAACTTCCGTTTGCCATGGTTTTTACGCATACTTCGATAAGCTCGTCCATATCGTGATACATATATTCGCCGTCCGCATAGCACCATTTGCAGTAATCTTCGTTAAGGGCACCGTCCTTTTCCTTGCTTATGCTGCTGTCGTCCAGGGGCATTCCGCAGCATTGGCAGATAAGCTGCCTTGGCGAACCAAGAAGAGTGTTTATGGAAACGTCAAAAAGCTTGGAAAGCAGTTTAAGGGTTTCTGTATTTGGCGTGGTTTCGCCGTTTTCCCAGCGGGAAACCGCCTGGCGGGTAACAAAAACTTTTTCGGCAAGCTCGTCCTGAGAAAATCCGTTTTTGGTCCGAAGTTCAAAAATAACGTCCTTTGTATCCACTGATTATCACCTCGGTGATATTGTATCACAAAAAGGGATATTGCAAAAGCAACTCTCTGTTGCTTTTGTTTTATGCGTTATCTTTGCGATGTTTGTTTATTCCGTCTGTTTGTTTTCTTGAGCAAAGATA
>JAFXBK010000078.1 GCA_017521825.1 Oscillospiraceae bacterium
TAAAACAAAATCAAGCGGTAAATTTGCAAAGAACAAAATAGATTTTGCTAATTAAATTATTTCAGCATCTTTAAGGTGCAGCAAGCAACAAGCCCTTACAGGGCGTTCCAAGCCACCCCTTTTAGGGGTGGTCATGACTTATTTTTAACAATTTTCCAATAGGCGAAAGCGTTGAGCAAAACGGTTATCAGAAAAAGCATTCTTGATTCAAGTTCAATAGCGTTTGCGGTATCCAAAACGGCGGAAATATCGTTTATCGAAACTTTGTAATCGGTATAAACGGAACCCAGCCAGATGGAAGCGGCGCAGCAGGCTTCGCTGAAAAGGCTTATCTGCATGGATTTTTTAACATCGATTTTTCCGCCAAGAAAAAGGCCGATAATTGCAAAAACAATCGCGTTTCCGCCGAAAAGGAACATTGCTAAACCGATAATGCTTGGAACGGGGAGAGAATATTCCATATTTGTCTGATATCCGGAATAAGCATCGAAAATTATGAAACTTATCATAGCAATTATTGTTAAAGAAAGAATTGAAACAACAATAATCTGTCTTGCCCGTTCATATTTCATATTATTTTTGGAAATTTCGATAATTTCTTTTGCAACGGAATCGGAGTTTTCAATCAGCACGTTTTTTTCTCCTTTAACAAGTTCTGTTATTGAAATTCCAAGTTCCGCCGAAAGCGGTTCAAGAAGGGAAATATCCGGAAAACCTTTTCCGTTTTCCCATTTTGAAACGGCGGCGGTAGAAACGTTAAGCTTTTCCGCAAGTTCCTTTTGAGTAAGTTCTTTTTCGGTGCGGAGCTCTTTTATTAAATTTCCGGTTTTGATTATATCCAAAAAAATCGCCTCCTTTTATGGCTTTGATTTTATCACGGCGGAGTGTTTTTGTAAATCAACGCTTCGTAAACTATTGAAAAACGTTTAAATGTTATGATATACTTATATAGTTATACAGGAAAGGAGGAATCGCTTTGCCTGCAATTCCCGAAAAAGTTCTTAACCTTGTTCAAAAACCCGCAAGATATTGCGGCGGCGAACTTAACAGCGTTGTTAAAAACAAAAAAGATGTTTCCGTAAGGTTTGCTTTCTGCTTCCCGGATCTTTATGAAGTGGGAATGAGCCATCTTGGAATGAAAATACTTTATAGCCTTCTTAATAAAGACCCGGAAGTCTGGTGCGAAAGGGTTTTTGCACCGGACGTTGATATGGAAAAAATCCTCCGGGAAAACGGCTATCCGCTTTTTGCACTGGAAAGCCGTGATTCCGTCGGAGATTTTGATATGATCGGTTTTACTCTTCAGTATGAGCTTTCCTATACCGGAATCCTTAATATGCTCGACCTTGCGGGAATTCCGGTTCGTGCGGAGGACAGAACCGAGCTTAAAAACCTTGTTGTAGCCGGCGGTCCCTGTTCCTGCAACCCGGAACCTATCGCCGATTTTATCGACCTTTTTATGCCCGGCGAAGGCGAAGAAGTTCTTCCGGAAGTTGTGGACCTTTATAAAGTTGCTAAAAAAGAGGGATGGAGCAAAAAACAGTATCTTTGCGAAGCCGCAAAGATTCCCGGAGTTTACGTTCCTTCTCTTATCGAAGTTGTTTATAACGAAGACGGCACAGTAAAGGAATTTGTTCCGAAGGAAACCGCAACTCTTCCTGTTACCAAACGCATTATCAAGGATCTTGACAGCGTTTTCTATCCGGAAAGTTTTATAGTTCCGTTTATTGATATTGTTCATGACAGAAGCCAGCTCGAACTTATGCGCGGATGCATCCGCGGCTGCCGTTTCTGCCAGGCGGGATTTATTTACCGCCCGGTTCGTGAAAAACGCTTCAGCACTCTTTCAAAAGATGCCCACAACCTTTGCGACAGCACCGGTTATGAGGAACTTTCTCTTACTTCACTCAGCACAAGCGACTATGGCGAACTTGAACCTCTTCTTGATGACCTTCTTGAATGGACTCCGAAAGAACACGTAAACCTTGCGGTTCCGTCTCTTCGTGTCGATAACTTCAGCGAAAGCCTTCTCAAAAAAATCAGCAAGGTTCGCAAAAGCGGACTTACCTTTGCTCCGGAAGGCGGAACCCAGAGGATTCGCGACGTTATTAATAAAAACGTTACGGAAGAGGAAATTATGGCAACCGCAAAAACCGCTTTTGAAGGCGGATATACCGCGGTAAAACTCTATTTTATGATTGGTCTTCCGACAGAAACGGATGATGACGTTAGAGGAATTGTTGAAACCGCCCAGCGCGTTGTAAACCTTTTCTACAGCCTTCCCAACAAGCCGAAAGGCAAGGGCGTTCAGGTTACCTGCAGCGTTGCAAGCTTTGTTCCGAAGCCCTTTACCCCTTTCCAGTTTGAACCCCAGGATACAAGGGAAGAACTCCACAGAAAACAGGAAGTTATGCGCTCCGCCGTTCACAGCAGAAAAATCAATCTTGATTGGCACGACGCCGAAACTTCCTATCTTGAAGCGGTTCTTGCCAGAGGCGACAGAAAAATCGGCAAAGTTATCGAAACTGCATGGCGTAAAGGCTGTAACCTTGACAGCTGGGACGAACACTTTAAATTCGATGTCTGGATGGAATCTTTTGCGGAATGCGGCGTAAAACCGGAATTTTACGCAAACCGCACCAGAAGTTATGATGAAGTAATGCCCTGGGATATTTTCGATTACGCCGTCACCAAAAAATTTATCATAAACGAAAACAAAAAGGCTCATGAAGGCGTTACAACTCCCAACTGCCGCCAGAAATGTTCCGGCTGCGGAGCAAACTGCTTGAAGGGAGGCGCATGTTTTGAATAACGTTACCGATTTCATCGACGTAAGGCTTTTTTATACAAAAACCGGAAGCGCAAAGTATATTTCGCATCTTGACGTTATGAGGGCCTTCCAGCGCGCCTTAAAACGCTCCAAAATCGATTTCTGGTACACCGAAGGATTTCATCCGCACCTTTATTTAACCTTTGCGCTGCCGCTTTCTCTCGGTTACGAAAGCGTTGCGGAAAGCGTTGATTTCCGTCTTATTTCACCTATGCCCTATGAGGAAATCGTCCGCAGAATAAACGCCGTTCTTCCGGTTGGTTTTAAGGCAATCGCCGCGGGAAAACCTAAAATGGACGCAAAGAAGATTCGCTTTGCGGATTACGAAATTTCCTTCGAAGCCGAAGGAAAGGACGTTGAGGAAACCCTTGCAGAGTGGTACAGATGTTTTGATAAGGAAACCGTTCTGGTAATCAAAAAAACCAAAAGCGGAGAAAAGGAAATTGATATCAAACCCCATATCAAACTTTCAAAGCTTGAATATAAAGAGGGAAGATATTGCCTCAGGGCAAGGCTTGCTTCCGGCGTTGAGCTTAATATAAACCCTGACTTGGTCTTTGCGGCTTTCAAAAATTTCGCCGGTTTTGCTCCGGACGATATAAAAGTAAGAAGAATGGCTGTATATAACGAAAAAATGGAAAAATTCCGCTGATTTTTTGAAAATAATACTTGCAATTATATTTTGCTTGTGTTATTATAATAAGGCTGTTTAGTATGCCTAAGCGGCGCTGTCGCATTCCCGGCGACATGAACGACAAAAAATTATGTCGGGCGGACAGTCCTCTGTCAATGGTGTCCATTGAGTATGAATGTCTGAAAAATAACAAGGAGGATATTTAAAATGGATGCACTTAAACTTATTTCCCAGGACTGCCTGAGAGCTGACAAACCCGAAGTTGCAATCGGTGATACCGTTAAGGTATATTGCAAAATCAAAGAGGGAGACCATTACAGAACCCAGATTTTCGAAGGCGCTGTTATTGCTAAACAGCATGGCGGAATCTCCGAATCTTTCACCGTTCGTCGTGTAGCACACGGCTGCGGCATCGAAAGAGTTTTCCCCATCCACAGCCCCATGATCGAAAAAGTTGAACTCGTACGTCATGGTCGTGTCAGAAGAGCTAAACTCTACTATCTCCGTGATAGAGTTGGTAAAGCTGCAAAGGTCAAACAGGTCCGCTAATTTGTTATTTGCGAAAAAACTCCCTTGTCAATTTGGCAGGGGAGTCTTTTTTTTCTGCTTTATTTGTAGTATAATATATATTAGATTATTGTATATTTTTGAAAGGAGGCGAATTTTTGCCTTATGGAACAAGTTGATATCCAGTGGTTCCCCGGACATATGGCCAAAACCCGCCGTTTAATGAAAGAAAACCTTCCTCTTGTTGA
>JAFXBK010000079.1 GCA_017521825.1 Oscillospiraceae bacterium
CTCTGTTGCACTCTCCCTGGGGTCACCCCCGGCTGCCGTTAGCAGCTACCCTTGCCCTTGGAGCCCGGACTTTCCTCGCGCGCGTCCTTTCGGAACTGCGTCCGCTGCCGTCCTTTCCGCTCACGGGTTAATATTATAAACTATCCGGAGAATTATGTCAAATATTAATTGCCTTCCCGGAGGGGAAGGTGGCATTTCCAAAGGAAATGACGGAAGAGGGATCAACAGGTGACGCGGAGCGCTTATCCAAAATGGTCAGGGATTATCCCTCCCCGGTCTGCTTCGCAGACAGCTCACCCTCTGGGGAGCCATTTACAAAAAATTCTGAAATTTTTGTCAAATAATCTTGCAATTTAAAGCATTAAAGCATATAATTAGGTATATTCTATTTTTATGGGAGGGTAACCCAAAATGGCATTTAAAAGCGAATACCTTGCAAAAGTTTATGAAGAGGTTGAAAAAAGAAACCCCGGAGAAAAAGAATTTCTCCAGGCGGTAAAGGAAGTTTTTGTATCCCTCGAGCCGGTTGTTGAACAGAACCCCAACATTGAAAAATGGGGAATTATGGAACGCATTGTCGAACCGGAACGCTTTATCCAGTTCCGCGTTGCCTGGGTGGATGATTCCGGAAAAGTTCAGGTCAACCGCGGTTACCGCGTTCAGTTCAACTCCGCAATCGGCCCTTACAAAGGCGGAATCCGCCTTCATCCTTCCGTAAACGCTTCCATAATCAAATTCCTTGGCTTTGAACAGGTCTTTAAAAACAGCCTTACAAGCCTTCCCATGGGCGGCGGCAAAGGCGGCTGCGACTTTGACCCGAGAGGTAAATCTGACCTTGAGATTATGCGCTTCTGCCAGAGCTTTATGACCGAGCTTTACCGTCACATCGGCCCGGATACCGACGTTCCTGCAGGCGATATCGGAACCGGCGCCCGTGAAATCGGCTATATGTTCGGTCAGTATAAACGCATCCGCAACGAATGGACCGGAACCCTTACAGGAAAAGGCCTTTCCTATGGCGGCAGCCTTGCAAGAACAGAAGCAACCGGTTTCGGACTTTGCTATTTCACCAAGGAGATGCTTGCTTCCAAAGGCGAAAGCTTTGAAGGCAAACGCGTAATCATTTCCGGTTCCGGCAACGTCGGTACATACGCAAACAAAAAAACCACCCAGCTTGGCGGCAAAGTTGTTGCACAAAGCGACGTTTCCGGCTATGTTTATGACGAAAACGGAATCGATTACAAAATCGTTGAAAAAATCTATCAGCACCGCGGACTTATTTCCGAATATCTTGATTACGTTCCCACCGCAAAATTTGTCGAAGGCCCGAGAAATATGTGGCTTGACGTAAAAGCGGACGTTGTTCTTCCCTGCGCGACCCAGAACGAGATTGACGAGGAAGCCGCAAAAGCAATTGTTGCAAACGGCGCAATGGCAATGGCAGAAGGCGCAAATATGCCCAACACCCCCGAAGCCATCAGAGTTTATAAGGAAGCCGGAATCCTCTATGCTCCCGGTAAGGCTTCCAACGCCGGCGGCGTAGCAACTTCCGGTCTTGAAATGACCCAGAACAGCGAACGCATCAGCTGGACCTTCGACGAGGTTGACGCAAAGCTCGAAAGCATTATGAAAAACATTTATAAGAGCTGCGTTGATGCCGCCGCTGAATACGGTTTCGGCTATGACCTTGAAGCAGGCGCGAACATCGCCGGTTTTAAAAAGGTTGCCGAAGCAATGATCGCCCAGGGCGTTGCGTATTGATATATTGTATATATTATAAAGAAAAATCCGTGCCTTCCGGCACGGATTTTTTTCTTTTTTAAAATAAATTTTCTTAAACCGCAAAAAACGCCCAAAAAATCGCAAAAATGTTGATATTATACAAACAAAGATAAAAAAGCTTGTTGATTCTAACACCGGTTAAAAGTTGAAAAATATCAACAAAAATTGTAAAATATTGGATGTAAGTTTGGTTTTGAGGGGAGAAATTCTTTAATGAATGACGGAGAGATAAATCCAAAATATGAAGTTGTTTCGGAAGCGGATACATTCGGAATTTTCGGAAGGGAAGAAAAAACGGGCGAAAGCGTTTTGGTAAAAAAGGTTTCGCCGGAGGCGGAAACGGTTTTTCGCCTTGCGGAAATTCTGAACAAAAACAGGGTTTCGGTTCACCACGCAAAAGATGTTTTAAGGGATCTGGTTCTGGAACCGCTTCTTAAATAAAAGAGCAGGCACCGCATTGGGTGCCTGCTCTTTTATTTAAATTCTTATGTTTTTAAACCTGTTGATAACAAGCCCGGAAACAATTCCGATAACAACGCCGGTTGCCGTTCCGGTAATTATGAGAACGGGAAGATAAAGGGCAATCTGCTCCGTTCCAAGAAGGATAACCGCCATAATTATCTGTCCAACGTTATGCATAATTCCGCCGGCGATGGAAACGCCGATAACGGAAAATTTGTCCGTTTTTTTAAGAATCCACATAATTCCAAGGGAAAGCACCGCGCCGGCAATGCTGTAAGCCATTGCCATAACGTTGCTGAAAAGCAGGGAAACAAGTATTACGCGGATAAGCGAAACCAAAATCGCTTCCTTTGTGCCGATTTTATAAAGCACAAAGATTATAACTATATTTGCAAGGCCCATTTTGATTCCCGGAACCGCAAAGGAAAGGGGAACCAAAGCCTCTATATACGACATTATCATCGCAAGGGCAATGGTAAGCCCAAGCATTGCAACTTTTTTTGTTTTCATATTTTCCTTTTAAGACACAAAGTCAACTTCGGCTTCGTCTTCGCCGTCGATAGTAATTACTGTTTTGTTCGGAAGGCAGGTGATTGCCTCGCCGGTTTTGCTTATTGCGCGCTGGTCAACGCAAACGTGGTCCGGGCAGGAAGCTTCGATAATATCCGCCTTGCCGTTTTTAATAACAAGAATATTGTATCCGCCGTTTTCGGATTCAAGGCGGATTTCCGCATCTTCCGCTAAGGAATATTTTGCGGTTTCGGTACCGTTTACCGTAACAACGGCAAAGGAACCGTCTTTTTTCAAAAGCTCGGTCGCGAGCCAGATTCCCGCGGCAAGAATTATTACCGCAAGGCCGAGAATCAAATCGTTTCTGGTTTTCTTATCTTTAAACATATCCATCAAAAATTAATTTTACGCTCCGCCGCTTTTAATTGCGGCGGAGCGTTTTCCTTAAAAAGAAATTTAATTATGCTTTAAGCATTTCAAGGCAGCCAACAGGGCAATCGGAAACGCATTTTCCGCAGCCGATGCATTTTTCATAATCAACGGTTGCAAGGAAGTTTTCAACTTTAATTGCTTCTGCGGGGCAGTTCTTCTGACATTTCATGCAGCCGATACAGCCGTTCTGACATTCCTTACGAACAACAGCGCCTTTTTCATGGTTAGAGCAGGTGATGACTGCTTTTTCTGCTTTGGGAACAATGGAAATAAGGTGGTTGGGGCATTTTGCAACGCAAAGTCCGCAACCGGCGCATTTTCTGGGATCAACTTTTGCAACGCCGTTTACAATGCAGATTGCATCGTTATCACAAACGGTTGCACAGTCGCCGCAGCCAAGGCAGCCATAAAGGCAGGAGCCTTTTCCGCCGTAAAGCATTTTTGCGGCGGCGCAGGAGTTAAGTCCCTGATAAATTTCCTTATAGACCTGTTTGTTGCAGTCACCGCCGCAATGTACGAAAGCAACAACGGGCTCTGCAGCCTCGGCTTCAACGCCGAGGATTTCGCAGATTGCTTTGGTGGTGCTTTCGCCGCCGGGGCGGCAAAGGTTTGCGGGAGTTTCGGGGTTTTCGGCAAGAGCTTTTGCATAAGCATCACAGCCGGAAAAACCGCAGGCTCCGCAGTTTGCACCGGGAAGGCAGTCACGAACTTCGCCTTCAACCGGGTTTACTTTAACTCCCATGAAATGGGACGCAAGGACAAGAAGAAGGGAACATGCAAGGCCGATTCCAGCTACAACAAGTGCAGCGGTAATAATAACATCAGTCATCTTTTATTATCTCCTTATGCGAAGAGTTTATCAATAATACCGCCGAAGCCCATGAATGCAACGGAAACGATGGAAGCCGCAACAAGGGTGATGGGCATGCCTTTGAAGCATTCGGGAGCGTCGGATTCCTCAAGACGGTTTCTTACACCGGCGAAGAGCCACATTGCAAGAAGGAAGCCAAGTCCGCAGCCAAGGGAGCTTACCATGGACTGGATGAAGTTATATTCATCGGTGATGTTGTTGATGGTAACGCCGAGAACCGCGCAGTTGGTGGTGATAAGAGGAAGATATACGCCAAGGGATTTGTGAAGTGCGGGGATGAACTTTTTGAGGAAAATTTCAACAAACTGAACAAGAGCCGCAATTACAAGGATGAAAACGATGGTCTGGAGATATCCGAGACCGTTGGGGTTAAGAAGGTAA
Source organism: Oscillospiraceae bacterium (assembly GCA_017521825.1). Taxonomy (GTDB): domain Bacteria; phylum Bacillota; class Clostridia; order Oscillospirales; family Ruminococcaceae; genus UMGS1668. The sequence continues at coordinate 4,439 of JAFXBK010000079.1, forward strand.
GTCTGGATGGGCCAGGTTGCAGCGGTTGCAACAAGCATTACGAAAATAACGGAAACGCCCATGCCGACAGCCTGGTCGGATTTTTTGGAAACGCCGAGGAAGGGGCAGATTCCGAGGAATTTGTTGAGAACATAGTTGTCAACAAGAACGGCGCTCATGAGGATAACAATAAGTTCTTTCATTATTTATTTTCCTCCTTTGCTTCAGTTTCGCAGTTTTCTTTGTTGCAGAGGGCAGCGTTGGGGCATCCGGCGCAGGAAAGTTCTTTGTTAGCTTTTTTGCCGGAAAGAACTTTGTTAACAAGAGCGATAAGGCATCCGAAAACAAGGAAGCCGCCGGGAGCTGCGGTCATGATGGAAACTGCATAGGGTTTAATAGCGGTAAGCTCAATTCCTGCCCAGGTTCCTGCGCCGATAACTTCACGGATGGAACCCATGAGTACGAGTGCAAGGGTAAAGCCAAGGCCCATGCCGATACCGTCGAGAGCGGAATCAATGATTCCGTTTTTGCGTGCAAACATCTCAGCACGGCCGAGGATGATGCAGTTAACAACGATAAGTGCAAGGTAAACGCCGAGCATATCGTAAAGATCCGGGAAATATGCCTGCATAAGCATCTGAACAACGGAAACAAAACCTGCGATTACAACGATGTAGCAGGGAATTCTTACTTTGTCCGGAATTGCTTTGCGGAGAGCGGAGATTACGATGTTGGAGCAGATAAGAACTGCGGTTGCTGCAACACCCATTGCAAGAGCGGAGATAACTCCGGTGGTGGTTGCAAGAGCAGGGCAGGTTCCGAGAAGAAGAACGAGAACGGGGTTCTCTTTAATAATACCTTTAAGAAGAATACCTAATTTTTTCATTATGCAACAACCTCCTTAATGAGATTGAAAGCTTCGAAAGCGCTGCGGAAGTTGCTTGCAACTGCGTTAGCGGTCATGGTTGCGCCGGCAACAAGAGTCATATCGTCGGAATAGGTTGCTTCGGTAAGACCGACAAACTGTGCTCTGTATGCGCTTTCGTCAGTAAGCTGATGTTCAGCGTAATATTCGCCGTGGATGATCATTTCGGAGAGAGTTTTGTAAGCAACAACTTCGCCGTTTGCGTTGAAGATTACAAGCATCTTCATTGCTTCGTCGCCATAGCCAAGAGGTTTGGTGATTACAACATACTGGGTTTCTTCGCCAACGGTTACGGTAAATGCTGCAACAACGTCGGATTCAACAGCAAGACCTTCAACAGCGGTGATGGCTGCGCCTTCTTCGAAGGACATAGCAACGGTGGTGGTGTTTGCTTCAAGGTTTTCGGTTGCAATTGCGGGAGCAGCAGCAACAGCAGCGGCAACAGCATCGGTTGCGGTTGCGGTAACGTCGTTGCCCTCAAGGTCGATTGCTTTTGCAACGCCGAATGCGTTAACGCCGACAACAACAGAACCTGCATCAGTGGAAACAACGTAGATATAACCGGCGTCGTTCTTTGCTTTGAATGCCTGGGTGATGGGAGCGGCAACGCCTTCAACAGGAACGGTAACGGGGTTGCCAAGGCTGTTTACACAACCGGGAAGTGCAAGAGGCATTGCTTCGGCAATAAGCTGTTCTTCACTCTTCTGGCCTGCGGCAACAAGGTTGTTTTCAATAAGAACAGTGAAAGCATCAGTAATTGCATCTTTGAATGCGGTGGAGGAGAAGGTGGTTCCTGCAACGGTATCAACGCCGCCGAGAGCGGAGTCCTGGCCGATGTAGGTTGCGGGATAATCCGCACCGAAGTCTTTGGATTCATAGTATCCGGTAAGAAGAACGTTGGAAATTTTGCCGTCAGCGCCGATTGCAACGGTGATGCCCATTTCGTCGGAAGAGAACTGGGTGGTGGTGCCGAGGATCATAACGTGGCCCAGGCCGGAAGTTTCCGCATGAACTTCTTTAACGGTTGCGGGAAGTTCGCCAAGGTTTGCGGTGATGTTTTCAAAACCGGTTGCTTCGGGCATAACTTCGAGAAGGGAACCGCTTGCTTTTGCGGCTTTGTTTGCTTCGATGATAGGAGCTGTGATGGAGTTGGTATATGCAAGAAGAACTGCAACAACAAGGCAGATAGCAGTCAGAACGACTACGCTTTTAATATTTTCTTTCATGCTTTAACACCTCCAAACGGTTTTTTCATGGTCCATTTATCAATATAAGGATTGAGAACGTTCATGAAAAGGATAGAGAAGGAAACGCCTTCCGGATAGCTTCCGTAGAAACGGATAAGGGTGGTGATAACTGCACAGCCAAGAGCAAAGACGATTTTGCCTTTTGCGGTGCAAGGAGAAGTTACATAGTCGGTTGCCATGAAGATGGCGCCGATAAAGGTACCACCGGAAAGGGTGTAGTAAAGAGCGGTGGTTACGTCACCGGTGATTGCGAATGCAAGAGCAAAAACAGCGCCGATGAAAACAACCGGGGTGTGCCAGGTGATTACCTTGCGAACAAGGAGATAAACGAAACCAATGAGAAGTGCTGCTGCGGAAGTTTCGCCAAGAGCACCGCCGCGAATGCCAAGGAACATATCCATAAGGGTTGCTTCGGGAAGAGTTCCGTTGGGAAGTACGGAAAGGGGAGTTGCATAAGTTGCAACGTCAACGGTTTCTGCAATAGCCTGGGGAGGAACAGCTGCTGCCATGGTGCCGGTGAATGCGATAAGCATTACAACACGGGCGGTGATTGCAGGGTTTGCAAAGTTGCAGCCAAGTCCGCCGAAGAGGCATTTTACGATTACGATTGCGATGAAGGAACCGACAACAGCCTGCCAGATGGGAAGGGTTGCGGGAACGTTCATTGCAAGAAGAAGACCGGTAACTACTGCGGAAAAATCACCGACGGTGGTGCGGCGATGGCAGAGTTTGGTGAAAAGGAATTCGAAAATAACGCAGGAAGCTACGCAAACAGCGCAAAGGATTGCTGCGTCCATTCCGAAGATCACAACGCCTGCGATTGCGGCAGGAAGAAGTGCGATAACAACGTCAAGCATGACGTTGGAAGTGGTTCTTTTTCCGTGAACGTGAGGAGATACGGAAACAATAAGATTATTTTCCATTATTTATTTTCCTCCTCTTTCTTTTTCTGTTCAGCAAGCTTGGTCTGGTAAGCGCGAAGCTCTGCCTTTGCAAGTTTGTTTCTGTGAACGATCATGCGGTGTGCAGGGCAAACAAAAACGCATGCGCCGCATTCCATGCAGATGTTAACTTTGGTTTTTGCAATTTCTGCGCCGTCGCCGGAAGCAAGAGCTTTTGCAATTTCGGGCGGGTTAAGGTTAAGCGGGCAGTGGTTGATGCAGTTGCCGCAGTGGATGCAGGGGGTTTCGTCGGGAAGAGTTGCATCTTTGTCGTTGAAGGCAAGGATTGCGTTGGTGTTCTTGAGGATCGGTTCATCAAGAGTGGGAACAGCAATACCCATCATCGGGCCGCCGTACATAACTTTTCTGGGTTCTTCTTTGAAACCGCCGCAGAAATCGAATACGTCTTTCATGGAAGTACCGATAGGTGCGATTACGTTTTTGGGAGTTGCAACAGCGGAACCGTCAACGGTAAGGCATTTTTCAACAAGGGGCATACCGGTTCTTACGTATTCGGCGATGCAAGCAAGGGTGGTTACGTTCATAACAATGCAGCCGACATCGAGCGGAAGTTTGCCTTCCGGAACGGTTTTGCCGGTGGTGTTGTAAATAAGAACTTTTTCACCGCCCTGGGGATAAGCCGCGGGCATGGGTTTAACAACGATTGCGCTGTCTTTTTTGGAAAGTTCCTGCATTGCTTTGATTGCCTGGGGTTTGTTATCTTCGATGCCGATGATAACTTTTTTTACGCCGAGATATTTTTCGAGAAGCTGGATGCCTTCGAAAATATCGTCAGCTCTGTCGGTCATGGTAAGGGTATCAGCGGTGATGTAAGGTTCGCATTCCGCGCCGTTGAGAACAACTTCCTGAACCTGGGAAAGGTCTTTAACGGAAAGTTTTACAAAGGTGGGGAATCCTGCGCCGCCGAGACCGACGATTCCGCTTGCGCGGACAGCCGCTACGAATTCTTCGTAATTGGTAACGGTGGGGGGAACAACGCTTTCGTGAGCGCGCATTTCGCCGTCGGATTCGATGGTGATTGCGGTCATGGTGCCGCCGTTGCTGTTAGGCATGGTGTCGATTTTTTTAACAGTACCGGAAACAGAAGCATGAACGGGTGCGGAAATAAATCCTGCAGCTTCGCCGATTATCTGACCGACGCCAACGGTATCCCCAACGTTAACAACGGGCTTTGCGGGAGCACCGATGTGCTGTGCCATGGGGATTACAACAGTTTTCGGAATAGGCATGCGTTCCGGATGGCAGTCAGCGGTATGCTTTCTGTGGGGAACGTGGACGCCTTTGATGCCGAAAAGGGACATGGACAAAAACCTCTTTTCTATTTCTGCGTTCTTTTGGTTTGTTTATTTTTTGACATTATACAGTCAATTTAAACCGAGTATATTATATTACAACCCTTATTTAAAAGTCAATTAGTAATTTCTACTTATTACAACATTTTAATACACTTTTTTTGGGGAATTCGACAAAAATATTTCTGGAAATTTGTGGGAAAAGACGGAAAAAGAGGTTTTTTAGTGCAATTTGAAAAAAATTATTCCAAAATTGCGAAAAAAATATGTTATTTTACGATAAATTGTTAACATTACGCTTGACAAACCCATTTCCTGTGGCTATAATATATGCTGAATTACGGCGTAAAACCGTAATAAAAAAAGAAAAAATTGAAAGTTGGGAGTATTTATTATGAAAAAACTTCTTGCAATGCTTCTCGCTCTCGTTATGGTTCTCTCTCTCGCAGCATGCGGAACTGAACCCGAAGCACCCGTAGAACCCGAAGCACCCGTAGAACCCGAAACCCCTGTAGAACCCGAAGAACCCGAAGTAACCGAAGCTACCTACACCCTTGGTCTTGGTACTGTTGTTTCCCAGACTGTTGAAGGCAAAGCACAGGTTGACGCAACCTTCGCTTCCGTAGTACTCGACGCTGAAGGCACCATCGTAGCTATCGACCTCGATGTTGCACAGAGCAAATGCCCCACCACCGAAGCTGGCGCATACACTGCTGAAGGTTTTGATAACAGAACCAAAACCGAAAAAGGCCCCGACTACGGCATGACCGTTGCTTCCCCCATCGGCGCTGAATGGGATGCTCAGATGGCTGCTTTCGAAGCATGGGCAATCGGCAAAACCGTTGACTATGTTACCGGCGTAGAACTCGTTGAACACAACGGCCACAACGTTGCTATGAACGAAGCTGACCTCTATGCAGGCTGCACCATGGACATCACCGCTTTCCAGGCTGCTCTTGCAGACGCACTCAACAACACTGTTGAATTCACTGCTGATTCCTTCAAACTCGGCCTCGGCGTTGTAACTTCCTGCACCGTTGCTGAAGCAACTGCTGATGCTGCTGGTTCCATCCAGATGTACACCGACTACGCTGCAGTAGTAACCGCTGAAGACGGCACCATCCTTGCTGCACGTCTTGACGCTATCCAGCCCAAAATCGGCCTCAACAGCGACAACACTCTTACTGCTCAGGAAGACCTCAGATCCAAATACACCAAAAAAGAAGATTACGGTATGACCGTTGCATCTCCTATCGGTGCTGAATGGTACACCCAGGCTGACGCATACTGCGCATACGTAGTAGGCAAAGTTGCTGCAGACCTCGAAGCTATCGAACTCGTTGAACACAACGGCCACATGGTAGCTCTCAACGAAGCTGACCTCTATGCAGGCTGCACCATGCAGGTAGGTTCCTACATCGAAGCAACTGTTAAAGCAGTTGGCTATGCTGACTAATTCTTAATTAGCTGCAAAACATAAAGGGGGATTTTTAATCCCCCTTTTATTTTTATATTGAATACTTGTGTGAAATATGCAAAACTATAATAAGAACGTTTTAACCGATAAAACGCTGTTATTATAGTTTTGAAATAAATATTTCAAGGAGGAAAACGATGAAGAAAATTCTTTCTCTTTTGCTTGCGGTGCTCATGGTGCTCGGCGTTTCCGGCTGTGCTCAAGTCGAACCGGAAATTCCTGTAACCCCGGAAGAACCGCAGAAACAGAAATTTACAAAATCCTATCTGGAATATTTCGATACCGCTTCAACTATCGTCGGATATGAAACCAGCCAGGAGGAATTTGACGCAAATTGCGCCATAGTTGAAGAACAGCTTAAACATTTCCATGAACTTTATGATATCTATAATTCCTATGAAGGCGTGACAAATATCCATGACATCAACAGGGAAGCCGCGAATGCTCCGGTTAAAGTTGATGAGGATATTATTGCTCTTTTTGAATTCTGCCGAGAGATGTACGACCTTACCAAAGGTAAAACCAATTACGCCATGGGTTCCGTGCTCAGCATCTGGCATCGGTACCGCGAGGAAGGAAATTACGACTATTTCAGCGCGGAAGTTCCGCCCATGGAAATGCTCGAAAAAGCCGCCGAGCATTGCAATATTGATGACGTTATAATCGATAAGGAAAACAGCACCGTTTTCTTCGCAGATCCGATGCTCAAAGTTGATGTCGGCGCAATCGGAAAGGGTTACGCAACCGAAAGAATTGCGCGGCAGCTTGAAGAAATGGGTGTGGATAATTATACTCTTAACATCGGCGGAAATATTCGCACAATCGGAAGCAAGGCCGACGGAACAGGCTGGGTTGCGGGAATTCAGAACCCGGATTTGACCTCTGAACAGACCTTCCTGCTCAAGGTGGCTTTCAGCGACCTTGCCCTGGTAACAAGCGGTTCCTACCAGCGCTATTATTACGTTGGCGAAACAAAATACCACCATATCATCGACCCGGAAACCCTTTTCCCGAAGGATGATTTTGCCGCCGTTTCTATCCTTACACCGGATTCCGGCGTTGCGGATGCGGTTTCCACCGCCTGCTTCAACCTTACCCTTGAAGACGGCATGGAACTTATTGAATCTATGGAAAACACCGAAGCGATGTGGGTTGAACCGGACGGAACGATCCATTATTCCTCCGGATTTGAAAAATTTATAAGTGAATAAAAAACTCCCGTGCTCAGAATTTGAGCACGGGAGTTTTTGTTTTTTGCAGATATTATTTTTCTCTGAAATTTTTTATAGAAAATGAAAGAACGGCAATTGCAAGAAGGGTTGCGGCATCTTCCCAATATAACTGATCGACAAGGGTAAGAATAATTACCGCTACGCTCATGGCAAGAGGAATTGCTTTGAGCACCAGGTCAACGGTCAATTTGCTTTCGCCGTTTTCTTCTTTGCTTGAGGCACTCGCCTGCAAAAGTTCATCAACGGAAACTCCGAGAATTTCCGCAAGTTTCGGGAAGGTGTTTATATCCGGGCAGGAAATATCCCTTTCCCATTTTGAAACAGCCTTATCTGTGATATTCAGTTGGTTTGCAAGTTCAAGCTGAGTAAGGTTTTTCGCTTTTCTGAGTTCGGCAATTTTTTGTCCAAGTGTCTGTTTTTCCATAAAAAACATCTCCTTTCGATGATTCAATTATAAAACTTTCCGCCGGATAACTCAACCGACGGGAGGTTTATTTTTATAAACCGAAAGTTTAGCCGGAGTAGAGAGGTATTTTCTGCTTTTAAATTTTTTAAAAAGGTGGACTAAAATCTTTTACTATGTTAAAATAATAAAGGTTAAAACTCTGGCTTATGGAGGCGTTGTTATGTACCTTAAAGATACTAATAAAATCTGGATTGCAACCGGCGAAAAAGCGGTTTTCCTCGAACCGGGAATGGCCAACCGCCATGGACTTATTGCCGGCGCCACCGGTACCGGTAAAACCGTTACCTTAAAAGTTCTTGCGGAAGCTTTCAGCGATATGGGCGTTCCGGTTTTCCTTGGGGATATCAAAGGCGACCTTACCGGAATGATAAACCCGGGAAAAGAAAATAAGCATATCCGCCGCAGCATTGACAATATGGGTCTGGATTCCTTCGGATATGATTACCACAGCTATCCCGCAAGGTTTTTCGACGTTTACGGCGAAAAAGGCCACCCGGTAAGAACAACCGTTTCCGCAATGGGCCCGGAACTTCTTTCAAGGCTTCTGGAACTCACCCCGGTTCAGGACGGCGTCCTCCGAATCGTTTTCAGAATTGCCGATGATGAAGAAATGCTTCTTTCCGACCTTAAGGATCTTCGCGCCATGGTGCAGTATGTCGGCGACAACGCAAAGGAATATAAGCTCACTTACGGAAACATCTCGCCCCAGAGCATCGGCGCAATTCAGCGCGCACTTCTTAAACTTGAGGACGAAGGCGGAAATATTTTCTTCGGAGAACCGGATCTCGACCTTTCCGACTGGATCGATTGGGACGAAGAAGGTCGCGGCGTTATGAATATTCTTGAATGCCAGGAGCTTTTCCAGCATCCGCTCCTTTACGGAACCTTCCTTCTCTGGATGCTTTCCGAAATTTACGAAATGTTCCCGGAAGTCGGCGATCTTGAAAAACCAAAACTCGCCTTCTTCTTTGACGAAGCACATCTTCTTTTTGACGATGCGCCAAAGGCTCTTATCGAAACGGTCGAAAGAATGGTTCGCCTTATCCGTTCAAAAGGCGTTTCCGTCTGGTTCATCACCCAGAACCCTTCAGATGTTCCGGATTCCGTTCTCGGTCAGATCGGTAACCGAATCCAGCACGGACTTCGCGCCTATACCCCTGCGGACCAAAAAGCCCTTCGCGCCGCGGCAAATTCCTTCCGCGCAAATCCGAATTTTGATACGGAGGAGGCTCTTGTTTCTCTTGGAACCGGCGAAGCGCTTGTTTCGGTTCTTGACGAAAAAGGCGTTCCGACTATTGTTGAAAAAGCGAACATTCTTCCGCCCAGCAGTTCTATGGATGCCGCTTCCGAAGAGGACGTAAAAGCGGCAATAAAAGCAAGCCCGCTTTTCGGAAAATATGAGGAAGTAAAGGACGAAAAATCCGCTTACGAAATCATAACCGAACAGCAGGAAGAACAGGCAAAAGAAGAAAAGAAGGCCGCCGAAAAAGAGGAAAAGGAAAAAGCAAAAAAAGAAAAGGAAAAATCCAAGAAAAAAACCTCTAAGGCAACAAAAAAAGCAACCAGCGCTTTTAATAAAACAGTAAACTCCGCCGCAAACACAATCGGACGTGAAGTCGGCAAAAAAATTGTCCGCGGAATTTTCGATACATTTTTCAAAGGATAAAGGAGAACAAAATGGATATTATTAAAGATAAAATCAACGAAATCGTAGAAAAAATAAAAAACGATAAAGATATTGCCGCAAAATTCAAAAAAGACCCCATCACAACCGTCGAAGGCCTTATCGGAATTGATCTTCCCAACGACCAGGTCCAGAAAATTGTTGACGGAATAAAAGCCAAAATTGCTCTTGATAAAATCGATATGGATAAAGTCGGAGACGTTCTTGGCGGACTTTTCGGTAAAAAATAATCAAAAAGGGGTATTTTTAAAGTGAATCCGAAGGTTTATTCCTCCGAAGATTTTGAATCAAAATTTACTTATTCCGGTGAACTTGGCTTCAAATGGTCGCCGGAAAAAACCTTTTTCCGCCTTTGGGCGCCAACCGCAACCGAAGCAAAAATCTGCCTTTATAAAACCGGAAATCCAAAGGCGGATGACCTTATTGAAAAAATCGATATGACCGCGGATGTTTGCGGAACCTGGGTTGCCGAAAAATCCGGCGACCTGAACGGCTTTTATTACACCTTTTCCGTTATGGTCGAGGGCGAAAACCGCGAGGCGCCGGACCCGTATTCAAGGGCTGTGGGCGTTAACGGAAAGCGCTCCATGGTAGTAAACCTTTCCGAAACAAATCCGGAAGACTGGGAAAACGATAAGGACGTTTTTTACGGAAAAAACATAACCGATGCCGTTCTTTATGAGCTCCATGTAAAAGATCTTTCCATGGACGAAAATTCCGGAATCGAAAACAAGGGAAAATTCCTTGGCCTTTCCGAAAACGGAACAAAAACCCCCGGCGGAATTTCCACCGGCCTTGACCATATAAAAGAACTTGGAGTAACCCACGTTCACCTTCTTCCAAGCTTTGATTACGGTTCGGTTGACGAATCAAAACCGGATGAACCGCAGTTCAACTGGGGATATGACCCCATGAACTTTAACGTTCCGGAAGGTTCCTATTCAACCGATGCGGAAAACGGTGCCGTAAGAATCCGCGAAATGAAAAAAGCGGTGAGCAAGCTTCATAAAAACGGAATCGGCGTTGTTATGGATATGGTCTATAACCACGTTTATCTTGCGGATAAATTCTGCGTTAACGTTCTTGTTCCCGGATATTTCAGCCGTATTGACGAAAACAGAGTTTATTCCGACGGTTCCGGCTGCGGAAACGATACCGCTTCCGAGCGAAGCATGGTAAAAAAATATATTGTGGATTCGGTAAAATATTGGGCGGACGAATATCATATCGACGGTTTCCGTTTTGACCTTTCCGGACTTCTGGATATAGCCACCATGAACGAAATTACCGAAGCGGTCCACCCGAGCCACCCCAACGTGATTTTTTATTGTGAAGGCTGGGATATGTCCACCAAAGTTACAAAACCGGTTGTGGAACTTGCGAACCAGTATAATTCCGAAAAAATGCCCGGATGTTCCTTTTTCAGCGATACCATAAGGGATTATATAATAGGTCCTGCCTTTGATGCAAAAGAAAAAGGCTTTGTTACGGGAAAAGAAGTTCATGGTTCCCTTTGGGAAAATGCTTCCGCGGAATGCCGGATTGGTGCAAAAACCCCAGCAAATGTGTGAACTATGTTTCCTGCCATGATGGTTACACTCTTTTTGACAGAATTTCCACCGTTTTTCCAAAGGCGGATTTTTCCGAAAAAGTTCGCCGCAACAACCTTGCGGCGGCGGTTTATATGCTTTCCCAGGGCGTGCCGCTTTTCCTGGCAGGGGAAGAAATGCTCCGAAGCAAAACAAATCCGGACGGAACCTTTGAGCATAACAGTTACAACAGCCCGGATTCTGTAAACAGCATCAAGTGGAAAAACCTTGAAAAAACCGAATATCAAAAGGTTTTTGAATATTACAAAGGCCTTATCCGTTTCAGAAAAGCTCACGGCGCTTTAAGGATGAAAACCGCGGGTGACGTTTATTCCCACGTTGGTGACGTAAAAACCGGCGAAATAAACGTTCCGGCTTTCCATATCTGGGGAAACGTAAACGGCGAAACCGCCGAAGCGATTTTTATCGCTTTTAATGCCGAAGACGAAGAAAAGGAAATTTATCTTCCGGTTGGAAAATGGAGCGTGCGCGTTTTTGACCAGACTGCAGGCGACGAACACCTTTTCTTCGCGGAAGAAAAAATAAAAATTCCGCCTCTTTCTGCGGCGGTTATGATCAAATAAAAAAATCCTCCGGGTTCCCGGAGGATTTTTTATGTACCGTATTTTTCAAAAAGGGAATAATAAAGTTTTTCGTACCTTTCGGTATCAACAATAAAGCTGATTCCGTGGGCGGCGTTCGGAAATGCCTCAAAGGTTATCATCTTCGGGTTTGCCTCATAAATTCTTTTGCCCATTTCAAAAGGAACAAAATCGTCCTCTTCGCCGTGAACAAGAAGAATCGGAACTTTTGTGTTCTTAACCGCTTTTTCCGCGCCTTCGCCGGAAAGTTTAAGGTTTCCGAAGATCCTTGCGCCAATTTTTACAAAAGGCATTCCAAGCTTCGGCGGAATTCCCATTTTTCCGCACTGAAGCGCGATTATTTCTTCCGGAGAAGTATAGGGGCAATCCGCGACGATGCATTTTACGTTTTTCGGAAGGTCAAGATCCGAAGCCATCAGAACCGTTGCTCCGCCCATGGAAACCCCGGTTAGCATTATCGGAATGTCGCCGAAGCGGTTTATGGCATATTTTATCCATTCAAGGCAATCGTATTTTTCCTTGATTCCGAAACAGATGGTGGTTCCTTCGCTTTTTCCTCCGCCGCGCTGGTCAACAACAAGGGTGTTCCTTCCCATTTTTTGTGCAAGCTGGAATCCGCCGGAAAAATCCCGAACCGCTGTGCTCCGGTAACCGTGGAACTGAATCTGAAGCGGAGCGGAATCGGAAAGGTGGTAATACCGCGCCGCAAGTTTCGTTCCGTCGAAGGAAGTTATATAAACCTGTTCAAAGGGAACAGCTTCCATTTCCGCGATAAGTTTTTTTATAACCGGGTTTGCTTTTTGGTATTGCGGGTTATCCGGAAGAAGATGCGTTGTGCTTCTTTTCTTTGGCGAAGAATAAAAGGCTTTTCGGTAAGAAAGGTAGGAAATCAAAAGGATAATAAGTAAAAGGGTTATCATTTTTTGCCTCTGTTTTAAAAAGTTTTCTTAATTATACCACTTATGTCAACAAAAATTCCCAAAAAGAATATAAATTTTTATTGACAAATATTATACAGCTGTATATAATGAAATCGGAAGTTATACAGCGGTATAATATTATACAACGGTTGGAGGCGGTAATAATGGCAAAAAGCACAAAACTCGGTGACGGGGAACTTGAAGTTATGCAGGCAATCTGGGAAGCCGGCGAACCCGTTACCGCAAGCAAAATTCTTGAAAAAGTTCAGGAAAAACGCACCTGGGGCCTTTCGACCCTTATGACGGTTTTAAGCAGGCTTATTGAAAAAGGCTATCTTGAATGTGACAAAACCACAAGAACAAATATCTATTCCGCAAAAATCGGGGAAAAGGATTATAAAAAAAGGGAAAGCCGCTCGTTTCTTGAAAAGATGTATAAAAACTCCATTTCTGAATTTGTTTCCTGCCTTTACGACGGCGGAGATATCAGCGGCGAGGAAATTTCCGAACTTAAACGTTTTATTGAAAACGCGGGGAAGGAGGAAGAACCTTGAACGAAATTTTTCTTAAAATTGCCGAAATTTCCGCAACAACCTCCGTGGTTATTCTTTTGGTTGCGGTTCTTTCAAAAATAATAGATAAAAAATTTATTTCCGGGTGGAAATATTGGATTTGGCTTATAATTGCCTTAAGGCTTATGGTTCCGTTTAATCCGGGAGCGGAGCTTTTTGAAAAAAAGGTGGAGGTGGAAGTTCCGAACGTGAGCATCTATGTCCCGGCGGCTTTTTCCGGCGGAACAAATTTGAGCACGCCTTCGGAAATCGTTCTTCCGGAGCAGAATTATGATGCTCAAACTTCCGGAATTCCGGAAGATAAGGTTGTTGCTCCGACAAAAAGGGAAGCGGAAGGAAGAGAAAAAACAAGCCTTCTTAATGCAATAACCTTTGTCTGGATCGGCGGCGCGGCAATAATGTTCCTTTGGAACATCGGCACGTATATCCTTTTCAGGAAGGTTACTTTAAGCCGAAGCTTTGGCGCAAACCAGGAAACAAAAAGAATTCTTTCGGATGTAAAAGCCTCCCTCGGAATTGAAAAAGAAATAAAAGCGCTTGTTTGCAAAAATGTAAAAAGTCCGATGGTTATGGGCTTTTTAAGCCCAAGGCTTATCCTTCCGGGCGAGGATTATTCCGAAGAATCCCTTCGCTTTATCCTTCTCCATGAACTTACCCATTATAAACGCCGCGATACCCTTTACAAAGCTTTTATGCTTCTTGTAAACGCCGTCCATTGGTTCAACCCGGCGGTCTGGCTTATGAGAAAACTTGCGGATTCCGACCTTGAGGTTTCCTGCGATTCAAAGGTTGTAAGCGGCGCGGACCTTGCAACAAGAAAACGCTACAGCGAAACAATCCTTTCCTGCGTCCACCGGGAAAAAGTGGCCTGCGCGGTTTTCTCCACCCATTTTTACGGCGGCGCAAAAACCCTTAAAAAACGCTTTGCAAACATTCTGAGCACGGAAAAACGCGGAAAAGGAAAAATTGCTTTTGTGTTGGTGCTCGTTCTTGCGCTGGTGCTCGGCGGAACCGCTTCCTGCACCGTAAGCAAAGCTCCTACCGAAGACCAGATTCGTGAACTGGTGCTCAAGGCGGACGCGGTTTATCAACCCGGGGACGATTCCGTTCTTGAAATTGTAAGCTATGAAAATTATATCGATGAAATCTATTATGACGAAATCGGGAATTTTGAAGAAGCGGTTTTGGAAATTTTTTCCGAAAAAGGAATCGAGCAGATTTTAAGTTCCAAGGAAAAAGTAAACTTTAAACCCGCCTTCTTTGAGGAAAATGGAAGATATTACCGTTACAGCGCCATGGCGGACAGCGACGCTACCAATTATTATTACAGCATAGAATATGCCGGCGTTGAGGAAGAAAAGGAAAACAGTTTCCGCTGTGCAATAGGACATTATTCCAAAACAAAATCCGGCGAAACGGAATTTACCGAAAGCTATGTAACAATCGTTCTTGAGGACGGAAAATATCTTATCGAGGATTTTGATTCCAAGCGCTTTACAACCGAAGAAATTCCGGAAGAACCTACTGAAGAACAGGAAAATTACGAGTGGGCAACAGAACAGCAGTCTGCAGAAAGACTTTATAATTATTTCCATGCAGAATATATTTCGTTAATTTCGAAAAGGGTCGAAAGCTATAAAAACGGAACTTTTGTAGAGGTGGAAAACCATCACGCGCCTTATCGCGAGGATTTTCCGCCGGTTGAAAATCTTCCCGAAGCAAATGAGGGCAATGTTATTCTTGCCTGGAGAAATACTGAACAGATTGATGCAAACAGCTGGAGCGATGGGGCTATCAATTATATTTATATCATTGATGAGGAACATGCGATTATTTTCGAACCTGTTTTCTTCGTGCAAAATGACGGTACAGAAGAACCCGGATTTGCTAATACCGGATATTATGGTGAAAATGTTGCAAAATGGGTCTTGAGTACTTATGACGGGTATTACGGAAGCAAACTTTTGCTTTATGAACCGGAACTTATTGCCGGCCATATTGCCGCCCTTAACCAGCTCAGCTACGGAAATTACGGCGCAATCTGCGAAGAACGCTACGGAACCTTCCTTTTTAAGGAGCGCCCGGAATATCTTTCGGATAAACCTGATGATATAGTTTACGGACCGGTGACGTATGATGGCGTAACGGATATGCATGAGGGTTATTATCTTGATCCGTTTGAAAGAACTGTTCAGGAAGTTCTTAATTTTTCCTCTGTTGAGGAAATGTATGAAAATATGGAACAGTATATTTCCGATGATTTTCTTTACAGAGGATATAATTCCGGCTTTATGGAATTTGGCGGAAAACTTTATAAAGCTGTAGGAAACATTGGAAGTATCGGAATAACTTACGGCAACAGCAAAATTGTTTCCGAAACGGAAAACAAGATGACCGCAGAAGCGGAAGTTTATGCGGCCCTCTCCGGCGAGAGAATCGGCGACGCCACCATCGAATTTGAAAAATTCGGCGAGGATTGGAAAATTACCGGGGTAATTGACGAAATCGAATATTAAAAACAGATTTTATATTTTAAAAAAGCGGCGGGAACAATTCCCGCCGCTTTTTTGTTCAAAAAATTTAAATTGATTTTTCTGTGATATATGGTAAAATAGAAAATCCGAAGGAGGGATAAATTTGCAGTATCTTATAACTTTCCTTGAAGGAATAATTTCCTTTATTTCACCCTGCATGCTTCCGATGCTTCCGATTTATGTTTCATATTTTGCCGGAGGCGCGGAAAAAAAGGGGAATATATTTAAAAGAGCAATTTGCTTTGTGCTCGGTTTTACCGTTGTTTTCAGCGCGCTTGGACTTTTTGCCGGAACCATCGGTTCTTTTATAACAAAATATCAGACAGCGGTGAACATTGTTACCGGTGCCGCGGTAATCCTTTTCGGATTAAGCTATCTCGAAGTTTTCAGCCTTCCGTTTTTTAAAGGAATGGGCAGCATCAAAAAGATAGACAGCGCTTTCGGCGCGTTTTTGTTCGGAATGATATATTCAGTAAGCCTCACACCCTGCGTAGGCGCTTTTCTTGGCTCCGCCTTAATGCTTGCTTCAAATTCCCAAACGGCCTTACAGGGGCTCCTGCTTCTTGTGGCGTATTCCCTCGGACTCGGAATTCCGTTTGTTTTTTCGGCGGTTCTTCTCAACAAACTTTCCGCCGCCTTTGATTTTATTAAAAAACATTACGGAATAATCAACAAAGCCTGCGGAATTTTCCTTATTGTTGTGGGCGTTTCTATGATGTTCGGCGTTCTTAACGCGCTTCTTGCGCTTTTTAATTAAAGGAGTTGATTTTATGGATAAAAAGGTAAAATATGCAATAATCGTCCTTTGCGCCGCGGCGGTTCTTCTTGCGGCGGTTATCGGTTACGATTATCTTTCCGCGAATTATAATAACGAAGTTCCTTCCGAAAACGGTTCTTCCTCCGAAGCGGTTATGGCCCCGGATTTTACCGTTTATGATGGGGAAGGGAATCCGGTAAGCTTTTCGGATTTTGAGGGAAAACCGGTTGTAATAAATTTTTGGGCAACCTGGTGCGGCTATTGCGTAAAAGAAATGCCGGCTTTTGAAAAGGCCGCCGCAGAATTCGGCGACGAAGTTGTTTTTATGATGATAAACGTTACCGACGGCTATCAGGAAACCAAGGAGGAAGCCGCGGAATTTATTGCGGAAGAAGGCTATACCTTCCCGGTTTATTATGACCTGGATCTTTCCGCCGCAAACGTTTACGGAGCGGGTTCTCTTCCGGCGACCGCATTTATTAACGCAAAAGGCGAACTTGTTCACGGCCAGCTTGGAATGATGAGCGAAGAAAGCCTTTACGGATATATCGAAAAAATTCTTGAAAAATAAAAAAAGCGCCCATCCGGCGCAAACATAAACACAAATGAAATGACCCTTGAATTATCGCATCTTTCACCTACGATAAAGCAAGGGTCATTTCTGTTCTATTTTAGTATCTAACATCAATTTGACCTCTCTTTCTACAGTTTAGGACATTCTTCTCGTTGTCTTTGGCTGATTATAATTTCCGGACGCTTCTTACTTTAAGCCTATTAAATAAAACGCGTTAATCAAAAGTTGGGACATGATTTTATGCCGGGAATTTTTTTACCAAAGGTGGTAACGGTTTTTCCTCTGAAAGCTTTTTAAAAATTTAAGCTTTCGTTTTTTAATTGTACATTGGAATCATCCTTTCTGTGACTTAAATATACCACTCTTTTTCCGGATTTTCAATCCGCAAAATTGCACTAAGTTAAAGCGATGAAGTTATGCAGAACACAGAAATTGTTTTTGGGATATTGACATTTGTCCGCGGTTGGAGTATATTATAAATGTTGGGCGGCCAAAAAGGCCGTCTTTTTTTGTTCCCAGGCAACAAAAAAGCGCCCGCCGGCGCAAACATTTAAACAAATGAAATGACCCTTGGATTATCGCATCTTTCACCTACGATAAAACAAGGGTCATTTCTGTTCTATTTTAGTATCTAACATCATTTTAACCTCTCTTTCTTTTTATTCGGATGTTCTGCTGCTGCCTTCGTATGTCAATTTTTTTCTTGTTCCCTTTAACACTTCTTTTGTCTTTCTTTTCCCCTTAAGCGGGTTGATCTTTATGCCGGAACTTTTTTTATCGTTCTTTCCGAAGGTCAGCAAAAAAGGTTTTTAACTCAGCTTTTCTTTTCTTCTTTCTGAGTTACCAATGTTCTTCATGGAAATTGGCTTTCATCCTTTCTGTGATTTAAATATACCACCCTTTTTTGGTATTTTCAATCCGCAAACCGCACGAAATTAAAATAATTTGTTTGTGCAAATAAAACAAATAGCGCCTAATTTGTTGAAAACTATTGACATTTATGTTATGTTTTGCTAAATTAAATATGTTGTCCGGTTCAAAAACCGGGCATTTTTTATTCGGAAAATTTTGCAATAAAAAAAGCCCCTTCGGGCAAAATAAAAAACCGTAAAATAGAAATAACCCTTGACCGAATGCATCTTTCACCTGCACCAGACAAGGGTTATTTCTGTGATATCTTAAAGTCTAACATTTTTCAACCTCTCTTTCTATATGATACCGAAGCCTTCGTATCACTATCAAATAAGTTTCCGGGGTTTGCCTTTTTTTCTTGCACTTCTTCTAACAGCTTTTTTTGGAAACTTTTTTCAGCCGAAGGTCATTCGATCCCTTTCTTTGAAAACCCTTCTTTACGAGTTTTCAAATTTTCATTTGTACATTGGAATCATCCTTTCTGTAATTTAAATATACCACGCTTTTGCTGTTTTTTCAATCCGCAATACCTTACGAATTTAGCGGCAATTCTTTGTATAAATAGTATAAATAAACAAATGAATGTTGAAAACTATTGACAGAACGCACACAAAAGTGGTATATTAATATCGTTAGGTCGGCCTTTTGGCCGACCTTTTTTGTTAAATTTCCTTAGCAAGTTTAAGAAGATAATTCATTTTTGCCCGCTGGGCGTTTTGTTCATAAATCGCGGATTCCAGAAGATATTCGTCCGTTGCAAGGTTAAAAACGGTTTCAGTTCTTTTAATTTCCGCCGAAAGATTTTCGATATCTTCCCGAAGGCGATTTATTTCCGCTTTTCTTTTTTCCAAAAGTTTTTTTGCCTTCCGCTTTTCAAAAAAATTCATAAAATTCGCCTCCGCAATAATCTTATGAAAAAGTTTTGGCGGCTATGATTTTTTTATTCAAAAAGTTTGACAAAAACGGATTATAACGCTATAATATTAAAGCTGTAATAAAATCGAGGTGTAGCGCAATTGGTAGCGCGCCTGCTTTGGGCAAAAACTGTGAAGCGCGTCCTGTGGACGGAAAAGTGAACAGTTTTTGGCGCAGCGGTCAAAAATTTCAAGGTGAATACCGCAGAAATTTTTGGGAACCGCAAGAGGGCGGACAAAGCAAAGCGCTGATTCCGTTTTTTTATTGCAGAACAGAATATCGAGGTGTAGCGCAATTGGTAGCGCGCCTGCTTTGGGAGCAGGATGCTGCAGGTTCGAGTCCTGTCACTTCGACCAGATTTAAAACAAACCGCCGGTTTTACCGGCGGTTTGTTTTTTTGCCCGGTGTGAAAAAATAAATCGTCTTGCAAAAATCAAATTTTTATAGTAAGATACAGGTATAGTAAACGGAAAGGGGGAGTTTTGGATGCAGATCAGACAGTCCGGGGAAGATTATCTTGAAGCCATTCTTATGATCCAGAAAAGAAACGGTCAGGTCCGCTCCATCGATATCTGCAACGAACTTGGCCATTCCAAACCCACCGTTTCCGTCGCCATGAAAAATTTCCGCGAAAACGGGTATATCAACATGGACGAAGATTATATGATAACCCTTACGGAAAAGGGAAGGGCGATTGCCGAAAGCGTTTATGAACGCCATATAATAATTTCAAAATTTCTTATGGCAATCGGCGTTGATGAAAAAACCGCATTGGAAGATTCCTGTAAAATCGAGCACGATTTAAGCGAAGAAACCTTCCGCTGTATGAAAGACCATTACAAAAAAATAACCGAATAAAAAACGCGGTCGTCCGACCGCGTTTTTTTGTTGTAGCTTTAGCGAAAATAAACCACCGACTGAGTCGGTGGAATAAAAAATCTTCAAGATAAAAGTACCTCCTTCTGATAGAATAGATACAGGTTGGCAGCCGTATCAAGAAACAGAAGAAGGCAATGTCGTGAACGACATCAATAGTTTATCACATTCGAAATGGAGATGCCAGTACCATATAGTATTTGCACCGAAGTATAGAAGGAAAAAAATATATGAACAGCTGAAAAAAGATATCGGAGATATATTAAGGAAGCTGTGCGAAGCAAAAGGGGTGGAAATCATAGAGGCAGAAGCATGCCCAGACCACATCCATATGCTGGTAAGCATACCACCAAGTATGGGAGTAGCATCATTCGTAGGATATCTCAAAGGTAAAAGTACGCTAATGATTTTCGACAGACACGCAAATCTGAAATACAAATATGGTTCAAGGCACTTTTGGTGCAGAGGATACTATGTTGATACGGTAGGCAGGAACAAAACTGCAATAGCCGAATACATAAGGAACCAGTTGCAGGAAGATATTATGTATGATCAAATATCTTTCAAAGAATATATTGACCCGTTTACGGGTAGCAAGAATTCTAGGGCATAAAAACAGGCCGCTTTAGCGGCGGCCTGAAAATGTTGATGCGGCTGTTAACCTTTCGGCGCGTCTTAAGACGCCGCCGTATCATGCCCTTGAAGGGTTCGTGCAAACCACCGGCTCAGCCGGTGGTTATGATTATATTTTTTTAAGAAGCCTTTCAATTTCCCTTTTGTGGAAATCAACCCATTCGCCTTCGGTAATGTTCCATTCCTTTTCACAAACTTCGATTGCTTTGTGACGGTATTCAATGGCTTTTTCGTAATCTCCGGTGGCCTCCGCAATGCAGGAAAGGGATTCCGGAATATCCATATATCTTGGCGGTTCCTGAAGTTCAAAGGCGTGCTCATAAAATTTTATTGCTTCATCAAAGCGGCAGAGCCTTGCGAAAAGGTCGCCCTTACATGACCAGGAAAGCCAGTAATCAAATTCTTCGGTCATGTGTTCCCAATATTCAAGCGCCTTCGGCAAATCACATTCCGCCTTTACAATAAGTCCGAGATAAAGGTCGGTGCGGAAGCTGTGTTCAATTTTGTCCATTTTCCAAAGATATTCCGTCGCTTCTTCGGTGCGTCCGTCCGCAAGAAGCAAATCCATAAGCCAGAGATAAGTCCTTGGATTTTCCGGATGATTTTCGATAAAATCTTTATAAAAATCAATGATTTCAACGTGGTTCGAAGCGTTGTAATCGCAATAAAGTCCGCCGACGGAATCGAAAATCACGTTATGGGCGCGTTTTTCGTCCGGGTTAAGGTAAAGCGCCTCCTTTCCGGTTTTTTGCGCCAGTTCGTTATATTCCGACGCGCGCTTTGAATAAAGTTCGCCGAGAACAAGGGTTGCCTTTGCCTTTGTTTTTTCGTCGGAAAGTTTTTCCTTAAGAAATTTTTCGGAATCCGAAAAAACCTTTTCCGGAATAAAATGCATGTTATCAATCATGTTTTCAATTCTTTCGATGCGGCTTTCATCGGTCATGGAAAAAAGTTCGTCAATGGTAACGCCGAAAAGCACCGAAATTTCCGGCAAAAGCTGGATATCCGGAAGGGTTGTTCCGCTTTCCCATTTTGAAACCGCCTGTGCGGAAACGGAAAGCTCGGTTCCAAGCTGCTCCTGGGTCATTCCGAGGGAAAGCCGGAGGCTTTTTATTTTTGCGCCGATTTCAATATTCATGGGTATCAGCTCCTTTCACCAATATAATACAAAACGCACCGGCATTTTTCAATGACCGGTGCGTTGATTTGTTTTAACTTATGGTTTAAGCAAAGCAGGCTTTAAGTTCTTCAACTTTGTCGGTTTTTTCCCATGCTACGCCAAGTTCTTCTCTGCCCATGTGGCCGTAAGCGGCAAGTTTGCGGTAAATGGGTTTTCTAAGGTCAAGAGCTTTGATGATTGCGGCGGGACGAAGATCAAAAACTTTATTAACTGCTTCGGAAATTTCCTCGTCGGAATATTTTCCGGTGCCGAAGGTTTCCACCATTACGGAAACCGGGTGTGCAACGCCGATGGCGTAAGCAAGCTGGATTTCGCATCTTTCGGCAAGTTCGGCGGCAACAACGTTTTTCGCAACCCATCTTGCGGCATAAGCTGCGGAACGGTCAACTTTGGTCGGGTCTTTTCCGGAAAAAGCGCCGCCGCCATGTCTGGAATAACCGCCGTAGGTATCTACGATAATTTTACGTCCGGTAAGGCCGCTGTCACCCTGGGGTCCGCCAACTACAAAACGGCCGGTGGGGTTAATGAAAATTTTGGTGTTTTCATCCATAAGTTCAGCGGGAATAACTGCATCGATAACGTGCTTTTTGATATCCTCGCGGATGGTTTCAAGGGTAACTTCGGCGCTGTGCTGGGAAGAAATTACAACCGCGTCAACGCGAACAGGTTTGTTGCCGTCATATTCAATGGTAACCTGGCTTTTGCCGTCGGGGCGAAGGTAGGGAAGAGTTCCGTTTTTGCGAACTTCGGTAAGGCGAAGAGCAAGTTTGTGGGCAAAGCTGATGGGCATGGGCATAAGTTCAGGGGTTTCTCGGCAGGCAAAACCAAACATCATGCCCTGGTCGCCGGCGCCGGTGGTATCTGCGTCGTCGGAAGAACCTTCTTTCTGTTCTTCGGCGGAGTCAACGCCAAGGGCAATATCCGCGGACTGGCCGTCGATGGTGGTGATAACCGCACAGCTGTCGCAGTCAAAACCGTATTTTGCGCGGTCATAACCGATTTCGCGTACGGTTTCACGAACGATTCCGGGAATATCAACATAGGCGTTGGTGGTGATTTCGCCCATTACGGAAACCATGCCGGTGGTGCAGGTGGTTTCGCAGGCAACACGGGAGGAAGGGTCTTTTTCAAGAAGCGCGTCAAGGATCGCGTCGGAAATCTGGTCACAGATTTTATCGGGATGACCTTCGGTAACAGATTCGGAAGTAAAAAGATGTCTGCTCATTTTTTTGGATTTTCCTTTCTTTTTTTATTCTAAACGATATGATATGTCAACAAAAAAGCGCCCGAAGAACGGGCGCTTGTTAAGAACAATTTTACCGTTCCTCATCTTTCGGATTTTATCCGCAGGAATTAGCACCACACACTAAATGCAGGTTGCCGGGCTTCATAGGGCCTGTCCCTCAGCCGCTCTTGATAAGGCATTATTTGTTTGACAAGGTGATATTTTACACGGTTTGATGCGGTTTGTCAATAGAAATTTTAAGAATTTTTTAATAATATTACAATAATATTGCGTTTTCCGTCCGGTATATTTATAATGTAATCAGATAAAAGAAGGGGAGGAATAAAAATGTCCGGAAAAATCAAAACGGTGCTCAAAATTTTTGCCGTGCTCATTGGTGCGGTGCTCATCTTTGCGGTTGGTTTCATCGGCTGGTTGACCATAACGGAATTTAACCCGGAACCGGAAAAAACCGTTCCGGTTGAAATAAACGAATGCCTTGAACCAAAAAAAGACGTGCTCGGCGAAAAAATCCGCGTGCTCACTTTCAATATAGGCTACGCAAATCTCGGCGAAGAATCCGATTTCTTTATGGACGGAGGAGAAAACGTCCGAAACGGCGATAAGGAACTGGTGCTCAAAAATCTTGACGGAATTATTGAAACCGTTGAAGGAGCAAAAGCAAACGTGATTTTCCTCCAGGAAGTTGACCGCGGTTCGGCAAGAAGTTTCAAAACAGCTCAGTTTACAACAATAAAAGAAGAAATGGAAGGTTTTCGTGCGGCATGGGCCGCAAACTATGTCTGCGATTTTGTTCCCTTTCCGTGGCCGCCGATAGGAAGTGTTAACAGCGGAATCGTTACACTTTCCGAACTTGATATGACTGTCGGAAACAGAATTTCCCTTCCTTGCCCGTTCAGCTGGCCCGTTTCCGCGGCGAACCTTAAACGCTGCCTTCTTTTAACTTATACAGATATTGAAGGAACGGATAAACAGCTTGTTACCGTAAACCTTCATCTGGAGGCTTATGACGACGGCGAAGGCAAAATTGCCCAGACCAAAATGCTCTGGGAAGTGCTTGAATCTGAATACGCAAAGGGCAACTACGTAATCGCCGGCGGCGATTTTAACCAGACTTTCCCAGACGCAGTAGGAAAATTTGCCCTTAAAGATCCGGATTTCTGGGCTCCGGGCGTTCTCTCGGAAGAAGATGTTCCGGAAGGCTGGAGCTATGTTTACGACGGCGAAACCCCAACCTGCCGCCTTCTCAACAAGCCTTATGAAAAGGAATCCGCCCAGCATTACGTTATCGACGGTTTTATAATTTCCCCGAACGTGGAGCTTGTTTCTGTCGAAACAGTCGATGCCGGATTTGAATTTTCCGACCACAACCCGGTACTTATGGAGGTTGTTCTGAAATAAAAAAGTGTGCCTTTTGGAGTACTTCGTAAAGAAGTACTCCTTCTTTTTTATATCGTGCAATTACAGCCGAGATAAAAAAGTAAAATAAAAACCGCCGTCGGCCTGAACGATGGCGGCTTTGGAATAGGAATCACTTTGTTTTTGGTGGTGCGCTTTGTCCCCTTTTAGGGGACAGCGGTCGCGGGAGCGACCGCAGGGGTGTAAAAACTTTTCTTTCAGGAACAACCCGGTTTCTTTTGGTTGCAAAAGAAATGGGGTTGTATCTTATATTAAGGCCGTTTTCTACAGCAAAACGGGCGGATAATATCCGCCCCTACTTTCTGATTTATTTTATGGCATAAAATCCTATGTTAGCAAAATCTTTGGATAAAAAACAGAGGCATTTCCTTGAGAAATACCTCTGTCAGGCACACTTTTTTATTTATGTTTCTTTTCGTTTTCCATCTGCGCTTTATATTTTTTGCCGACATTTATTTCACTTTGGTAATTGGAAGCGCGGACAACTGTTTCGGAACCGAAGCGGCTTCGGATCGAATCCATGGCCTTATCGATCCGCCGTTCCTTTTCACGGTTTTCGGTGGGGAAGAAGGAAAGCTGGGTGTTGTCCTCGGCGGTAACCTGCGTAAGCGAAATTCCGATGAGCCGGAGCGGGGTGCGCTTATCCCAAAGTTCCGAAAAAAGTTTTTTGCTGATTTCATAAATTTCCGAAGTTATGTCCGTCGCTTCGGAAAGGGTGTGCTGGTGGGAATGGTTTTTAAAATCGTTTCCGCGAATCGTTACCCCGACGCAAAAAGCCTTTTTTTCGTCCGCGCGCATCCTTGCGGAAACGCTGTCCGCAAGGGCAAGAAGGATTTTATACGCCCCTTCGGCGGAAACAACGTCTTCCTCAAGGGTTGTGGAAATGCTGTAACCCTTGGCTTCTTCCGGTTCTTCAAGAACCGGGGAAGGGTCGATTCCGTTGGCGTAATCATGTATCTGTTTTCCGATTTTATCGCCGATAAGCGCCTGTACGGTTTTTAAATCAAGCCTTGCAAGTTCGCCGATGGTTTTTATCCCGGCGCTTTCAAGATGTTCGGCGGTGGAACGGCCGATGCTGAAAAGTTCGCCCACCGGAAGCGGCCACATTTTTTTCGGAACCTCGTCCGAAAAAAGGGTGTGGACCTTGTTCGGCTTTTCAAAATCGCTTGCCATTTTTGCAAGAATTTTGCAGGGGCCGATGCCAACGTTTACGGTAAAACCGAGTTCGTTATAAATTCTGTCTTTGATTTCGTAAGCCGTTTTAACAATATCCGGATAAAGAATATCCATTCCGGTCATGTCAAGAAAACATTCATCTATGGAATATTTTTCAACAACAGGGGTGTATTCCCGGCAGATATCCATAAAAGCCTTCGAACATTTTACGTAAAGGCGAAAATCCGGCTTCGCAAGATAAAGGTTCGGGCATTTCCGAAGGGCCATTCCAACCGGTTCGCCGGTTTTGATCCCGAATTTTTTAGCCGGTATGGATTTTGCAAGAATAACGCCGGTGCGTTTATCTCTGTCGCCGCCGATGGCGGAAGGAATAAGGCGGATATCCTCTTCGCCGTTTTTAACTCTTTTGGCGGCTTCCCAGGAAAGAAAAGCGCTGTTTACGTCAATATGAAAAACAATTCTTTCCAAAAACAAAGCCCCCTTTAAAGTTATAGTTTAATTATACAGTAAGAACATATGTTTGACAATATACAAAGTGAGAATATTTTTAATAAAATATTCCGAAACGTCATAAAATTAGTTTTGTGAAAAACTTGAAACATAAGAAAAAATAGTATATTATATATTATGTATAGATATGCTTTAAAATAAAAACGCTTTTTGCGTAACAATATATTAAGTTTTAATAAAGGAGGAATTTTGCCATGCTTACAGAAGAACGCAATCTCTGTATGGGGTGCATGTCCGTGCTTGATGAAAACGGAAAATGCCGCTGCGGCTATAACGAAGACGCACCCACCGATGAATCCTGCATGCCGGTAAGAACCGTTGTGGGCGAAAGATATATCATCGGAAGAATGATTAAAATTGACGGCGAAGCTATTACCTATATTGGTTTTGATAAAGAAAACGAAGAAAAAGTTTATATCCAGGAATATATGCCCGGAAAATTGGCAAAAAGAAGCGACCTTACCGGCGAAGTTATTCCTTTTTCCGGATATGAGGCACAGTATAAAACCCTTATGGCGGATTTTTACGACCTTTTTGAATCTCTTATGAATTTCCGCCATACCGAATTCCTTATGCCGGTAATAAACGTTTTCCGCGAAAACAACACCGTTTATGCAATTTACAAATACATAAAAACCATTTCCTACGGGGATTATTTAAGCCACAACGGCGGTGAATTTACCTGGCCCCAGGTAAAAAAACTTTTTATGCCGCTTTTCACAACCCTTACCTATCTCCACAGCAACGGTTTTGTCCACCGCGGAATTTCTCCGGAAAGCATCCGCGTTAACGCAAAAGGCCAGCTTTTGCTTTGCGGCTTCGGAACGGCGGCTCTTTATTCAAAACATTCCCTTATCGAACCAAGCCTTTCCGCCGGATATTCCGCGCCGGAACAATATTCCGCCGGCCTTTGGCAGGGCGAATGGACCGACGTTTATTCGGTTGCCGCGGTGCTTTATAAATCCCTTACCGGAACTCTTCCCGCGGATGCGGAATCGAGAAAGGAAGTGGACCACCTTTGTCCGCCGGAGGAACTTAACTTCAACATCTCTTCCGAAGTTTCCGATGCAATTCTTAACGCAATGACCATAAACGGCGAATACCGAACCCGTTCCATTGATGATTTTACAGCGGAGCTTCTTGAATCCACAAGCTCCAACACAAAACTTTTCGGCGCCGCGGAGGAAGCGGTTATTAAAAAGGCCGAGGAGGAATACTTCCCGGAGGAAATCGAAACGGAAGAAAAAACAAAAGGAAAAATCCGCCTTCCCTGGGGAGTTATTGCAACAATTATCGCAATGGTTGTTTTGCTTGCGCTTGTTTCCTTTGTTTTCAGATATACCGAAATTCTTGGTTTCGGTAATAAGCCCAACAATTCTGAAGAATCTTCTGAAATAAGCCAGTCCGAAGTTTCCGAACCGGAGGGCTACCTTATAACCATGCCGAACTTCGTCGGAAGAATGAAGGACGATGTCGAAAACAACGCCCAATATTCCGATTTTAACATTGTTTTCGAGGAAGAAAACAACAGCGGTTATGTTGAAGGAATGATTTTTGACCAGTCCGTAAAATATAAGACCGAAGTTGAAAAGGGAAGCACCGTTGTTCTTAAAGTAAGCAAAGGTTATGAAAAAGTTCTTATGCCCGGTTGTATCGGAAAAGATATTAACGAAGTTACCCTGACCCTTTCCGAAATGGGAATAAACTTCCAGCTTATTCCGAACTACAGCGCGGAACATGAATATAACATTGTTTATGACCAGTCTGTTGCGGAAAACACCGAAGTTGCAGTCGGCGACAGAATGAACAAAGTTCTTATCTATTATGGTGCCCTTGAAGGCGGCAGAGATCCTTGGGAAAAGGATGAAGAGGAAAGCACCGGAATCAGGGATATAATCGGATAAAATTAAAAAAAGACAAAACCCGTGCTCAAAATTTGAGCACGGGTTTTTTGCTTTGAGCATGGAGATTCGGATCAATTGATTCCAAGGGATCTCCGCATAATTTTTTCGGTTTTTTCGGAAAGTTCCGCGGTGGAAGATGCCAGAACTTCTTCGGAAGAAATAACTTCACAGATTTTAAGGGTTATTTCGGTGCGCTTAAAAGGCGCGTTTTTGTGAACAAGATTTGTGTTATCAACGGTTGTAACAACAATGGGCGCGCCGCTTTTTGTTGCAATTTTAAAAGAACCGGAATGGAAAGGAAGCATCTCCTTATCCCTTGCCCTTGTTCCTTCCGGATAAATTGCCATTGAACAAAGATTGTTTTTAATATTTTCCGCGGCGGCGTTTATGGATTTAACCGCGTTTCGCGGGTTTTCCCTGTCGATGGCAATACAGCAGATTTTATGCATAAATTTGTTTATTACGGGAATTTTGAAGTTTTCCGGCTTTGTAATAAACCCGATTTCGTGTTTTCCAAGGAAGGCAAGGCTTACGATGGGGTCGAACATTGCTTTATGGTTCTGAACAAGAAGAAAGCGTTCCTTCGGAATTTTTTCTTCGCCTTCAACCTTAACCTTCACGTTACAGGCGGAAAGGGCAATTTTAAGGGTGAAGGAAATAAAACCGTTATAAAATTTATCAAATTTTCCGGATGATTTTTCTTTGTTCACCAAAAAAGCAAGGAGAAGAAGAAACGCAACAAAGCAAGCCGCGGCAACAAGGGTGTAGCCTATGGCATAGAGTATTACGGATAAAAAAATATTTGCGCTGTATGGTTTGCTTAACAGAACATCGATCACTGAAAGGATAATTCCTATTGCAGGAAAAATTAAAACCATTTGCCACCTCGTTAAAAATTATAATATATATCATTTTACTATATTTCCGGAAAAGTTCAAGGAAAATAAAATAAAATTTTGTTTATAAAATTGTTTGCCACAAAAAAATATTTTTATTAACAGGTTTTGACTGTTCACTAAACCCGGGTTATATGTTATAATATCTTTGTGTCACCTTATGGCACTTTTTAATAAATTATCGGTTTCCAAAGACTCCAAACCAAAAGGGAACCGTCAGAATATAAAAAGGGGGAAACGGTATGAATTTTACTCAGAACGCAAAAACTGTTCTGGAAAGAAGATATCTTGCCAAAGAAAACGGCAAGGTTGTCGAAACCATTGAAGAACTCTTCACAAGGGTCGCTTCCACTGTTGCGGGTGCGGATGCGGCTTACGGAAAAACCGAAGAGGAAATTAAAAACACCGAAAAAGAATTTTACGATATGATGACAAATTGCGAGTTTATGCCGAACTCGCCCACGCTTATGAATGCGGGTCGTCCTCTTGGCCAGCTTTCCGCCTGTTTTGTTCTTCCTGTTGAGGACAGCATGGTCGGAATTTTTGATACCGTAAAATATGCGGCCCTTGTTCACCAGTCCGGCGGCGGCACCGGTTTTTCCTTCTCCCGCCTTCGTCCGGAAGGTTCAATCGTAAAATCCACCGGCGGAACTTCCTCCGGCCCGGTAAGCTTTATGAAGGTTTTCAACGCCGCAACCGAAGCTGTTAAACAGGGCGGAACCCGCCGCGGCGCAAACATGGGTATGCTTCGCATAGACCACCCGGATATCCTTAAATTTATCGACTGCAAAGCAAACAACAGCGAAATCAACAACTTCAACATCTCTGTTGCGATTACCGATAAATTTATGGAAGCGGTGGAAAACGGAACCGAATATGAACTTGTTGCACCCCATAACGGCGAAGTTACCGGAACCCTTGACGCAAGAGAAGTTTTTGAAAAAATCGTTGATGCGGCATGGCGCAACGGCGAACCGGGAATTGTTTTCATCGACGAGATGAACCGTTACAACCCCACTCCCGCTCTTGGCGAAATCGAAAGCACCAACCCCTGCGGCGAACAGCCCCTTCTTCCTTACGAAGCCTGCAACCTCGGTTCCATCAACCTTGGCCTTTGCGTTTGCGAAGAGGACGGAATCCTTTCCATTGATTACGATAAACTTACCGATATTGTACATAAAGCGGTTCATTTCCTCGATAACGTAATCGACGTTAACCATTATCCGCTTCCGGCAATCGACGAAATGACCAGAAAAACCAGAAAAATCGGTCTTGGCGTAATGGGCTTTGCGGACCTCCTTCTCAAGCTCGGCGTTCCTTATAACTCCGTGGAAGCTGAAAGAGTTGCCGAGGAAGTTATGAGCCTTATCCAGAGCGAAGGAACAAAAGCTTCCATCGAACTTGCTTTGGAACGCGGAACTTTCCCCGCATGGGAAGAATCTGTTTTTGCGGACAGATATGAAATCCGCAACGCAACCATAACCACCATTGCTCCCACCGGTACCATTTCCATTATTGCCGATGCTTCCGGCGGCTGCGAACCCCTTTTCGCATACGCATTCACCAAAAACGTAATGGATGGGGACAAGCTCCTTGTCTGCAACGACCTTCTTGTTGAAAAACTTAAAGAACGCGGAATTTATTCCGAAGAACTTATCCAGCGTATTGCCGATGAAGGCACCCTTGCACATATCGAGGAAATTCCGGAAGATATCAGAAAAGTTTTTGTCTGCGCGCATGATATCACCCCCGAATGGCATATCAGAATCCAGGCGGCCTTCCAGAGATATACCGACAACGCCGTTTCCAAAACCATAAACTTCCCCAACAGCGCAACCCGCGAAGAAGTTAAGGAAGCTTACGTTCTTGCATATAAACTCGGCTGCAAAGGCACCACCGTTTACCGTGACGGAAGCCGCGACAGCCAGGTTCTTACCATCGGAACCCAGAAAAAAGAGGAAGAAAAACCGGAAGTTCCGGCAATGAACACCATTATTCCGAGACCCCGTCCTACTCTTACCTGGGGCGCAACCGAAAAGATGAAGATCGGCTGCGGAAGCCTGTTCATCACCGTTAACCGCGACGAACACGGAATCTGCGAGGTTTTCACCAGCACCGGAAAAGGCGGCGGCTGTCCTTCCCAGTCCGAAGCAACCGCAAGGCTTGTTTCCATTGCTCTCAGAGCGGGAATTTCCCAGGACGAAATTCTTTCCCAGCTTAAGGGAATCCGCTGCCCCAGCACTGTTCGTCAGCCCGGTCTTAAATGCACTTCCTGCCCGGACGCTATCGCAAGAACCATCATCAAGATGAGCAAAATGCTCGGCAACAACGGTTTCAATTCCGAAGCGGAGGAGGAACCCGCACCAAAAAAAGATGATGGCGCAAAAACTGCGCCGGCGAACAAACCTGTTCTTGGAAAAGACGACAAACTCCATTGTCCCGAATGCGGAAAACTTCTTCGTCACGAAGGCGGCTGCACCATCTGCGACTGCGGTTTTTCCCATTGCGGCTGAGTGATTAAAAAACAAAGGCACCCGGAAGGGTGCCTTTTTTCTTCGGATATTAACATAGTTAAATATGTTATATTATATATACATATTTAATTGTCGAAATTTATTCTTGACAAACCAAAACCAAAGTGGTAACATATCATAACATAAGGGAGTAGTTGGCGCACCAAAAAGGTTTTGGGGCGTTATGTTATTCGTCATCACGCCCAAAAGGCCGGATAATGTATTAAACGACAAGACTTTTTATTACAAAAAACCGTAATGAAAGGCCTTGTATTTTTTTGCCTTTGTTACGGAAAACGGAGGTTTTTTATTTTATGATGATGTATGTTCTCCTGATTATCGGCTTTATCCTTCTTATCAAAGGTGCGGATTTCTTTGTTGACGGTGCTTCTTCCGTTGCAAAGCTCCTTAAAATCCCTTCTGTAATCATCGGTCTTACCGTTGTTGCAATGGGAACAAGCGCGCCGGAAGCCGCTGTAAGCATTTCCGCAGGCTTTTCCGGAAACAGCGATATCGCTCTTAGTAACGTAGTCGGTTCCAACATTTTTAACCTTCTTATCGTTGTCGGTGTTTCCGCAATCATCTGCCCGATGGTTACCGAAAAAGTTATCCTTACCCGCGATATCTGGTGGAGCCTTGGCGCGGCCGGAGTTCTTCTTGTTATGATGCTCGACATGAAGATTTCCAACATCGAAGGCATCCTTCTTTTCTGCGGCATGGTTGCCTATATCGCAATGCTTATCCTTGCGGCGAAGAAAAACAGAATTGAAGGCGATGACGTAAAAACAATGTCCCCGGTAAAAAGTGTTCTTTGCATCCTCGGCGGACTTGTTGCCATTGTTTTCGGCGGAGATATGGTTGTTGATAACGCGGTTCTTATCGCGGAAGCCATCGGCATGAGCGAAACTTTTATCGGCCTTACCATTGTTGCGATGGGAACTTCTCTTCCGGAACTTGTAACTTCCATTGTTGCCGCAAGAAAAGGCGACAGCGGCCTTGCCCTTGGTAACGTAGTCGGTTCCAACATTTTCAACATTCTCTTTATCCTTGGTTCCGCTTCCGCCCTTACCAGCATCAATGCTTCCGGCCTTCTTATAATCGATACCGCTATCCTTATGGGTATCACCCTTGTTATGTATGTTCTCGGTAAAACCGGAAACAAAACCACAAGGCTTGAAGGCGCGCTTTGCGTAGCAATGTACGTTGCTTACGCCGCATATATCACTCTTCGCTGATTAAGTTTTAAAGGTAGTTTATGGAAAAATACGAAGTTTATTATGAATTGACTCTTATCGGTTTCCTTTGGGTAAACGAGGATTATAAATACCGCTACGAACCCTTTTACGAAGGGGTCGAAAAAGTAAAGGACCGCGCCTGCCTCCTTCGGGTTATGGAAAACGGAACCGATGGGGAATTCGGCGAACCGATTCCGTTTTTTCAGGAACGCATAAGATATATGAAGCTCTGGAAGCTTGGCGTAATAAATTACCAGACGGATAAATTTGTTATAAAAAGAATAGATTGATAAAACAAAAACCCCGGACAGCATTTGCTGTCCGGGGTTTTTAACACTTTTTTGGTAATCAGTTTTCCGCCATCATCTGGAGGTTATAATAAACTCCCTTTTTGGCCATAAGTTCTTCGTGGTTGCCCTGTTCAACAAAACCTTCGTCGTTAAGAACAAGGATTGTTTTAGCGTTCCTGATTGTGCTGAGGCGGTGAGCAATGGTAAAGACTGTTCTTCCTTCGGAAAGACGTTCAAGGCTCTTCTGGACCATGCGCTCGCTTTCGTTATCAAGGGCGGAAGTGGCTTCGTCAAGAATAAGTACGGAAGGGTTTTTAAGGAAAACGCGGGCGATGGAAATGCGCTGTTTTTGTCCGCCGGAAAGTTTAACGCCGCGTTCACCAACATAGGTATCGTAACCGTTTTCAAGGGCGGAGATAAATTCATGCGCACCGGCAAGTTTTGCCGCCTCGATAACTTCTTCCCGGGTGGCGTCCGGTTTTCCGTAAAGAATATTTTCATAAATGCTTCCGCTGAAGAGATAAACGTCCTGCTGAACAACGCCGATGTTGTTGCGAAGGCTGGAAAGAGTTATGCTGCGGATATCCCTTCCGTCAAGAAGAATTCTGCCTTCGGAAACGTCATAGAAACGGGGAATAAGGTTGGAAAGGGTGGTTTTTCCGCCGCCGGAAGGACCGACCAGAGCTATGTTGTCACCGGGGTTAACGTGAAGATTGATTCCGGAAAGTACGGTTTCGTCCGAATCGCTGTATTTGAAAGCAACGTTTTCAAGAACAATTTCGCCGGTTACGTTTTCGATGGGAGCTGCATCGGGGGAATCGGTAATTTCCGGTTCAACGTCCATAATTTCATAAAAACGCTCGATTCCG
The DNA here is from genome assembly GCA_017521825.1 of Oscillospiraceae bacterium. GTDB lineage: Bacteria > Bacillota > Clostridia > Oscillospirales > Ruminococcaceae > UMGS1668. The sequence goes on from JAFXBK010000079.1 coordinate 37,825, forward strand.
GTAAAGCCCTGCATAAAGGTTTCGGTAAACTGTGCAAGACGGGAAACAGTGTTTAAAAGAACGGTTGTATAAAGAAGATAAGCCGCGTAGTCGCCGGCGCTTATCTGGCCTTTCATAAGGAAAATTCCGCCGACCGCAACAACGGAAATATACATGCATCCGTCAAAAAGGCGGATTACGCAATGGAGCTTTCCAAGAGCTTTATAGGCTTTGCGCTTGATTTCGAGGAAAATCTGGTTGTTCTTCTTGAATTTTTCTTTTTCAATCCCTTCGTTTGCAAAGGACTGAACAACACGGATTCCAAGAAGGCTGTCTTCAATCTGGGCGTTTATTTCGCCTATCTGGGAACGTTCGGAATAAAATGCTCGTTCAAGTTCATGGCGGATTTTAAGGATAAAAAATCCGAGGAACGGAATCATAAGGAAAATAAAAATCGTAAGCGGAACGTTGACGCCCATAAGAATTATGAACGAAGCGACGAATTTAACAATTCCGATAAGAACTTCTTCCGGAGCGTGGTGAGAAAATTCGGTTACGTCAAAAAGGTCTTTGGAAAGGCGGCTCATAAGCTGGCCGACCTTGTTGTTGCTGTAAAAGCTGAAGCTGAGATCCTGAAGGTGAGAAAAGAAATCCCTTCGCATATCCGCTTCAAGGTGCGCGCCCATAAGATGGCCGATGTTTACCATAAAATAGTTCGCGCAGGTATCGATAACGCGAAGAAGAAGATAAATTCCGGCAATCTCAAGAATCATCTGAACGGTAAGGGAACCGATATCATCGGTTGCGGCGTTGGTGATGGTTCGTACAATCATCGGAAGAACAATGTCGCAAAGAGTGGTAAGAATTGCACAGAAAAGGTCAAGAACAAGGGTCGGAAGATAGGGTTTGTAATAGGGCATAAAGCGGCGCAGAAGGCCGGCTTTTCCCATTTTCTTTTCCATAATAAAAACGTCCTTTCTGATGAAAAATTATCCGTGAAGGCGGTTGTTTGCTTCGGAAACGCAGTCCCGGAGGTATCCCTGAAGGTTAAAGGATTCCCCGGTTCCGATGGCAACGCATTCTTCCGGATTTTCCGCAACTTCGCATTTTAAGTTAAACCGCTTGGAAAGATATTTATCAAGCCCATGGAGCTTTGCTCCGCCGCCGGTTAAAAGGATTCCGTTGGTTTTAACGTCACCGGAAAGTTCCGGAGGAGTTTTTTCAAAAACTTTCTGAATTGCGGAGGCAAGCTGATCCGCAAGGTCGTAAAAAATATCCGAAAGTTCCTCCCAATGAAGGGTAACTCTTCCGGGAAGACCGGTTAAAAGGTTACGTCCCTTAACTTCAAAAGTCCGGTCATCGTCAAAGCTCCAGCAGGTTCCGATGTTTTTCTTAACTTCTTCCGCCATTCTTTCGCCGATAAGAATTCCGTGGCGAAGGCGGACATAGCGGATTATTTCCTCATCAAAACGCTGTCCCGCAAGTTTTATGGAATGTTTGCAGACAACGCCGGAAAGGGAAAGCAGGGCAATATCGGAAGTTCCGCCGCCGATATCAACAATAAGCCTTCCTTCCGGTTTTGAAATATCAAGACCGGCGCCCATGGCGGCGGCAACGGGTTCTTCAATAAGAAAAACCTTTCTTGCGCCGGCGGCAAGGGCCGCATCCACAACCGCGCGCTGTTCAACGTCGGTTATAATCGAAGGAACGCAGATTGCAACCCTTGGTTTAAGGTAGCTGTCGCCGCAAACCCTTTTAAGGGCGTGGTGGATAAGCACGTTTGTAAGGTTGTAATCGGAAATAACTCCGCCGCCCATGGGGCTTACGGCGGTAATATAACCCGGGGTTCTTCCCACCATTTTGGAAGCGTTTTCGCCAACGGCAAGAACTTCGCCGGTATCGTTATTGACGGCGACTATGTTCGGTTCGCGGAAAACAACTCCGCGGCCGACTTCGTAAACAATTATTTTTGTGGTACCTAAATCTATTCCTATATCAGCAGGCATTATAGCCCTCCTATTATTTTAATATTAAATTATAGTGTAAATCCAAAATCTGCCGTTGTCAATTAAAAGAATGTAAATTATTCTTATTCTTTTATCATGAATCTTAGGTTAGTGAACCTTCCGCTTTTGCGGTTGTTGTCCACCATTGTCATAACGGCCTTTGCGCTTCCGACAATTATAAGAAGCTTTTTTGCCCTTGTAACGGCGGTGTAAAGAAGGTTCCGGTAATAAAGCCTTGAATTTGCCTCGAAAAGCGGAAGAATTACCGCTTCGAATTCGCTGCCCTGGCTTTTGTGAACCGTTACCGCATAAGCATGGTCAAGTTCATTTGCGCTGTCGAAAGGATATTCCGCAACCCGGTCATCAAAACGGATGGCCATCATTCTTCCGATGGGATCCATTTTTTCAATAATTCCGATGTCGCCGTTGAAAACCCCGCGGCCGATTTCGCCGTCATCCTTTGTCCAGGTCATGTCATAGTCGTTTTTGGTTTGCATAACTTTGTCGCCTTCCCGGAAAAGGTGGCCGCCGTGGCGGAATTCCTTTTTCTTTCCGTCGGCGGGGTTAAGGCGCTTTTGAAGCTCAATGTTAAGGTTCCAGGTTCCGGCTTCGCCGCGCTTTCCGGGACAAAGAACCTGAATATCCCAAAGGGGAGAAAAACCATATGCTTTCGGAAGGCGTTTTTCGCAAAGCTGGCAGACGGCGGAAGCACATTCCGCTTCGGTTTGGCGCGGAAGGAAGAAAAAGTCGTTGTCCTTGGATTCAAGGTAAGGATATTCGCCGTTAACAATGTCATGGGCGTTGGTGACTATCATGCTTTCCGCCGCCTGACGGAAAATTGTATCCAGCGTTACGGAAGGAAGAATATCCGAGCGGATAAGGTCATGAAGAACGTTTCCGGCGCCGACGGAAGGAAGCTGGTCGCTGTCGCCGACCATAACAAGGCGGCTGTGGAATGGAAGCGCCCGAAGAAGCGAATCAAAAAGAAGGGTGTCCACCATGGACATCTCGTCCACTATAAGGGTGTCGCATTTAAGCGGATTTTTTTCGTTTCTTCGGAAAAGGGGAATAAGATCGTTTCCGGAATAATCAACTTCCAGAAGGCGGTGGATGGTTTTCGCTTCGTGGCCGGTAAGTTCCGAAAGACGCTTCGCGGCTCTTCCGGTGGGCGCCGCAAGCAAAACCTCGTCACCCTGCTGTTCAAGAAGTTTTATAAGTGCGTTAAGGGTTGTGGTTTTTCCGGTTCCGGGGCCTCCGGTAAGAACAAAAACGTGGTTCTGAACGGCATTCCTGAGGGCGCGTTTCTGTAAGGAATCATATTCAATTCCAAGTTCTTCCTCAAGAATTTCTATGGATTTATCAAGGGCGGCGGAAGGTTTTTCTTCCGAACCCATAAGCATCATTTTAAGCCTTCCGGCGGCGGATGTTTCCGCAAGGAAAAGGGAAGGAAGATAGATATATCTTCTTCCGTTGCGGTAATATTCGTCCAGTTCCTCTTTCTGAACAAGTTCCTCAAGGGCATCGGCCATTTCTTCCGCTTCGCCTAAAAGGCCGGCGGAAGCCGCAAGAAGGCTTTCCTCCGGAAGGCAGGTGTGGCCGTTATCAAGGTTATGAACAAGAACGTGTTTTATTCCCGCTTTAAGGCGACGCTTATCTTTTGGGTCGCCTTTTTTGGTAAAAATCGCGTCTGCCTCGGCAAAATCAAGACCGATTTCCGGGTCGCAAAGGAGATAGGGGTTTTCTTTGATAAAATCAATGGCGTTGGTACCCCATTTTTTCCAGGCGCGAACAGCAACGGCGGCCGCAAGGCCAAAATCCTGTAAAGCAGACATAACTTTTCTTGCGCCGAAAGCCCGGAGATATTCTGTGTTTATTTCAAGAGCAAGTTTTTCCGAAACGCCTTTGACTCTTGCAAGTTCAAGAGGGGTGTTTTCGATGACCTCAAGAGTATATTCGCCGAAAGCCTCAACAATTCGTTTTGCAAGAGCGGGACCGACTCCCTTAAAAGAACCGCCGGAAAGATATTTGCGGATAGCGGTTGCGGAAGCGGGAAGCCTTCTTTCGCAAACATCGGCGCGGAACTGGGTTCCATAGGTAGGATGGGACGCGAAAGTGCCGGTGAGGGAAACTTCCTCGCCGGCTTCAACCTTGCCAAGCTCGCCAACAACCGTAACAAGCTCGCCCTGCATATCCAGATCAAAAACAACAAAACCGCTTTCCGCTTTATATGCAACAATTCCGTCAACGGTGCCGCTGATGCGTTCCGGTTCCTGTTTTTCGTTTTTATCAAGCATTTGGTTCTTTCTCCGTCCTTATAATCTATGGAACATATTATAGCGTTTTTTTACTTTTCTGTAAACCTTCCCGGAACATTGAAAAAAGTTCTTCCTCACCCCGGAAAAGGCTGCAGTCAAACCGCCGTTCAAGCCTTTCGCAAATTTTAAGGGCTTCTTCGGAAGCCCCTTCGCAATCAAGAAAAATTTCCCGGTGAAGTCCGTCGGTTTCCGCAATAACGCTTCGCAAGGCCGGTTCAAGGTCTTCTTCCGGCGCGGAACTTACTTTTGCAACAACGAAAACTTTGTGCTTTATTTTCTTACGGAGCGGGTTTTTTAAAAGCCATTCCGCCGCCTCGACCATTCCCAAAGAAGCAAAAAAGGTGATAACAAGCACTGCAAGGGCATCAAAAAACATAAAAAATCCTCCTTTCGTTCAATGGCATTTTATGAAAAAACGAAAAAAACCGTGAATGTAACCCCAAAGGAAAAAAACGCATAAGATATGGCATACCGGAAAATCGGAGGTTTTGAAAAAATGAAAAATTCGTTTTACATAGCCGGCGGCGACCTTCGGTCGGTCTATCTTGCAAAAGCATTGGAAAAAGAAGGTCACGAAGTTTCGGTTTTTGCCCTTGAGGAAGCGGAACTTTTAAAAGGGTTAAAACAAATCGAAAAACCGGAGGATTTTAAAAAAGCAAAAAACGTAATTTTGCCCCTGCCGTGTTCGGACGGCGAAGGTTTTCTTAAAACCGCTTTTTCAAAAAGAAAAACAAAACTTTCGGAAATTGTTGAGCATCTTCCGGAAGGCGCGGTGCTCATGGGCGGAATTTTGCCGGAAGAAATCGTTTTAAAGGCAAAAAAATCCGGAGTTTCGGTTTTTGATTATTACCGAAGGGAAGAATTTACAGTAAGGAACGCGGCCCTTACGGCGGAAGCCGCCGCCGCAAAACTTATGGAAATGCTCACCGAATCCATAAGCACCGTTCCGGTGCTCATTCTTGGCCACGGAAGGATTGGAAGGCTTCTTTCAGCCATTTTAAAGGCGCTTGACGCAAAGGTAACCGTCGCCGCAAGGCGCTGTTCCGACCTTGCGTGGATAAGAAGCGAAGGCATGACGCCCCTTGAATTTCGGCTTATTGATGAGGAAATCCATAAATTCAAGGTTGTTTTCAACACCGTTCCGGCTCCGGTGCTCACCAAAGAACGGCTTATGCTCATGGATGAAAGCGCAATTATAATCGACCTTGCTTCCGAACCCTGCGGAACGGATTTTTTTGCGGCAAAGGAACTTGGAATAACCGCGGAGAAGGCTCTTGGCCTTCCGGGAAAATTTGCGCCGAAAACCGCCGGCGAAATTTTAAAAGAAACCGTGCTCAACATTCTTTCGGAAAAGGAGGATTCGGATGCCAGATAAAAAACGCCTTGGTTTTGCCCTTTGCGGTTCCTTTTGCACCTTTAAAAAAGTTCTTGCGGAAATGGAAAAACTTTCCCAAATTTACGATATAACGCCGATTATGTCCGAAGGAGCTTCCTCCATTGACAGCCGCTTTGGAAAAGCGGAGGATTTTATCCGAAAAATTACCGAAATCTGCGGAAAGAAACCAATTACAACAATCGCCGGGGCGGAACCCATCGGCCCGAAGGCACTTCTTGACGTTTTGCTTATCGAACCCTGCACCGGTAATACCCTTGGAAAACTTGCGAACGGAATAACCGATACGGCGGTCACAATGGCAGCAAAAGCCCATTTAAGGAACGGAAGGCCGCTTGTTATTGCCGTTTCCACCAACGATGCTCTGGGCGCTTCCGCAAGAAATATCGGAACGCTTCTTAACGCGAAAAACGTTTATTTTGTTCCCATGGGCCAGGATTTTCCGGAAGGAAAACCCGCTTCCATGGTCGCACATTTTGAAAAAAGCGCCGAGGCAATAGAATCCGCCCTTTCGGGAAAACAGCTTCAGCCGGTAATCTTCTGAAAAAAATGAATAAAAGCTCCGTTTTTTTCCAATGCTTTGGTTGCTTCAAAGCAAAAATCAAAAAAGAACGGAGCTTTTATTACTATGAAAAAACTTATTGCTGTTTTTATATTGCTTTCAATAGTTTTCCCGAAAACGGAAGTTTTTGGAATAACCGAAAGGGAAGCGGCGGCGGCCGATCTTACGGTTCCCTGCGGATATTCCGCGGAAGAACTTTCCAAAGGGCTTTCCGGCGAACTTTTTTGCCTTGCGGAAGATTTTTTTGCCGCGGAAGAAAAATACGGCGTAAATGCGCTTTTTCTCTGCGCGGTTGCGGCGCTGGAATCCGGTTGGGGAAAATATTGCTTCCGTCCCAATAATATTTTCGGTTGGAGCGGAAAAAATTTTGAAAGCAAGGCGGATTGTGTAGATTTTGTCGCATCAAAAATAGCGGAAAATTATCTTTCCGAAAACGGAAAATATTATAGCGGAAAAAACCTTTCAGGGGTCAACGCTTTTTATAACGGAAACGATTTTTGGGAAACAAAAGTTGCGGAAATAATGGCGCTTATTTCCCGAAGAATTGAAAAATCAGAAAAAGGTTGAAACGTTTTTTGAACATCCTTCCGGGGAATATTGCCAAAAATCCATGTGGCCTTTTGTAATATAATATTCCGGTTCATCCGGTTCGTTTTCGGGTTCAAAGGAATCCACTATAATCAGCTTTATCTTCATTTTATCGGGGATAAGGCTTTTTATATATACCGAAGCTTTCTGGCCGGGTTTAAGCCTTGAACAGCTTTCCGCAAGCCCAGCGAGATTTGGCGCAAGTTCCACAAAAACGCCGTAATCCTCAACGGAACGGATTATTCCGCCAACTGTTTCCCCGGCGGAAAAATTCGCGGCGTTTTCCTCCCATGTTCCAAGAAGTTCTTTATGCGAAAGGCAAATCCTTCCGGAAGGATCCCTTCCGGAAACAACGGCAAAAATTTTCTGGCCGCTTTTAAACCGATCGGAAGGGTGGCTTATGCGCGAAACGCTTATGGAATCTATCGGAAGAAGGGAGGAAATTCCACAGCCGATATCCGCGAAACACCCGAAATTTTCCATATGGGTAACAACCGCCGGAATTATATCCCCGGGAACAAGGTTATCCAGATAATTTGCGGTACATTCTTCCTGAACCGATTTTCTTGAACAAATAGCCATAAGGCGACCGTTTTTATCCTTTTCAAAATCTGTGATGATGAAGCAAACCGGTTTTCCAACCCTTGAAATAAGGGCAATATCCCTTGTTTCGCCGCTTTCGATTCCAATGGCGCCCTCGTTTCTCGGAATAATTCCGCGGATTCCGCCAAGTTCGATAATAAGGTCGTGCCTTGCGGTGCAAACGGTTGCCCTTGCTTCAAGAATTGTTTTGTTTTTCTGCGCTTCTTTAAGGCTTTCGATGCCCGAAAGAGCGTTTTTGTTTTTTGGTGTATCTATAAGGTAGCCTTCCGGCAGATATTCCGTCATTTCACTTTCCTCCAAAATTTTTTATGGAATATTTATATTCGTAAAAGGGCGGAAATATGAAAACAAAAAAGAGGCTCTTTTGAGCCTCTTTAATCTGTTCGATAAATTGGAATTCACAGTTCTGTTTTTAATTTTGAGTACATCTTCATATCCAACACATTGCCATTTTTCAATGCGTTGCTGCGGAGTGTGCCTTCATATTGGAAACCTGCTTTTTCAAGCACACGACAAGAGCCGATATTGTAGGCAAACGGCTCTGCATAAATACGGATAATATCAGTATGAGAGAACACATAATCACAAAGTTGTTTGACTGCTTCAGTCATAATTCCTTTACCCCAATATTCTTCAGCTATGTAATAGCCAAGCTCGGCTGTTTTATTATGAATATTTGTTTGACGAAAAGCACCGATACTGCCGATTGCTTTTCCATTTACCGTAATTGCAAAGGCAAACGTATCGTTTTCGTCAGCGGCAAGCATAGCAGAAATAAATTCCTTTCCATCCTGCTCGGTGTAAGGGTATGGTAACCCATCTCGCAAATTATCCTGTATTTTTTTATTTGAAAGAGCTGTCGCCAAATCTCTCGCATCAGACAGCTCCCATCTTCTTATTTTGAAGTTCATTATCCTCACCTACGCAAATTTTTATCCAATTTTATTTTATCAGTTGCCGTTTTAATTTTCAATAAGCAAAAATCCCTTCTGTTGCAAAATTTCCCTTATTATGTTATATTAATAA
>JAFXBK010000080.1 GCA_017521825.1 Oscillospiraceae bacterium
CCTTAAGATGGCCGCAGAATAAGTGCTGCGTCTTATTGAAACTGCTGTTTTATAAATTATAAATATGCTCAAAAAAAGAGCTTCCGCAAAGCGGAAGCTCTTTTTTATTTAAGCTTTAAGATTATTTCTTGAAGCATACTGCAGCTGCAGCAATGATTGCGATGAAGGGGAAAACAACGGGAGCACCAGTGCCGGGGTTGGTTTCGTCTTCAACTTTTTCGGTGTAAACAACTCTTTCGAGGTGGCAGTCAAGGCAGAAACGATATTTGTATCCGTCTTTTTCGATCCACTCGCTCCAGTTGTGAACGTGAACTTCTTTTTCTTCATTTTCAATGTTCTTGTAACCAGCATAGTTGGAAACAAAACCATATTTGAAGTCGAGAACGGAATCGTCTGCAGAAGTCTTAAGAGCGAACATGTTGATAACTTCTTCAGTGGTCATTTCGTTGTCGATCATGTAGAAGAGCTGTGCGAAGTTGTCGTCATTTCTGAAGAGGAGACCGGAGGTCTTGCCAAGTCTGAGGGTATAGTCAGAAGCGAGAAGTCCGCGGTGACCATTTTCCTGACGACCCTGGAGTACGTAGTAGGTATCGCCTGCTTCGTTTGCAGTTGCGAGATCGGTGTATCCAAGGTAATCTCTCTGGTAAATAGCAAGTTCAGCAATAACGCCGCCGCCATCGGTTACTTTTCTGGATGCACGGTTGAAGCAGATAACGAGTTTGAGGTTATCATATTCAGTGCAGAAGTTGTAGTCGCCGGTGGAATCCATGAAGCCAGCGAGAGGACCTACGCCATAGCGAGGATAGATAACAGCGTTGATAGCCTGAACTTTACCAACACCCTGGGTCTGTGCGCCAAGAGCTACGTTATCTTTTACCCATTCGCCGTTTTCGATAAGCCAGCCGTAACCGGTTTCGTAGTCGTAGGAGTTAACATATTTGCCTTCTTCGTTAAGGGTTCTTGCCATTGCGATAACGCCGGTTACATAATCATGGAGACCGTAAACGTCAACAGCAGCACGGATAGGATCGATTGCGGATGCGGAGCATACCCAAACATCGATGCCGTTTGCGTCGAGAACTCTGTAGAGTTCCTGGAGGTTTTCGGATACGCCGGTACCGGAAGTCCATTCGTAGGTTACCTGACCAACTTTGGATTCGATGTCAGCGGGGGATTCCCAAGTTACGTATTCGGATTCAACTGCACCGTAGTGGGTGTGGGATGCTGCAGCAAGGTCATAAACTTCCTGTTCAGTCATGCCGGTGAACCAATAAAGTACCCAAGGATATGCAACTGCAGGGGACTCTGCGTCATAAACGAGGTCATACATTGCACGCATTTTGGTTGCGAATTCAGCCCACTGAGGATCAGCCTGGATTTCAGCCTGTGCAGCTTCGTCAAGACCAGCAGCGGTGAAAGGACCATAGTTTTCATAGAGATAGGTGTAAGCAGCGGTGATGTCTGCTACCCAGTCTGCATAAGAACCATTGCCGTAACCAAGGTCGGTTCTGTCTTCATCATGATCGCCGATTTCGGTGAAGAGGATGTCGGAGATTTCTTCGGGGGTGAATGCAAATGCCATTACCTGAAGCTGGTAAACAGCGAGCTGCTCTTCAACGTCGAAGATAGAGGTGGTGTTGTCGAAGTCGAATACTACGTATGCATTTTCGGTGAATGCGTAGGTATCAACAAAATCGTTGATAGCTTTTTTGACTTCTTCAGACCAGTCTGCATGTTCTACATGTACGATGGTGGGTTCTTCGGGCTCGGTGGGTTCTTCGGGTTCGGTCGGAACTTCGGGTTCAGAGGGTTCTTCGGGTTCTGCGGGGGTTCCGCATGCTGCGAAGGAAAGAACCATTACGAGTGCGAGAAGCATTGCGAGAAGTTTTTTCATAGTGACACTCCTTACATTTTCAGTGTTTCTACACTTCTTTTTAGTAAATATGGAGTTTACCCCATATTTCATTGTTATGATACTATTTTTGGATGGAAAAGTCAATAATTTTGACAGAATTGTAACCGTTTTAAGGCTGTTTTTGAAGGAAAATATTTACAAACTTTGTCACTTTAAACAGTAAAACAGGGGTTTTTGCCCCAAAAACTTGTTCGTTAAAAACAAAACATCACAGTTTCGGCATAATCATAAAAAAACGGGCGCACATAAGGTGCGCCCGTTTTTTTTATATCATCAAGAGAAGTTTTATTCGCAGAACCGGAAAGTTATATGGCCGCCATAGACGGAATAATCCAGACCGGAAATTCGCGGAGAAACCGCGAAATATGAAGTTTCGTAAAAAAGCGGAAGGGCGGGCATTGCCTGGAGAAGCATTTGTTCCGCAACGGAAAAGGATTCCGCCATGGCGGAATAATCTTCCTTTTGCGAAGCGGAATTTACCGCCTTGCTGAATTCTTCGTGGTAAAAACCGGTTATGTTATCCGAATCGGTAAAAAGGGAAAAAACCGCGCTTGGGTTATCGTATTGGGGAGTTATGGGAACAAGCGCAAGGTCATAATTCCCGGAAGCAACGGCGGAGTCCAGTTCTTCTTCCGTTACCGGAACAAGGTTTATGAAAACCGCAAGGTTATCCTGCACGCTTTTTTGAACAAAGCCCATTGCGGGAATAAATTCTTCGGTACAGATAATCGTAAGGGTCGTAAGTTTTGTAAGCCCAAGTTCTTCAAGGCCTTCCTTGAAAAGGTCGGAGGCGATTTTCGGGTCAAATTCAAAACCGGCAAATTCCTCGCCAACCGTTTCGCGGTAAATTTCGCCGTTAAGGGTAACGCAGGGCGGAACAAAGGCTTCGGCAATGCGGAAGTTTTCTTCAATTTTCGGCGCAAGAAGGGTTTTGTCTATTGCGTAGGAAATTGCCCGGCGGATTTTGTTGTTTTTAAGAACCTCGTCCTTGGTGTTAAAAGCCATGGCCCAGGTGGTGTTTTCGCTTTCAAGGATATCAAAACCCTCTTCGATAAGAAAATCCTTATCGGAAGGATTTATTACGGAACAGTCAACGGTTTCCTCAAGAAGGCGGTTTACCGCATCGGCTTTCGGGTCATCTTTTACGAAAAGATAGACGTTTTCATATTCTTCATTGGCGATAGGGCTGTGTTCGTTCGGAGAAAGAACATAACTGTAGTTGTTGATTCGGCGGACGTAATATGCGCCGTTAAAAATAGTATAGGAAAGTCCAAGGCCGTAGCGACCCCTTGTTTCCTCGAAAAACTTTCTGTTGCAGGGCATTGCCGCCGCGTTTGTAAGAAGATCCGAAAAAAGCGGGTCCGGACTTTGGAGGGTTATGGTAAGGGTGTGTTTATCGATAACCTTTATTCCAAGGGCCTGTTTGGAATAGGTTCCGCTGAGGACTTTTTCGGAGTTTTCGATATTAAAAAAGTCGCTTCGGGAAGGGGCGGAAGTTTCCGGGCTGAAAAGCCTTTCGAATGCAAAAAGAAAATCGTCCGCGGTAACCGGCGTTTCCCCATCGCTCCAAAAAAGGTTTTTACGAAGATAAAAGGTGTAAACAAGGCCGTTTTCGGAAACTTCCCATTTTTCCGCGGCGCCGGGGATAAGGGTTCCGTTTTCGTCCTTATCAAGAAGTCCCTGGAAGCAGTTTTCGACAATTATAAGTTCCGGGTCGCTTCCGGCAAGCTGCGGGTCAAAGGAATCTACCCCTCGGGACATATCAAAGCCAAGGGTCTTCGGCGCGCTGCAGCCGGAAAAAACAAAGCTGAGCACCAGCGCAAAACATATCAGTTTTTTGAGCACGCAGAAAACACCTCCGTTCTTTTAAAAATGTAATATAATATATATTAGCATTGAACCGGAAATTTTACAATGAAGAAAAAATGAATTTTTGGAAGAAAATAAGAAAATCTTAAACTTTTTTCTGTTGTATTGGAAAAACTATTTTGTTATACTGTAAACAGATGCAAAGAAAGGGGGAATTCCCTGTGGCAAATAACGAAAGTTTTGATGACGAAGATTTTTGTGAAATTGAGGGCGATGACGACCTTGGATATTGCCAAAGATGCGGCGGAAGAATCGGAAAAGACGGAAATTGCGAAATCTGTGGTGATAACCACAAATGGACCTGGTTCCTTCCGGAAAAATCGGATAAAGTAAAATGTACCAATTGCGGAACAGATATTTACAAAACCAGAAGGTACTGCTTTTTTTGCGGAGAAAAAAACGAAGCCGCCTTTAAAAAGGGCGAGCGCTACTGCCCGGAATGCGGCGTTGCTTTTGAAAACGGAGTTTGCCCAAACTGCGGAACAAGAGAAATGTGGTTTTTAAACCGCAGCATTAAAGAAAATCAGTTGGGATTTTGCAGCAAATGCTCTAATCAAATTAATGCCGATGACTTTTTTTGTATATATTGCGGAAATGAAAACTACATAGATAAACCGTTTCGCATAGTCACACCCAGGAAAAAAGATAATCCCTACGCAAGAAAGGGCCGTTATTGCCAGAAATGCGGCGGAAATATCTATTTTAATGAGGATTTGTTTGCAAGCGTCTGCAACAAATGCAGAGATGACAATGAATGGTCTTACTTTGAACCGAAAAACAATAAAAATACGATAAAATGCAGAAATTGCGGCGAAGAAATGTATGAAGTTCGCAGATTTTGCAAAAATTGCGGAGAGGTAAACGAACTTGCCTTCAAAAAAGGCGAGCATTACTGTCCAGGGTGCGGAATCGCTTTTGAAAACGGAGTTTGCCCGGAATGCGGAAGAACTCTTGAATATTTTCAGCAGCGGGATTTGGAACCCAATAAAAAAAGATATTGCCCAAGCTGTGAAACCGAAGTTTCAAAAGACGATGGTTTCTGCATTAACTGCGGAAATGAAAATTATATATACAGCCCGCTTGAAGTTCCTAAATCCGTTGCCGCAAGGGAAGAAAAGGAATTTCTTGAGCGAATGGAAGCCCGGAAGGAGCTTCGCAGCAAACAGCTGAAGGAATATAACGAAAGAAACGAGCGCCGAAGAGAGGAAAGGCGCCGGATCAGGGAAGAAGCCGAGCGCAAAAGGGAATCCGAACAGACTGAAACCATAAAGACTACCGCAAAAATTCCGGAACAGTCAAAAACGACCCAATCGGCCGGATATTCCGGATATTATTTTGCGGATCTCCACACAACCCTTTGGCTTGTTCTTGGAATCGTTTCGCTCGTAATCTGCTGTTTGCCCACCGGAATCGGAACGATAATCTGTTCCATCGGCGCAAAAAGGGCGGAAAATGAATTGGAATATGATCTTGCAAAAAGAAAAACAGTTTTTGCAAAAATCTGGTTCTTCGCCGGCTGTGCAATTGTTCTTGCTTTTATGGTTGCGGCGGTGATAATCCAGGTTACAACAAACTGAAATTTGTAAAAGCATTTAGGAGAAAAAATAAATGGGATATTGCGAAAGATGCGGCGGAAGATATGATTTTGAAGGAATCTGCGAAGGCTGCGGAACCGATGAGGAATGGAGCTGGAACACCCCGAAAAACCGGAATAAAGTTACCTGCAAAGGCTGCGGCCGCGAAATTTATGAGGTAAGAAGATACTGCCATGTTTGCGGAAGAAGGAACGAAGCCGCTTTTAAAAGGGGCAGAAATTATTGCCCGGATTGCGGAAGCGCTTTTGAAAACGGCGTTTGCCCAAGCTGCGGCGAAACGCTCGATTCTTTCCTTAAGCGGGAATTTGCCCCCATTGATTTAAGATACTGCACCGTTTGCGGAGCAAAAACTTCCCGCAACGATTGTTTTTGCGTAAACTGCGGAAACGAAAATTATATAAACGAACCTTCGAAAAATCCGGTAAAACTTTCGGCAAAAACCGCGCCGAAGCCGGCTTTTTCACCGAAGGAGGAACCGAAAAAATACGTATCCGATGATTTTGATGACGATGATGACGATGAATACAGCAGCGTAAAAGTAAACACAACTTTGTGGATAATCCTGGGGGTTCTTTCCTCGCTTTTCTGCTGTTTAATCGGCGGAATTGTAACAACTGTTTTTGCCGTCAAGGCAAACAACGCTCAGAACAGAGGAAAATTTGCCACCGCATCAAGATATATTGATAAGGCGGCAGGCTGGTTTGTTTTTACAATAATAGTTTTTGTAATCGAAGTTGTAATTGGAATTGTTGCGGCACTGATACTTAAATAAAAGGGAGGCGGAATTTATGTTCTGTAAAAACTGCGGAAGGGAAATCGGAAAAGACGAAAACTTTTGTCCGGGCTGCGGAGCAAAGCTTGAATACTGGAACGTTTCCGAAGATTCGCCGAACACCGTCCGAAGGGAAGGCTCTTCGGATTACGAAGAACCCAACGCCACACTCTGGATCGTTATAGGCGTTCTTTCCTCGATTTTCTGCTGTCTTATCGGCGGAATCGGAACAACGGTTTATGCCGCGAAGGCAAGCGGAAACATAAGCGCCGGAGATTTTGAGCAGGCGAAAGAAAACATTGAAACATCAAAAAAATGGTTTATCGCTACGGTTATTGTCGGTGTAATAACGTTTTTCATCGGCATGATTGCCGGAGTTTGATTTTGATAATTATTTATCCAAGGAGGTATATTTATGAATTGTAAAAACTGCGGAGCGGAACTTCACGAAGGGAGCGTTTTTTGCGGAAACTGCGGAATGAAAGTTGAAGCCGAACAGCCCGTTTATGAAGCACCTGTTCAGGAAATTTCCGTTGAGGAAGTTCCGGTACAGGGAGAATATCATCAGGATACATATAACGAATATCAGGAACAGGGTTCCTATGTTCCTCCGGTAATGCCTGAATATCCGGCACAGCAGAATGTTTCCGGCGAAAAACCGAACACCGTTCTCTGGATAGTTCTTTCCGCCATCGAAATTTTCACCTGCTGCCAGATAACCGGTATCATAAGCCTTATTTTTGCCATAATCGGCCATGTTTCCGCCGAAAAAGGCGATTTTGAGGATGCCGCCAGCAAACTTAAAATTGCAAAAACAAGCTTCTGGATCGGTCTTGCCCTCGGCCTTATCTTTGTTGTTGCGTATATCGTTCTCTTCGCTCTCGGAATTGCCGCAGGCATTACCAACGAACTCCTTTACTATTAATGAAAAAAAGATTGGCAATAACCCTGGCGGCGGCCTTTTTTGCCGCCGCCGCTTTGGTTTATCTTTATTTTACCGGCGAAGGCGAAGGAGCGGGAATCCCCTGCGTTTTCCACCAGCTTACTGGGTTTTACTGCAGCGGATGCGGTTCCTCAAGGGCGCTTCGTTCGATTTTGCATCTGGATTTTTACCAGGCGCTTCGCTATAACGCAATATTCACCCTTGCTTTGCCGCTTATCGGGGCTTATTTCGGTGCGCTTTTTTTAAGTTATATCCGCTTCGGGAAGGACAAAATTTCCGGAAAAATCCCGATGAAAGCAATCTGGGTTTTAATTGCCGTTGCGCTGGCTTACGGAATTTTGCGGAACATTCCTCTTTTTTCATTTCTTGCGCCGGTAAACCTTACCGGTTGACATAATTCGATTTTGGGTCTATAATATCTTTTGAACTTAATATCAACGATTTTTACGGCCGCAATTTTTTTGCGGTAAAAAGGAACGCGGTTAAAATCCGCGGCTGCTACCTCAGCTGTAATTGCCGACGGGAAAAACATTTTCTGTCCACTGTTTTTTAATGGGAAGGACGTTTTTTCCGGATGAAGCATAAGCCAGAAGACTTGCCGTAAAAACTTCGCGCGGGAATTCATTGGGAAAGGATGAATCCAAGCCGGCTTTGTTTCGCCTGCAGTCCTTTTTCGGGACTGCTTTTTTTATTGTCTAAAGAAAGGATTATGAAAAAATGAAAAAGATTTTTGCAATAATGCTTGTTTTTATAATGGTTCTTTCCGGTTGCCAAAGCGACCTTCCTTCCGGAAACAGCTTCAGCGGATTTGAAGGATATAACATGGAACTCAGCGAAGAAGAACTTAAAGAAGCCATGAAATCCGGAAAGGTTGAACTTGAAAACCGCCCGGACGAAAACATCTGTTATATCAGCATAACCTGCAAAACCGCCATCGAAAGCGGCGAACTTTCCGAATCCATGCTTTCGGTTCTTCCGGAAGACGGAGTTATTCTTAAAGATTACGAAACCGCTTACGAGGACGGCGCAACGGTTTTTGATATTCTTGCCGAAGTTGTAAGAGAAAACAAAATCCACATGGAATATACCGGAAACGCAAAGATACCTTATATCGAAGGGGTTGCGAACCTTTATGAATTTGATTGCGGCCCTCTTTCCGGCTGGATGTATCAGGTAAACGGCTGGTTCCCGAGTTTTAACATGGGCCAGTATAAAATCGAGCGCGGCGACCGGATCGAAATTATTTATACCTGCGACCTTGGCGAAGACGTTGGCGACACTTACGGACATTAATTTTTAAAAAAGGAAGCAAAAAAATGGATTCCGAAAAGAAGCTTAAAACAGAATCCGGTCTTTCGCTTTATCACCCCTGGGTAAGTTTTATCTATTTTGCGGCGGTAATTGCGGGAACCCTTCTTTTTATCCACCCGGTTTTCGTGGCGGTTTCTTTGTGCTGTGCAATTTTTGCTTCCGGAATGATAAACGGCAAAAAAACCGTTTTTACGACCCTTGGTTTCGGAATTCCGATGTTCATTTTCATCGCCCTTGCGAACCCACTTTTTAACCACCGGGGTGCGACTATTCTTTTTTATCTTTTTGATAACCCGGTCACCCTTGAAGCTGTTGTTTACGGAATCGTTTCCGCCGGAATGATGTTCGCGGCGGTTATCTGGTTCACCTGTTACAACACCGTTGTAACTTCCGATAAATTCATCTATATTTTCGGAAGGGTTCTTCCTTCGATAGCGCTTATCGTTTCCATGACCCTTTCGCTTATTCCGCGGCTTTTGGCCCAGGTAAAAATTATCGCGGATTCCCAGCGAAGCATCGGCCTTGACTGGAAAAGCGGAAGCCTTAAGCAAAGAATACGTTCCGGGGCAAGAATACTTTCGATCCTTGTAAGCTGGGCGCTGGAAGATGCGGTGATAACCGCGGATTCAATGCGCGCAAGGGGTTACGGACAGCATAAGCGGAGCACCTTTTCCATTTTCCGCTTCGGAAAAAAGGACGCAAAAATGCTTGCGCTTATTCTTGTTCTTTTTGCCGCGGAAATTTTTACCTATGCAAGCGGCAGGGGAACCATGGAGTTTTATCCCGCAATGGTTTTCCAAAAAATTGATTTTATCGACATAATTGTTTACCTTTTGTATATAACGCTTGGAATTTTACCGGCGGTAATTCAGATTAAGGAGGATTTGAAATGGAAGCGCTTAAAATAAAAAACTTCAGCTTCGATTACGCCATCGGGAATGAATCCGCCCTCCGTGATATCAGTTTTACCGTTAACGAAGGGGAATTTATTGTTGTCTGCGGCCCTTCCGGCTGCGGAAAATCTACCCTTTTAAAAAGCATAAAACCCCAGCTCAAGCCTTTTGGAAAAACCGAAGGAACCGTTGAATTTTACGGCGAGGACGTTTATTCCCTTCCGGAAGAAAAAACCGCCGGGGAAATCGGTTTCGTAATGCAGAATCCGGACGCCCAGATTGTTACGGATAAGGTCTGGCATGAACTTGCCTTTGGTCTTGAAAATCTCGGCGTTGCAACGCCGATTATCCGAAGCAGGGTTGCGGAAATGGCGAACTATTTCGGAATCCACAACTGGTTCCGGAAGAAAACCGCCGAACTTTCCGGCGGACAAAAGCAGCTTCTTAACCTTGCTTCAATTATGCTCATGCAGCCGAAGCTTCTTATTCTTGACGAACCTTCAAGCCAGCTTGACCCCATCGCCGCAAGGGAATTCCTTGAAAACGTACGCAAGATAAACCTTGAACTGGGAACCACCATAATCATCACCGAGCATAACCTTGAGGAAGTTTACGGCTATGCGGATAAAGTTCTCCTTATGGAAAACGGCGAAGTTAAAAAATTCCTTCCGCCCCAGGAAATGGCGCAGTATCTTGCAACCGAGGAACATGAAGGAATGTATAAGGCTCTTCCGACCCCGGCAAGAATGTACGGAAGCGTGCTCAAAGGAGAATGCCCTTTGAGCATCGTAGAAGGCAGAAGCTGGTTCAGCCGCCTTGTTGACGAAAAACATCCAAAATCTCCGGTGCTCGAAAACCTTGAAAGACCGGAAGAAAAAGTAATCGACGTTTCGGAAGTCTGGTTCCAGTACGAAAAAGGCGCCGACCCGGTGCTCAGGGATCTTTCCCTTTCCGTAAGAAAAGGCGAAGTTTGCTCTATTCTTGGCGGAAACGGCGCCGGAAAAACAACAATGCTCTCCGTTGTTTCCCAAAAACGCAAATATAATATGGGAAGCATCAAAATCTGCGGAAAAGAACTGAGCAAATATAAAGGCACCGAGCTTTTTGAGCACAACATGGCCGTTCTTCCCCAAAACCCCCAGTCCCTTTTTGTTTTTGAAACTCTTCGCCGCGACCTTGAAGAAATTTTTGCTGGCAAAAAACTTTCCAAAGCGGAAATTGAGGAAAGGGTTTTGAGCATGGCGAAAAAAATGGAAGTGGATTCCCTTCTTGACCGCCACCCTTATGACCTTTCCGGCGGCGAAATGCAAAAGGCCGCCCTTGCCAAGATACTTCTTCTGGAACCGAAAATTCTTCTTCTTGACGAACCCACCAAGGGAATGGACGCTCTTTCAAAGGAAAATATGGGTAATATTCTCCGTGAGCTTGCATCGGAAGGAAAAACCGTGCTCATGGTTACCCACGATATAGAATTCTGTGCAAAATATTCCGACCACTGCATGCTTTTCTTCGACGGTTACATTGTTTCCGAAGGAACTCCGAAAAAATTCTTTTCGGAAAACAGCTTTTATACAACCGCCGCAAGCCGCATGACAAGGCATCTTGTTCAGAACATCATAACTTGCGAGGAAGGTGAAAAGCTTTGCAGAAGCCTTCTTTAAAAAACTTCCGGACAAAAGCGGCTTTTATCTTCGTCTGTCTGCTTTTTCCCGTAACCCTTTGGGCATTTATGGCAACCGGCGCAAAAAACTATGGATTTATAAGCCTTGTTATGGTTATCCTTGCGCTTATTCCGTTCCTTATGCTTTACGAAATGAAAAAGCCCCAGGCAAGGGAATGGATTCCACTTGCGGTAATGGCGGCAATCGCCGCGGTCGGAAGGGCGGCTTTTGCCTTTGTTCCGCATTTTAAGCCAACCTCCGCAATAATCGTTATTACCGCAATGGTTTTCGGACCGGAAGCGGGTTTCCTTACCGGCGCAATCGCCGCACTTGCTTCCAACCTCTTTTTCGGCCAGGGTCCCTGGACTCCCTGGCAGATGTTCGCCTGGGGGCTTATAGGTTTTATTGCCGGATTGCTTTCAAAGGCCGGGTGTCTTAAAAAGAAATGGCAGCTTATCGTTTTCGGGGTCGCTGTCGGATATATCTACGGCTGGATTCTCAACATCTGGAACGGCGCGGGTTTTGTCTATGGGCTTTCCTGGCAAAGCTACTTAAGCCTTTGCGTAACAAGCCTTATTCCCGACGGAATCCATTCCGCCGCAACGGTAATTTTCCTGCTTTTGCTTTCGGATTCCTGGGGAGCGAAGCTAAGGCGGGTTAAACAAAAATTCGGAATACTTGCAAGTTAAAAAAATCCGCCCTTTCCGGGGCGGATTTTTTGTAATATCTTTTAAAATTCCGTGTCATTATATTTGGAAGGACCTTTCAGAAACAAAAAAGGAGGGGGAAAATTGCGCGATGAGGAAATAATCGAATTTTGTTTTGCAGGTAAAGAAGAAGCCCTTTCGATAATATCCGAAAAATATGGTGCCTATTGCAAAAAAGTTGCGGAAAACATTCTTGGAAATCCGGAAGATTCCGAAGAATGTTTCAGCTCTGCGCTTTTTGCCTTCTGGAACTGCGTTCCGCCGGAAAAACCGGAAAATCTTAAAATTTTCCTTGCAAAAATAACAAGGAATTTTGCCGTTAACAAGCTCCGGGAAAGAACCGCGGAAAAACGCGGCGGAAAGGAAACACCGGAAATTTTCGATGAACTTTCGGAAATTGTTCCTTCCGGTGAAAACGTCGAGGAAAATTTTATTGCAAAGGAACTTGGAAAAAGCATAAACCGCTTTGCAAAAGAACTTCCCGAAAGGGAAAGAAAAATTTTTATCCGGCGCTATTTTTTCATGGAAACCACCGAAGAAATCGGAAAAAGATATGCGCTTTTGCCCGGTAACGTTGCGGTAATTCTCTACAGAATCCGCAAAAAACTTAAAAAACACCTTGAAAAGGAGGGATTTGCCCCATGACTGAAGAAAAATTTCTTATGGCGATGAACGAAATTGACGATGGGCTTATTGAGGAAAGCGAAACCGCGGCGAAAAAAGATTTTAAAATAAAAACAAGTCTTTTGCTTGCGGCGGCGCTTTTGGTTTTGTTTTCCGTAACGGCCGTTGCGGCGGCAAAGTTTTTTAACACGGTTTATGAGGGCGACATTGTTTTTATGGAAGCCCTCGGCGGATACAGCGGCGATCATTATAACATCCATTTTAACATCGACGTTGCGGAGGATTCGGATCATCTGCTCCATGATTATTACGTTCCGATGTATCTTGAGGAAAGCGCTGATTGGACGGATTGCGGCGGCGAAGCCGGCGAAACCTTTAACATAATGGCTTATGATAATTACGGCGAAAATCTTTACGCAATTTTCACCCAATATCCCGCATGGAACTATGATAACGGCGCTTCGATAGGTTACGGCGTTCCGGCCGGAACGGAAGTTTTGGAAACGGTTTTTGAAATTGACGGTGAAGAACTTTTTTGCGTTGAGTTCCAGCCCTGCTATGACGGGTTCCGGGGCGACCCTTTTGGAACAAGGGTAATTTTCTGGTCGGACGGCTATAATATGTTTCTGCTTGAAACAAGGCTTAATATGGACGAGGAAACCGTGAAAGAAATTATAAGAAGCGTTGAAAAAGTCGGGGATATTTCGGAATATGTAAAATATGAATAAAAAAGGAGTTCCGCAAAGCGGAACTCCTTCTTTTTATTTATGCTATTAGCATGTACCCGAAACGCTTTACCGTTTCGGGTACAACAAACCACCCGCTATGCGGGTGAGTTTCCAAACTTACAGAAAAAAGACATCAGCTTTCTGATATAATGACAGGTGTTCAAGCCGTCAAATAAAA